>NZ_JBMPOQ010000001.1:305631-668465 GCF_049340505.1 Undibacterium sp. Dicai25W | reverse complement strand
TCGGATCAGTATCGGGACCTATGGTGGGGGGATATATTTATGGGTCACTTGGTTTCAATCAAATTAATTTGATCGCAGCACTCATCTGCGGCTAAAAACGATTTTTTATTTCAAGTGAGGATCGATCACATTTGATCTGAAAAAAACTATCGCACTATTGAAAAGTAATGTAGTTAATTTAGTAAAGAATGAAGATAAAATCAAAGGATTAAACTATTGGTGATCGATTTTTTGTAGGAAATAAAATACAAAAAAACGAGATTGCGAAGAGCGCAATCTCGTTAATAAAAAAACCAATAGCCTGTATATATTGAAGCGCTATTGAGGACTTCTAATAGCACTCGAAGCTGACTCAATAAGCTAACATTGTCGCCTTAACTGCGGGGTCAAACTTAGGCTTGCCGATAATAGTTATGCATTTTGTAATTTTTAGCGTACATTGCAAACACCAGAGATGCTAACAAAGCAAAGCCTGCGAAGAAGAACATTAAGAAGGCTGTCGTACTGATGCCTGAAGTTTTGATCTGTTCCATGACTGGTGCACTTTTAACACTTGCATCCGCCAGCAATACCCACAAGTTACCAATGGTCACTGTCAGACTCCAAAAACTCATAATCACGCCCTTCATCGCCAGCGGTGCCTGACCATAAGCGAACTCAAGACCCGTCGTCGATACCAACACCTCACCAAGCGTCAACAAAGCGTATGGCAGGATTTGCCAGGTAATTGACAAAGTATTGCCACCATCCATTGCCAACTGCATAAATCCCACTACGATCCAGGCAAAACCTGAAAAAGCAATCCCTAAACCCATGCGACGCAAAGCCGTTAATTCCAGACCAAGGCGTTTGCACATAGGGTACAAGACCAGATTATTAAATGGAATCAGGAGCATCACCAGCATAGGATTCAAGGCTTGCATTTGCGATGACTGGAACCAGGAAGGCTTTACCATCGAATCCGCTTGTACCACCCATGTAGACGCTTTTTGATCAAACAAAGACCAGAATGGCGTCACTAATGCAAAAATCACCAGAACACGCAATACCGAGCGTACACCATCCACAATCACATCAGGATGGGTGCCGTAGGCGCGATCCAACTGTATCCAGGTACCGATACCGCCAAAACCAAGCAACATCACCAATGCGAGACATATGGCTGGCACCAGCGCCAGCGTTGGTATCGTCAACAACACACCAACTGCAGCAATCACGCCCAACACAGCGATATATAAACCGGTGCGTGCTTTACCTGATACTTCTGCCAGCAGTGCAGTACGTACGACATTTATAAAAGAATGCGGATCTTTTGCAACCGGGGCGACGTGCACATATTTCTTGCGGCCCGACCAGAAAATAATGGTCGCGATTAACATCAAAATACCAGGTATGCCAAATGCAACGCCAGCACCTAATTGCTTCAAAAAATACGGCATTAATATCGATGCAAAGAAGGAACCCAAATTGATGATCCAATAAAATGCCTCGAACACTTTTTGCGCCATGCTGCGATTGCTTTGGTCAAATTGGTCACCAACAAACGATGAAACCAAGGGTTTAATCCCGCCAGAACCAAAAGCGATGAGAAATAAGCCAACGTAAAATCCGCGTGGATTATCGTCAAATATGGCCAGACAAGCATGTCCGGCGCAGTACACCAGACTAAGCCAAAACACCGTATTATATTTACCAAAAAATCTGTCGGCTAACCAACCACCCAGTAATGGGAAAAAATACACGCCGATAACAAACGTATGGAAAATTTCTTTAGCCATTCCTGCGCGTAAATTTTCAGGCATCGATAACAGCAAGCTGCTAATCAGGAACGATGTGAGAATGTTGCGCATGCCGTAAAAACTAAAGCGCTCACAGCCTTCATTCGCAATGATGTAAGGAATCTGCGGCGGCATCTTTGCTGCGACAGCGGGTGCTGCTTGACTCATTGGTATCTCCAGTTCAATTGTTTTTGTTGAAGAATAAACAAACGGCCTTGGTAAAGGCCGTTGTTAATTTATGGACGTTATTCCAGAAACGTTTTGTCACATTTTAACAGTGCGCGAAGTATCCAGATTTGAAACCTGCTCGTCAAGCAAGAAATCCAGAATACCCCTCAAAACGCTTTATGCTGTACTTTCCATCCCTCTACGATACGCGAATGAACATACGCTTCAAACATTTTTGACAGGTTTGAACATTCTGATCAGACGCACCGGAAGACGGAAAATAAAGCGAATAAATGTCACCGTCAATACTGCCTCCAAGCCGGTCGCTAACGCAGCAAAAAAAGCATTCCAACGAACCACACGAGAACGATACTTCGCCATCATACGATCACGACTAATTTCTATGCTGTCATAGAAGGTCGGCACAACCAACAATGTCAACAAGGTAGAGGTAATGGTTCCACCAATAATCGCAATCGCCAGCGGACGATAAAACTCCCCACCTTCACCAAGACCTATCGCCACCGGCAACATGCCAGCAATCAAAGCAAATGTAGTCATCAGAATCGGGCGTAAGCGTTTGCGCCCCGCATACATTAAGGATTCCTCGCGATCAAAGCCTTCCTGCTCACGCTTGCGCGCGCAATCGAGCAGCAAAATCGCATTCTTGGCAACCAGGCCCATCAACATAATGATGCCGATAAAGCTCATCAGATTAAGCGTACCGTGGGTCAATAACAGCGCAAGCACCACACCGATTAAACTCAAAGGTAAAGACAACATTACGGCTACCGGGGCAGTAAAAGAGCCAAACTGCATGACCAAAATCAGATACATCAGGCCAATACCCATGACCAGAGCAATTGTCATTTCGGTGAACAATTCTTTCTGTGAACGTGCTGCACCGCCAAGATCTAAAGAATACCCGGCAGGAAAACTCATGGCCTTAGCAATTTTTAATGCCTCGGCGGTTACCTCACCAGGCGACCTACCCTGTGTATTTGCTGATACGGCCATCATGCGTTTGCCGTCAGTGTGCTTGATTTGTGATGGTCCTTTACCCATGGTGATTTTTGCGATTTGCTCGAGCGGCACCATGGTATCGCTGTTATTCACCGCGATCGGTAAGCGTTCGATATTTTCAGCATTAATTCTATCATTCGGGTGCAGACGGACTGCCACATCACGTGCTTCCCCGGTAGGATCAACCCAATCACCGACCTCAACGCCAGCAAATGCTACACGTAAAGCCTGCGCTGCGTCATTGACCGAAATACCGAGAGAATTTGCCAGACCACGATTGAGCTCGATCTGCAACTCATCTTTAGGGTCTTGTTGAGATAAACCTACATCAACCGCACCATCAACCTTGCGTAATTTTTCCATAAATTCATTGGCGATGATCAGTAATTTACGCGCATCTGGGCCAGAAAAATTAATCTGTACCGGCTTGCCGCCGTCATTATTCAAATCATCCTGTACCACATATTCTGCCCCTATCACTTGCACCAGGAGCTTACGTAAATCCGTCGCGACTTCGGCGGCAGATGGCTTGCGTTCGGTACTCTTACCAATATCCACATAAACCCGTCCACCACCACTATTAATGGTGCTATTAGTCGCTTTGGTGACCTTCAAACTACGCGCGATTTCGGCGGCTTTTTCAACTTTCAGACGCGAATATTCGAGGCTGGAACTAGATGGCGTGCGAATGTCAATAAAAATGGTGCCGTTATCGGCACTCGGTAAAAAGCTGGAGCCTCCGAACGTTGCGTGAAGTGCGATTGCTCCCACCAGACTGACGCCGGCGATCACCGCCATCCAGACCCGGTGATGTAATGCCCAGGCAATCACGTTACCGTAGCGGTCAGCCTGATAATCAAACCAGTCATTGAATTTTGCCAAGACAAGGCTAATCCCTTTTTTTGGTAGTAAATGATGTCCTACCGGGTCACCCCAATATGCAGACAACATCGGATCAAGCGTAAAAGAGATAAACAAACTAACGAGTACTGAGCTGGCCACAGTCAATGCAAACGGACGAAACCATTCACCTGAGATGCCAGGCATAAATGCCACAGGAATAAATACAGCGATAATAGAAAACGTGGTTGCGGCTACCGCCAAACCAATTTCTTTAGTGCCGTTACTGGCGGCGGTACGACGATCAACACCCATTTCCATATGACGCACAATATTTTCACGCACCACAATCGCATCATCAATCAACACCCCAATCGCCAAAGACAAGCCAAGCAAGGTCATAAAATTAAGCGTAAAACCACTCAACCAAATGGCGATAAAAGCAGCAATGACGGAGGTAGGCAGACTGAGTGCCGTGATTAATGTAGAACGCCAGGAATTTAAAAATACGTACACCACAAAAATCGTGAGTACGGCACCAAACATCAATGATTCAATGACGTTATCAAGGCTGCTCTCCGCATCTTTACCGCCATCCTGAGTCACTTCTAATTTGCTACCAGCAGGTAGCGTCTTATTAATCTCAGCGACCAGATCGCGAACATGGGTAGCAACTGTAACTGTACTTGCTTCGCGTGACCGCGTGATGGAAATGCCAACATTGGGATGGCCGTTGTGCATGCTGAAACCGTTCAGCTCAGAAAATCCGTCCTCAATGTCTGCCACCTGTGCCAAGCGTATAATTTCATTGCCACGCTTTTTCACGACGATGGATTGAAATTCTCTTGGCGATTCAATACGACCGATCAGACGTATACTTTGTTCGGTTAAGTGTCCGGTAATTTTTCCGACAGGCGCAGTGGTATTTTGATTTCTCAGTGCATTGACTACTTCCGACACTGACACATTGTATTCACGCAGCTTTTGAGCATGCAATAACACGCTCAACTCGCGGCGCAGCGCACCATCTACCGTCACCGTAGCAACACCATCAATGGCACGAAATTTATCTGCTAACTCATCTTCCGCTTTGCGTGAAATTTCCGCATGGCTCAAGACATCTGACGACAATGCCAATTGCATAATCGGTTGCGCCGAAGGATCTATCCTTTCCAGCACTGGTTCACGCATTTCTACGGGTAATTTATAGCGTACTGAAGCGATCGAATTTCGCACTTCATCCGAGGCCTCCACCATATTTTTACCAAAATTGAAGATCAACACGATGGTCGCTGAACCTTCATTTGCAGTGGAGCGCAATTGATAGACGCCGGTAATACTTTGCATGGCCTTTTCGACGCGATTGATGATCTCACGCTCTACCGTATCTGGTGACGCACCTGGGTAAGGGATACTCACGACCAATACCGGTTGCTGGACATCCGGAATCTGATTGACCTTCAACTTTTTGAGTGCCAACAAGCCCAGTGCCATCAGGGCGATGATGATCACAATCATCGCAATCGGGCGTTTGATACTAAAGTCAGATAAAAACATGGCTTATTTCCCCGCTGAATTGACCGCGGGCTGAGATGCAGCGCCAGCTACCGCGACAGGCAATTTATTTGAAACCGAGGCCACCATGGTAAATTTTTGGCCGTCTTTCAAAGTCGCAATCGGCGTGCGTATGATACGGTCGCCTTCTTTCAAACCTGCCAAGATTGCATAGTCGCCATGACGAGCATCACGCTCGCCTACGCTTAAACTGACTTTTTTTAACCTGCCATCTTTCGCCAACCATGCGTAGGCTTTATCACCTTCACGTACCAGGGCTGAGCTGGCGATCATCAGAGTCTGCGTCGTGGCGGCCTCAATCATGCCTTCTGCATAGAGACCTGAAACACGTGGCTGTGCATTATCATTGAACGTCACTAATACTTCGACCTGACGAGTCGTCGCGTTTGCAGCCAGATCGATACGTTTCACTTTGCCGCTGAATTCCTGATCACCATAGCCATTGATGTGAAACCGCACGGATTGACCAAGCTTGACGTTATTCACTTTATCCGCTGATACCAATCCTTCAAAACGCAAGCTGGTCGGATCAATCACTTTGACCAGTTCTTTACCGAGTTGTGCCGTATCACCTGACGACACCTTGCGCTCGCTGACCACACCATCAAAAGGGGCACGCACTTCAGTGCGCTGCAATTGTTGGCGCGCTTGCACGGTGCGGGCTTTGGCGGCGACCAGATCGCTTTGAGTATTGTTACGGCGGATTTCCGCGTCTTCTAATTGCTGCGTCGACGTCATGCCGGACGCGCGCAAGGTTTTCAGACGCTGAAACTGGCGCTCTGCCTGATCAAAAGTCTGCACTGCGGCACGCTCTGCTTCTTCAGCAGAATGTAAGCTGTCTTTAATCGACGTATCATCGAGACGTACCAATAAATCACCACGTTTAACAGTTTCACCATTTTCTTTAAAGACTTGCAAAACAACGGAAGCAATCTCGGCCCGCAAATCCGCTTTGCGCTCTGGCTGCACCGAGCCAGTGATAACCGGGCCTGAGGACATGGCATTACTCTGTATCTGCGCCAAATCTTCCTGAGTCACCAATAACGCTTGATCCGCTAATGTTGCGCTCGCTGAAGCACTGGCTTTTGCCTTGCCATCTTCTGGCTTTTCTTTGCATCCAGCCAGAACAAAAGCAACAGCCAATACAATCAAACTAGGTCGTAACATGGTAAGTCTCCAGATTTCAGATGTGGTAAGTCAACTATATTGAAAATATCTATGATTTATTTTGCCCAAAAATATATAGGGCGGCTGCCCTTAAAAATAGAAAACTGAGCAATTTTGTTATCAACTATGCAGTATCCACGACAGATAAAGTTCCTGTCAAAATAAAACTCATGAAAAGTCGTCCAAACAAGCTAAACACAACTATCCTTGCAATTTCAGTACAAGTCCGGTAGTCTCCGCCCTCCTTTGCTTTTCTGTAATTACCTGTGCCTGCTTCTGTTAAATCTGCCTCGTCATCCAGCATTTCCCCATCCCAAGCTACTGTTCTGATTGCCACCGATGTGTTTGGACATACGCCCGCGGTATCTGGCCTGGTACGCCAACTATCAGTCAACGCCATTGTTGTCACGCCATGGGATGACCCAGATAGTCACTTTTATTCAGAACAAGATGCATATCAAGCCTTCATCGTTGGGGGTGGCGTTAGTCGTTATGCTGAAAAGTTGAAAAGCATTCTTCAAGAACATACATCATTAAAATTTGCCATTGGCTTTAGTGCTGGAGCAAGTGCGTTGTGGATTAATAGCGAACACACGTGTATGCAACAACTACAAAACACCGTGTTGTTTTACGGCTCGCGTATTCGCGAATATCGCAATATTCAACCAATCTGTCCGATACGTTTAATTTTTGCCGAACATGAAGCTGCATTTACGCCACGTGAACTGGTCAGCGACCTGCAACAACGTGGACATCAAGCCGAGATCGCCAAAGCAACCAAACATGGTTTTATGAATTCTTATTCGCGTGGCAGTTGCGTCAAGTCGCAAACTCGCTATACCTCGGAATTGCTGACGATGCTACATACAACTCTGAACCAGGCCGCGGCTTAGAACCACTATCGCTCAGCTCAAAAAAATTTAGTTTTAAAATAAATAATAAAATTTGAGTTAACACCCGCTCCTCCCTTATACTTCGGCGCGCGTGACACAATCACCAACCAGTAGCATTGATTACAACAACCAGTAGTCACTTGCTTGTTTTTTGCTGTCTTTTGCTGTTTTCATTATTTTTATTCACTTTTTCTGCGGAAAATGATTCAGCCTTATCCGGCATACAGAGTCAAACCTCCGCGCGGAGCCATAAGCATGACCGCTTTTGTATTTAACGAAATCAATTTTGACAATCACGAACAAGTTGTTTTTGCTTCTGAAGCAAAATCAGGCCTGAAAGCCATTATCGCAGTTCACAACACCAACCTCGGCCCAGCTATGGGCGGTTGCCGTATGTGGAACTACGCCAGCGAAGCGGAAGCAGTGCGCGATGTATTGCGCCTTTCCCGCGGAATGACTTATAAAAACGCTGTTGCTGGCCTGCCAATCGGCGGCGGTAAGAGCGTGATCATTGGCAATCCAAAGACAGATAAAACTCCAGCCCTGTTTGAGGCTTTGGGTGAAGCATTAGAACGCCTCGGTGGCCGTTATGTAACGGCAGAAGACGTCGGCACCAGCCCGGCAGACATGGCGAATGTTGCCAGCAAAACGAAATACGTAGCTGGCCTCGGTGACCGTGGCGATCCATCTCCATTTACCGCATTAGGTTGTTTCGTCGGTGCGCAAGCTGCTGTCAAACACCATTTGAAACGTGACAGCATGGAAGGTCTGACCGTTGCTCTGCAAGGTCTGGGTCATGTCGGTTACGACTATGCACGTCGTCTGAAAGAAGCTGGTGCAAAATTGATCGTCGCTGATATCGATCAAGGGGCATTAAAACGTGCACAAGAAGAATTAAACGCCGAAGTTGTCGGCATCGATGCCATCTACGACGTGCAAGCCGACATCTACGCCCCATGCGCTTTGGGTGCGACACTGAATGCAGATACGCTGTCCCGTCTCAAAGCAACGATTGTTGCTGGTGCTGCAAACAACCAGTTAGCGTCACCAGAAATCGGCGAAGCTTGCCGTCAAAAAGGTATTTTGTACGCGCCAGACTTTGTCATCAACGCCGGTGGCATTATCAAAGTTTGCTATGAATACCTGAATACGCCAGAAGACGGCATGGATGCTCATGTACGCCGTATCGGCGAAACACTGACTGAAATCTTCGAACGTGCTGAAGCTGAAAGTCTGGCAACCAGCATCGTTGCTGACCGCATCGCAGAAATGCAATTCAAGCGTTAATTTATTTGATTCCGATGTCGCACTAAGATGCCGACATCGCCAAACGCCACCCGCCACCCGCCATTGTTGGGTGGCGTTTTTTTTACCCATGTTGGAACGAGAAAAACTTAAACCTTGCTGAAAAGAATTTTCAAAGTTACCATAAATTCTACTGACGTTATTTCACTACCGTCATTTTTCAGGCCATTCTCTGTCTTTTTGCTTGCTCAACATGACCATACTCACCACAGCTCGCTTACGTCTTGAGCCCATCACGGATAGTCATCTTGAAGGGCTATGTCGCCTCAACAGCGACCCGGAAGTCATGCGCTATATCTCAGGTCAGGCCGAAACAAGAGAGGAAACCCTGAACATGATCGAAAGGGTTAAGGCGCGCTGGGAAGAAATTGGATTTTCGTGGTGGAGTTTTATTGAGATCGAAAGCCAGGAAATCATAGGCGCCGGTTGCATACAATATTTGGGACGCGATCCAAAAAATCCGCTTGAAATTGGCTCGCGCCTGCGTAAGGACAAGTGGGGGAAGGGTTATGCGAGCGAAGCCGCCAGAGCAATGGCTGCATTTGCCTTTGATATTCTGAAGGCGGAATCACTCTACGCGATTTGCATGCCTGAAAATACTGCCTCTTCGCGCGTCATGAAAAAATTGGGATTGAATTATCGCGGAATTGAACGTTGGAACGAGAAAGATGTTGCGACCTACTCTATCGACAAGGCAACATGGCAAAAACAACAAAAAATCTGGTTTAATGCTGGTTAGAGCTACTCACTAGCTATGCCAATGTGCGATAAATACATCATGTGCGTGGCGCAGATGTCAAATCTTATCTATGTGTTATTGTTATTGGTATGACTTGTGCTATAAAAACAGTTAATAGCCAAATAATATTAAAAAAGTAAATCAGATCAGGGGTTTCCGTGCTAATTCCCTAATCTCAGGGCCATCAAAAGCTTGAGCAACAACAATCACAACGACGACAGATTAACAGACACAAAAAAACAAAGACGAACTAACCGTCTGTTTATGTCCTTACGATGAAGTTTGCAGTCCCTTGAGACTACTATGAGCAAAATTATTTCGTACAAAGACAAACATGTTCTCATCATTGATGACATGGCCGACATGCGCAGCTCTTTACGAAATCAAATAGGGTCATTAGAAATAACCAACGTCGGTATCGCAGCAAGCATACGTGATGCACTTGAGTTACTCAAACAGAAACGCTTTGACGTCATCCTATGCGATTATTACCTCGGCGGTTCCACCGATGGTCAACAATTTCTCGAATATTTACGCACCGCCAAGATTATCAGCCGCGCGACCCTATTCATCATGATCACCGCTGAAACCGGCTATGAAAGCGTGATCACCGCAGCCGAATGTTTGCCCGATGATTATCTGCTAAAACCATTTACCGCCGAGACCTTGCGTTCGCGCTTTCAGCGCCTGATGGAAAAAAAGATACGCCTCCAGGCAATCGACCAACTTCATGACAAGTCAGCATGGCTGGAGATCATTGCCGCCTGTGATGACATCATCGCCACCCGTGACAAATATTTGGTCGATGCCATGCGTATCAAAGGAAATGCCTTATTAATGGCAGAAAAGAATGACGAGGCGATGCAGTTTTACGAGCAAGCATTGAGCTTGCGTGCGATGCCGTGGGCCAAACTTGGACTAGCTAAAGCGATGAAAGCGAAAGGCAATGGTGAACAAGCAAAGCAACTCTTAAGCGACTTAATTAATGACAGCCCAAACCTCTTGTCTGCGTATGACTTGCTAGGAAAAATACATACCGAATCAGGTGACGATGCCGCCGCCATTGCGATTCTGGACAAGGCGAGCACGGTGGCGCCCAACTCGTTAATGCGCCAACGCTCTCTTGCCGGTCTGGCCGAACGCACGGGCGATTTTAAACGGGTCGAACAAGCGTTGACTACCGTATTAAAAAAGACCAAAAATTCACCACTAAGAGATCCGGCAGATTACGTCAAACTCAGTAGCGCCTATCTGGAAATGAATGACGCTGCGAAGGCCATCAATATCATCGAAGACGCGAAGATAACTTTCAAGGGAACAGGTGAGCTGCGTTCTGTTTCAGCGATGGAAGCACAAGCTTTACATAAAGCAGGCAAAACCGAACTCGCCGAAGAAGCCTTGGATAGAGCTTTGAGCGGAGGAAGTACTGGAATTTCAGAAGAATTAGCATTCGCCCTTGCCAAAGCCTGTCTGGTCAACGACAGAGCTGCAACTGCAGGGGATATACTCAAATACGTCCTGCAAAATAATCCAGACTCCGAAGAAGTCAAAAATGCGGTATCAACTATTTTCAAACATCACGGTGGCGAGGAAGCGGCGAAAGAGCTAATAGAACGCTCTACGCAAGAAGTCGTTAACCTGAATAATGAAGCGGTTTTAAAGGCGAAATCCGGCGCCTATGCAGAAGCTTCACAAATGCTGACCGAGGCCGCTTTTCGTTTGCCAAACAATATGCAAATCGTGGCAAATGCCTCGCTATCTTTACTTGCCGATGTGTTGATGAACCAGATGGACGCCATCAAAATCAAACAAGCGAAAGAGTTTGCTATAACGATCGCAAAAGCAAATAAAGAGCATCCTAAGTTACCGGAAATCTCACGTTTTCTCAAAAAAATTCAAACCAAATACCAATTGGACACACCATTATGAGCTTCGCTCACATTGCGGCAATAACCATACACGATGTCAAAAATAGTTTGTCGAGTATTGCCTCTGCCGCTGAATCACATGGCGATACGCCAACCGTGCAGGCCATTTTTAATATTTCCGATACCCTTACAAGACTACTCGTTTTCTATCGCAGCGAACACGAACTGCTGCGGTTGAATCTCAACTCACATGCCCCAGAAGATTTGATCTTCGAATTAGCCGCAAATAAATATGGGCAATCAGATATCGAGATTAACAGCGAACTTAACCAGGCACCAGTGCTATGGGTGTATGACGAAATGTTGGTCAGAATGATACTGGTCAATGCTTTGCAAAATGCTTCAAGGTATGCAAAGAGTCGCATCGTGATTAGCGCAAAAGAGTGTTCTGGCTATCTTGAAATGAGTGTTCATGACGATGGGCCGGGTTTTTCTGACACGGTACTGGAAGAGGACTATAGCAACATTCCAGCCAGCCAAAACGGAACCGGCTTAGGTTTGCTTTTAGCTAAACGAATAGCCGCTTTGCACGTCAATAATAATCAACAGGGGCGCATCGAACTATCGAATCAAAATGGAGGATTATTCCGCTTAATACTCCCGGCTTAGATGATTCAAATTTAAATCGAAGACACTGCAGTCAAAAAGTGGGGCCAACCCACCAATTTTAAACAAGCGTTTTTAAGCAGGAAATAACAGCAGCGCAGGTTTCACCCACGCTAGTCGCCCTAGTCGCACTGTCGCTTTAATCGTGCTCCTAAGAATTTGCGGGCAACTCAAAAGAAACTGTAAATATCAGTCCTGTCCCTACTTGAGCATCAGATAATGTAATGACTGCCTTATGCATGTCCGCCACATTTTTGACGATTGCCAATCCAAGGCCGCTACCTGATTCGCCACTACCTTCACAGCGATAAAAACGATCAAAAATACGCTCGCGATCACCTGTCGGAATACCCATTCCATTGTCGCTAACTGCGAGAAATATTTTATTATTTTCTTTTTTTACACTGACATCGATGCGGCCATTTTTTGCGGTGTAACGTATCGCGTTATCAACGATATTCCCTAACATTACCCTCAAGGAATCGACATTTCCTTGAATGAATAAGTCTTCTTCAGCGACATCGACCCCAAGATCAATATTTTTATTTTCAGCCAGTAAAGAAAAATCTCCAACCACTTGTCTGGCTAACTTTGGTACAGAAACTTTCTGCTCTATTTTTTGTTCATCCATGTCACTCTGACGTGCAAGTATCAATAATTGCTGAACCAAATGCGTGGCGCGATTCAGACGTTCATGGAGTTTTTTGATTCCGGTTTTGCGTTCTTCATCATCGCTTGTACGCTCAACTAATTGCAACTGCAATTTCAAAGCTGCCAGAGGTGTTCGCAATTCATGAGCAGCATCAACGACAAACATTTTTTGCAGCTGAATCGAGCTATCCACTCTTAAAAATAGCGCGTTGATCGCCGTTACGATCGGCATCATTTCCGGCGTATAACCATGCGTATCTAACGGTTGCAGTGCATCCGCAGAACGCTCACCTAATGCCGTTGCGAGTCGTGTCAACGGTTGCAAACTACGCCCAACGACAAACCAGATTAGTGAAGCAAGAGTCGGAATCAAAATTAAAAATGGAATCAGCGAGCGCAAAGCCAAACTGAACTCAATATTCTCCCGATCAGGTATCAGTTGACCTACCTGTACCACCTGATGATTATTTTCTTCACTGTAAACGCGCCAGGCTTTATCACCAGCCATGACTTCAAAAAATCCTGTGTTGCTATACAACGGTAAGTTTTTTGCAGGATTAGACGTAAACACCATGACACGATCTTTATTCCAAACCTGAACAACGATTTTTTTACCTGGATGTTTATCTGCCGTTTCACTTTGCTGCAATGTCATATTCGCAGGAAATGAACGCACAATTTGCTTCAACTGGTAGTCGAAGAGCTCATTGGTTTCGTGCCTTACTTTGAGATAACTACCAATACAAACCGCGATAATCGTTATCACCATGCCGGACATTAATCCGATTAATAGTTGCTGGCGTATGGTTCTCATTTTTCGATTTCATTCATCAATTTATAACCAACACCGCGCACATTTTTAATAAAATCGGCACCCAATTTTTTTCTTAGCATGTGGATATACACTTCAATCGTATTACTTTCGATATCTTCATCCCATCCATAAATTTTTTCTTCTAATTTTGCTTTTGAAATGACTTTTCCCGGTATCTCTATCAAGGCCAACATCAGATTAAATTCATTTAACGATAAATGTATTTCTTCGCCATGAAAAAATACTTCATGCGTCGAAATGTTCAGCGTCAGACCACAATGATTTAATGACGGGTCTTGAGCGATATGACAGCGCCGTAGCAAAGCACGAATGCGAGCATATAATTCATCGAGATCAAAAGGTTTAACCAGATAGTCATCCGCCCCGGTATCTAGGCCTTTGATTCTGTCGAAAGTTGCATCTCTTGCGGTAATAATTAAGATGGCGGCAGTGCCTTTACTTTGACGATATTTTCGAAGTACTTCTAAGCCTTGCATCTTCGGCAGTCCAAGATCAAGCAATACAATATGATAATCACTCGCAATTAAAGCAGCGTCCGCGGCAAGCCCGTCTTTGACCCAGTCAACCTGATATTTTTCTTTCTGCAAGCCCTCCACCAGGCTCTCGCCTATCATCAGGTCATCCTCAATCAACAGTAATTTCATGTACTTCCATTCTTTCTTTTAGAGACAGATATCTTTTTTACGCAGAAAAAATTAAAAACCGAAGATCGCCATCTTCGCAGAGTTCACTTCAATTACAAAATGATTTCTTTGGAGAAATTTTCCTTCGCAATATTTAAAGCCCTTAAAAAATAATTAAAGAATGCTTAAAAAATTTCGCACACGAATTGAGGCATATTTTTTTCTCTCGAAAATTAAATTTAGCTTAATCAAAGCCAAATACAACAAGAAGTTTTGATATTTTCGAATGTCTTTTTCTTGTAATAAATCTTTCTTAGGATGCGAGCCATCATAAGAAAAACAAAATTAATTAGAAAAATTAAATTCATCATTTTTAAATAAATTTGAATTCGATCAAACGCGAGTTACCGTGTTGACGATGAAAAATTTTAAATTTGATGAAGGGAATTTTTAAGCCAAATAATTTTTTGCTTCATAACTATTTATTTGATGTTGCGGTTTTTAAATCTTCACTTATTTCAACCCTAGGATTATTTATGTCTAAAGCAATTCCGTTTCCTAAGCGCTATTTAAGCCATGCGTTATCCGTTTCATTGTTATCTCTCGCTGCTCCGCACATGGTGTTTGCCCAAGAGTCAGTAAATCTCGGTGCGGTAGGTGCGCAAGCCGGTGCTGGCCAAATCGTTGAAGTGACTGCTAAACGTGATTCAGTTGCTGCGGTAGCGCCAACGCAAGCGAATTTGACTGCAACGCAACCACAATCTGTGATTTCTCGTGCTTACATTGAACAATCCGTAGCACCAACGGGCAACTTCAACACGATCGCAGGCATCTCTCCAGGTGCATCAACACAGCCATCCTCAAATGGCCCCGGCGCAGCGGATACTAAAACTGTCTTGCGCGGATTTCAAGATTCTCAATATAACGTGACCTGGGACGGCATTCCATTTGGCGATACGAATGATCCAACCCATCACTCAACAGCTTATTTCCCAGCGGCGGTGATTGGCGGTGTAGTAGTAGAGCGCGGTCCTGGCAACGCAAGTAATCTTGGCCAGGCTACGTATGGCGGCAGCATCAATTTATTCTCCAAAACGCCAGCTGCCAAAATGGGAACGGAAGTTTATTTTTCGCATGGTACCTGGAATACGAATTTGTTCGGCGTCGCTTTTGAAAGCGGTAAGTTTGGTGTGAATGACTCGACCTTGCAATTGAACGTACAGCAGATCAAGAGCGATGGCTATCTGACTTACAACACCATGGACGGTACGAATTTTGTTGCGAAGTACCAGCAAAAATTGGGCAGCAACACACGCCTTACTGTATTTGCCACTTATAACGACATCAAAACACAATTGCCCGATTCAGCTTCTGGCGCGACGCTCGCGCAAGCAGCCTTGTTTGGTAAAAATTACAGTTTGAATAATGACCCAACCAGCCAAGGTTATTATGCATATAACACTGTTCACAAGACAACGGATTTTGAATATCTCAGACTACAAACGAACTGGGGCGATGGCTTCCAGACAGACAACAATCTGTATACCTATTTTTACGATAATAAAACGATCTCGGGATTTGATGCAACGGGTTACTTAGGTAATGGCGTCATCGCAGCAGGGGCTGGTACAAACGGCAGTTCTTATGCCAGTGCAAAGGTGCCAACGGGAGGTGTTTTAGGCTATGACAAATTAAATCACTATCGTGTCAACGGTGACATTTTCAAAGCGACTAAAGAATTTTCTGCTGGTTTGCTTCGTACTGGTATCTGGCTGGAGCAGTCGGATACATCACGTCATCAGTATGGTTTAGATTTAACAACCATGACTTTACTTGATCCTACTTTGGCTGGTAAGGGTACTAAATTTAATCAAGACTCCAGCTGGAAGCAATACCAGCCTTTCGTGGAATTCGAATGGGTTGCGACTGAAAATACCACAGTGACGCCTGGATTTAAATATACGCACTTTACTCGTAGCGTTAATGCCGTCAAGAATCAAGGTTCTAGCGTAGCAGCCAATTTTTCAGAAACGTTTACAGCAAGTTTGCCGTTCTTGACCGTGAATCATATGCTCAGCAAAAATGATTCGCTGTACGCTCAGTATGCTAAAGGTATGCAAGTGCCAATTTTGGGAACTGCTCTCCAAGTAGCTAGCCCGACAAATACACCGGATCCTCAAACTACCACCAACTACCAATTTGGTGGTGTCCATAAATCCGATCGTTTCCAGATTGCGGGTGATATTTACTATATCGACTTTAACAATCAAATTGGTTCAAGTGTCGTTGCAGGACAAACCGTCTTCTTTAATCAAGGCGGCACGGTGTACAAAGGTATTGAAGCTGAAGGAACATATCTTGTTGATGGCGGCTGGGCGATTTATGCAAACTACTCTTTAAATAGCGCTAAATTTAAAAACGGTAACACCGCAGGCACTGGCACGATCGCTAAAGCACCAAAATCAACTGCTGCATTAGGCTTACTATTTAATCAAGGCCCTTGGAATGCGTCACTGATCTATAAACAAGTCGGCGATCAATACGCAGTCAATAATGAACCGGCAGCGTATAAGATTGATGCCTATGGCAATGCAGACCTGAATGTGTCTTATACCTTTGGCGATATTGGAACGATGATCAAAAAACTGAAATTGCAAGTCAGTGCCTACAACATCACTAATAGCCAAAAGGTGACGTCGATTTCTAATGGCGCAACAGCAGCGTTAGATCAATATCAATGGCAAGCACCACGCAGCTATATGCTCTCACTCAAAGGCTACTTTTAACTGAAAGTTGAGATCTGGCATAGTACCGTCAATGTAGTACCATCAATGTAGTACGGCACTACGCCAGAATGATGTTCTACCCTTTATGACAATACAGGGTAATGCAGCTTATAGCAGCGCAACATAGTCTGTCCAAGTCGTTGAGCCACAGCTACTCATCGATATTTAACTTTCAGAAGGCACCAGAGCGGTTCATGGCTCTGGTGCCTTTTTATCACTTTTCGCTACAAGCGCTGGCAAATATAAGCGTATTATGGAATTTCTGAGGATGGTAATCGAAGCTTAGTAATATCAATTAATATCAATTAATATCAATTAATACTAATAAATGCCAATTCAGCGTTTTTCCTATTCTATTTTGAGAATCGAGGTTTCTTCATGAATGATCGTTACGACCACAAAACAATTGCTTTGCATTGGCTTACAGCAATTTTAATTATTGGTTTATGGTGCGTAGGGCAAAGCATCGATTGGTTCCCCAGTGGAACACCTCGCGTCTGGGTTCGGAGCTTGCATATTTTGTTTGGCAGCGTTCTCGCCTTGGTATTTGCATACCGACTCTGGTGGCGCATCAGTGCCGGCACAAAACTTCCACCCGCCTCAGTGGGTTGGCAGCAAACGTTGGCAAAATCGATACACCATTTCTTATATCTGTTAATCGCCGCAACCGTATTATTGGGGCTTTTTAACACCTGGGTACGAGGTGACAATGTATTTGATTTGTTCAAACTGCCTTCGTTCGCTCCTGGAGATAAGGCGTTCAGGCATCAGGTTGAAGACATTCATGCATTGGCTGCCAACATCTTACTGGGAATCGCAGCATTGCACGCAGCTGCCGCGTTGGCACATCACTTTATTTTTAAAGATGCGGTACTCAAGAGAATGCTAATGGGTGGCACAAAAAAATAAGCCCAGACTATAAAACGATCCGACCGCAACTAAATCCCTCTGAATTAATGCAATTTTAATTCTATTTATTGCGATCCGGTTTAGCCTTAAAGCCTTGACATATATCCCCCGAAGCCTCGACAACATCGAGGATAGGTTGTCGCTTACTCTTAATTTGAAAAACTCTGCATCCATACATGAAATGAACATCATGTGTAATGTAGTAGTTCATGCATTGTAAGCAAGTTGGTGCTTGATTTTTTTTGGGGGCTTGCATCTGCTTTTAATATTTACGCCTCTGCAAAAAAGTGTTTTACATTCTTCTTTTTGCAAAGAATTTCTATTTAATTTTTCAAATTTAAATAATTATGAGTTTTAAAAAACAAGTCATGGCTTCTGTAATATTGTCAGGTGCTGCACTAACAGCAACTAGTGCAGTGGGTGCGAATGACATGCCATCGTGGATTCAAAATTGGACCCTCGGAGCACCAAGCCATTGGGATTATATTGACATTGATGTGCTTCGTCATCGCCTATTTTTAAGTCGTGGTGATCACGTACAAGTTCTGGATCTTCCATCTGGCAATGTAACCGGAGATATTCCAAATACGAATGGCGTGCATGGTATCGCGTTTGCTCAGGATTTAAAACTTGGTTTTACCAGCAATGGCAAAGCTAACTCAGTAACGGTGTTTGATCTCGATACACTCGCCGTGAAACAAGAAATCAAGGTCAGCGGCGTTAATCCTGATGCGATTTTATACGATCAACAATCACGCCAACTTTACACATTCAATGGCAAAACCGCGAACGTAACAGTAATTGACGTAAATAGCTTACAAGTCGTCGCTACCATTGCTACAACTGGCAAGCCAGAGTTTGCTGTCAATAACGGTAATGGCAAAATCTTTTTCAACGTCGAAGATAAGGCAGAGATACATACGATTGATATTGCGAGCAATAAATTAATCGCCAAATGGCCACTACCACATTGTGAAGAACCAACTGGTCTGGCAATGGATGTTAAGAACGCCCGGTTATTTTCTGTATGCCAAAACAATACGATGGTTGTAACGGATGCATCAACAGGCAAACAAGTTGCCAGCGTCGCGATTGGCGGTCATCCTGACGCAGCGGTCTATGATGCCGACCTGGCAACCATCTATTCTTCCAATGGCGAAGGAAATTTATCGGTAATTAAACAAATCGATGCCAATCATTACGCACCAGCAATCTCGGTAAAGACCGCGAAGGGTGCCAGAACGATGGCGATGGACAAAGCCAGTAAAACTATTTATTTGCCATCTATTAGCAATCAGCAATTTACTGTGTTGGTGTACCAGCCACATTAAGAAATATCTGTACCGGATTTAAACCCGTTTGAATGTGAAAAAAGCAAACGGGTTTAAGTTGTACGATTCTGTCGTTGTAGAATCTATATATGTATTTATTGATAAGTTATATTTCAAAATCACTTCCCACCAAGAAGTATTGGTCATCGCAAAGTTTCTGCTTTACACACAATAAATTGCAACTTTTTAATTGCGATTTTTTATATGCAGATACGCATTTCTCCCGACAAGTAACGGTGCACAATGCGTGGACAAGGAATATATCAAGATCCTCTTTTCTGAATAGAATTTCGGCTTATCCGAAACGTGTTTGTCATTCCTGATCTGACTAAATCAGATAAAAACAACAATTTAGCCATTACTCCGTGACGATTTTGAGCCTTAATTTGCTTCTTGAAAAGACTGGCGTTGTTTCCTATTATCAGAAAACCCTCAACGAAAAATTCGACTGCCGAGCGTAATATTCTGTTCAAATTTCATCTATTTCAGATTGTTTTGTAAATTAATGTTAAATATTAATTTATAATTGAGGCTCAGTTTTCACTCGGCGACCGACAGAATAACATTGATATTCTGGCTGGCTTTCGGAGATACTTCAAATATCCAATGATTCCTCAGCAATTGCTGCGTTGATTTTCTAACCATTTCAATCTGCTGACGCTCCTCAACTCTTAAAGGGCAACATGTCTAAAAATGTTTTTTTAAAACGCGGAAAAATTCTACCGACCATGATGGCATGTGCCGTATTAGTCACCGCATGCGGTGGTGGCGGTGGTGGGGATAGCACTGCGACGTCCGCGACTCCTACACTACCGCAAATAAGCGCACCAAGCATCAATCTAGCAGGAACGCAGACTGTTTATGTCAGCAGTGTTGTTATGCTAACAGCACTTGCCGGAAGCACGTCAGGGAACAACACTACTTACTCCTGGGATTTCGGTGACGGATCACCACTCGGAAGCGGTAGTTCAGTAACGCACACTTATAGCAAAACTGGAACATTCGTTGTTACAGTGACTGCGAGTTCAGCGGGGTATCAATCGACCAGCGTGACAAAATCTATTACGGTCAATGCGAATGTTGCCCCTTCTGCGCCAACGATTACGATCGGAAGTGGCACTGGAGGCGCTACAGCATTTGCTAACAATGCACAGACATTCAGTGCGTCAAGTAAAGATCCTGCCAGCCTCACTCTCAGTTACTTATGGGACTTCGGCGATGGCACCCCTACCGTACCTGGACAAAACGTTTCTCACACTTACGCGAATACTGGCAACTACAACATTAAGGTAGCTGTCAGCAATACGGCTAATTTATCGGCGAATTCTAGTGTGTCAGTCAGCGTTTTAACAGCAGTACCTGCAGCACCAGTAATTCAAGCAAATCCTGTGACTGCAGTTGTCAACCAGACTGTCAATTTCAGCAGCTCGGCCAGCGACCCTATGGGATTGCCGCTGACATATCAATGGAACTTTGGCGACGGTAGTACTGGCACTGGCGCAACCCCTACTCACGCTTATAGCGCAACTGGTAGCTACAATGTAACCCTTAAAATCGCCGATAGTGCAGGAAACAGCTCAAGTTCGGCTCCGTTTACCGAAACCGTGGTCACTGCTACTAACGGTGCTCTCGTAGTAGACTGTACTGGCACAAATTGTGGCGCAAACAGCCCTACAGCTTATAGTGGTAGCGGCGTAGGCATATGGCGTTATAACAATACAGGTAGCACAACAGCAAATATAAACATTGCGATATCAGGTGTTTCAGCAGGAAAAACTGCAACACTCGTTTTTAGTAACGGAACAGTAAATTCGGCGTCTGCACCAAGCATCGGCGTCAGCTCTGCACCGGTTTTTGCAAATAAATCTCAAGATAAAATCTTATCTCCTGAAGATTTAGCTTATACGACCTTTGATCCGCATCACACTGACTTGATTGAACGTAATCGTCAAGTGCTGAAGTCTTTGCAAGCATTCAAACCTAGCAAAGTTTTTGCAAATCCAAAAGTTCAAGCGCCAACGCCGACCCCAACGGTTGGCACGGTTAAATCCTGGACCGACCTCTTCCCTTCCACACCAATCGCCTATTCAACTGCCGTCGCAAACGTCTGTAGTGTTACTGGTGGGCGCAACGTCGTATTTTGGTTAGATCCTAACGCGACTTCATCAGGTACTGTCACTACTAACGACATCACAACGATGGCAAGCACAGTTTGTGGCACCGCTGGTTTTTCGCGCCTATCTAGCTTGCTTGGTGACGTATGGGGTCCGGTACCAACGCAGTATTCGTCGCAATTGATTCAAGACACGACCGGTCAGCCACAAGATATCAATATTGTGATTTTGAATGTGCCTTCAAATACAGGATGGGCAGGGTATTTTTATGGCCTAAACAATCAATTGACCAGCGTAGCACCGAGCTCCAACCAGGCATTAGTATTTTTTATTAATGCTAGCCAGATTCAAAACAATCGCAACTATGCTCTATCGACCTTGTTGCACGAAGCCACGCATATGACCAATTTTTACCAACGTGCGATCGTGCGAGGTTTGAGTCATGAAACCTGGCTGGAAGAAAGCTCAGCCATGATGACAGAAGATATCGTAGTACCGGCAATTCTGAATGGCTATAACACTGCAGAAAAAGCCCGATTACCTTCCTATCTGGGGACAGGCGGCGGTGTCAACTACATCAAATGGCCTGCCCTTTCTGGTGCAAATTATGCACTTGGTGGCTCTTTTGATGCTTTCCTGAGCCGTCGTTATGGATTATCAATTTATAAGCAATTAATAACTAGCTGCACGGATGGTGTAACAACCAATGACAGCTATACCTGTCTGGACACATTGATAAAAAATAATGGCGGTATTGGTCTTGCAGATGAATTCACGCGTTTTGGTGCTTCAGTATTTTCAAAAATGTCTGGGATCAATGCACCAACTGGTTACGGTTTCCCTTTTAAAGTTGATGGTGGTTATTCGATGTCAGCAATTGATTTGTCGACGATAAGCTCTGGACAAGCAGCAACAATAGGCAGCACGTTCACGTCTACGACTCATTATTATCAAACTGACGCAATTACCAAAAGCACCTATACAAGAACTGGGGTACTAGTACCTGCAGGAACTAACTTCTCTTTAATTATTAAATAAGAACCGTAGCCATGCGCCATATTCTGAGTATGATCATCACGTCTGGCGTGGTGCTTGGCTGCGCCGCCCAGACGCCAGCAATACCCTTAGCAGCAGCGAGTAAGCCCGCTGCTGTAGCACAAATCTGGCATGGCGAACTTGTTCGCATGGGGCCGGAAATGGAAAGCTGGTTAGGGCTGATTGATAATTTTGGAAGGCTCTGGCGGCTTGAAAAGCTGAGTCAAGACGCAACGCAACAGTTAATCAAGCGTCAGCATCAGCATATCAAGGTGACTGGATCAAAAGGAAATGACTGGCTTTCAACACCAGTGATTGACGTACAACAGTGGTCAGAAGAAAACTAAAAAAGAGTGGCGACTTTAAAATCGCCACTCTTTTTTTCCCATTTTAATCAGCACCCCGGCCAACACTCATTCGTCATAAATTTGATTCAATCAAAGTTCATTCCTGTGAATCAACATCTTGTCATGCAGACGTACAAGTTTAAGACCTCAGTGTCTTGTACAAAGCACTTGTAAAGTCCAAAGAAATTGAAGGTAATTTGGCATCCTCATAGGCTGCTGCTACGCCCTGCATCAACGCTTCTGCCTTTAAAATAATATCCAGATGTTGCGGGATTGTCGGTGTACCGTCAGCACATTGTTGTGCATCGATAGAATGGCCCTTCCTGCACACCGCGGGACGGTTCTCATAAATCATGCATTGCTGGTTTTCCAACAGCACACAAGGTGGTCGCTGAAGCGGCTCAGTGGCGGCCAATCTTTGCTTCTCAGCCAAGCCAATCCGCATATGTTCGACAATATGAGCCAATTCAGCGACGGGTAATTGCTTCAATTGATGCGCAATATAATCAATTTCAGGTTGTTTAGCCTCTACTCTGACATGGCAACAAAAACTACATCCAGCGCGGCAGGCAATTTCTTTCCCTACCATATTTGATTGCGCAAATAAGTCATCTATGCCGTGCTGTATTTGCGGCACAATACGCATGATGTTCGCCGGATACGGCTTCTCAGCTAACTGCCGGACGGCAACGCGACGTACTGATTGTATCGCGGCCAAAAATTCAGCCTGTTCATCCGGCGTAAGCATATTTACTCTTTCGAAATACAACAATAGTCTAAAACGCGCCGATCTACATTTCTTTCTTGCTTGAAGAAACTGGTACTGTCATTACATCCTCCGGAGTGAACAATGGTTTCACGTCGCGTTTGCCGCGCTGCAAATAAGGAATTGGCGCATTCATCCAATCTGGCCGTGACTGGTTCAGTAAGAAGTGATCAAAATATTCATCCAGATGAACTGTGTAGTGTTTGATATTTTCACGGTCTTTCAAACCATGCTTCTCGCCGTTGTAGTTAAACCAATACGCTTCTTTACCGAGTCTACGCAACGCCGTAAAAAACTCAATCGCCTGATACCAGGGTACAGCATCATCACCATCATTGTGTTTGGTCAGATACGGTGTCTGAATTTTATCGATGTGGAAAATTGCTGAGTTCTCTATGTACTCATTGGTTTTACTCCAGGGTGTTCCACCGATGCGGCTTTGTCCTGTTTCATATTGGAAAGCACGCGACACGCCCTTACCCCAACGAATACCTCCATAACCACTGACCATATCTCCAACAGCAGCACCCGCCTCAGCTGCACGGAACATATTGGTCTGGGTCAGCATATAGTTGATCTGATAGGCGCCCCAGCTATGGCCCTGAATACCAATACGCTTCGCATCTACGTAGCCCAGACCGACTACCTTATTGATTGCCGGAATCACAGCATTCATCGCGCTCTTACCGGGGTGACCAGTCTGATAGATAATGTCAGGACGCAGCACCACATAGCCATTACTGACATACCGCGTGACATTGATATTCTGGCTTGGCGCAGGCGGCACGTAGCGATACAGGTTGTCAGTCATTTTTTCGTAGATGTAGACCATCAAAGGGTATTTTTTAGCTGGGTCAAAATTTTCCGGCTTTGCCAACAGTGCCTTGAGTTTCTTTCCATCCTTGGTTGTGTATTCGATCAGTTCCTGGGTACCCCAGTTGTACTTGACCTGCTGTGGATTGGCCGCACTGATTTTTTCAGGATGTTGAAATTGCAGATTGCTGTGCCACAAATCGGGGAACTCAGTAAAACTTTGCTGAGTAAATAAAATGTCGTCGGCTTGCTTTGCTTTGATTACTGAGCCTAGCATTTTATTTTGTAGCATCAATTGTTGTGGTGTCCCGCCATGCGGATCTTGTTGGAAAAATCCGCTTGAACGGTTTTGTTCATGCGTTGCGCTAAGTACCCAACTGTGAGATGGCAGTGCTTTACGCTCTGCGCTGAGGGTGACTTCCTCTGATTTTTCTAGTGTATCTTCACCCAATGGCACATAACGTAATTCAAGTTGATGGCGACGACCATACCCATTGCTCAGATTTTTATGCTCCAGGGTTTGTGGATTAATTTCCCACAAATCATACTGATCATAGATAACGACCGTTTGATCATTACTAGTCCAGCCAGCAACACCGTACGCTGATCTTGGCTCTGGTGTATCGTGTTCGTGGTCTTCGAAATTGACTTTGATTTTTTTGGTAAGCTCGATTGCCTTGGCGTCCAATGTATTCCACGCCAACCATTGACTGCTCGCAGCATCAAACGCCAGCACGTATTTACCGGCCGGCGACAAGCTGGCAGAAAAACGCAATTTCTTCGCCAGCAAGCTGGATACACCGGTTTTCAAATCGATCGCATAGGCGTCCTCGAAATTGCCATCCCAGGAAGACAGCATCTTGTATGGCACGTCACTCGTTCCCAAAGCAAATTCTGCATTGTCATTGAATGCTATGCTTGGAATCAATGGTGTCGCCAGTTGCACAAAGCGTTGGTCGGCAAGATGAATAACTGCTTTGAAATGCTTATTTTTATCTTTTTCGGCATTTACTTTTTGTACCGATTGCAGCTCTGGATCTTGCCAGTGCCAGAGATCCACTTTAACCAATTCCTCGTCATCTTTACTTTCCGGTTTAGGCAAAACAGCGGTAGAAAAAAATAAACGCTGACCATCTTTACTAAAACTCAGTTCACCAAATTCGCTGACACCCCATGATAAGGGCATACCTTTGGTCTCTGCTGTTACTAAAAGTTGTGCCGCATCCTGACCGGGACTCCAAGAAAAAAGTTGATAAATTGGCGCTTCTTTATCGAGATTTTGATTCGCATCTTTTTCAGTATTCTTCTCTTTAGACTGATCGCTCTTCTTTTCGTCAGTTGAGACTTTTTCAGATGTTTTTTTGACAGCCAATAACTTCTCATTCTGCAACTTTTTTTCTTTTATTTTTGCGATCTCATCACGATTGCTGACGAACGCCAACATGGTTCCAACATCATTGAATTTCAGTTGCTTATAACTACCTGCTCCACTCAAAATTGTCTGTGCCTCAGCATTTTTAGGATGAAGAATGTGTATACCATCAAGCAAAATTTCTTTTTTTTGCGCAGACTTGGCATTCACATCTTTCGATGGCTTCCGCACACTAAAAGCGAGAAAGCTTCCGTTCTTTGCCCAAGTGAAATTCATCACGCCATCAAAGTACTTTCGCTCATTTTTTTGAACGTCAATAAAAATAAGCTCAGCTGGCAAGGCTTTTTTCTTAGAATCAGAACCACCTGCTTCTTCATCATACGCATCTTCAATGTCAGCTTTTTTATTGGAGCCAATTTCTTTTTTTTCTTCTTTTTTTGGTTCCAACAAGGCAACTAAAAAATTCCCACCCTCTTCTGGCCATGCGAACTGTTTGACAGTGTCGATCGCTTCCATATTTCCATTGGAGAGGTCTACGATGCCAAGACCAGCCTTAGGCAAATCCTCGCCCTTCTTTTTTTCTTTCTTCGCTTTGTCGAGCTCTGCCTGCGTTGGCCGGATAGAAAATGCTGCATATTTGCCATCCGCACTGAAGGCTGGCGCTATGCCACGTGGGAAGCGCCATTCCTTTCCGTCTTTCAAATTTTTAAAAATGATCTCACCATCAGCCTCTTGCGCCACCATGGCATACGCTGCCCAGTTGCCGTCACGACTCAAGACCGTGTTTGCGATACTGCGCCAATTGGCGTAAGCGTGATGCGAAATCACCTTTTTGTCGGCAACCAGGGGAGTAGCAGATTTATTTACTGAAATCGCACTGGCTGTTGTGTCATCGATCACAGACGGTGTCGCATAAGCTGCATTACTTAACAAAACTGTCAATAAAACTGCACTGGCGCACAAAGGGCACACATGCCCCCTTTGCTTGGAAAATGGGGATTTGGGATACATGAATAATATTTAAATTAAAGATCAGAAAAATAAAGAGATCAAAGGACTAAAAACTCCCCCTTACGTTTGTACCTGCAGGGTTTTAATGACGCGAATTTCATTGCGTTCACCGGCGCCGGAACTCAGATTTTTCCATTCTTTTTTCAAGACGACTAAACGATCACCAACCAGACCATAAACGAGATTTTCATCTTCTTTCACGTCGAAGCTAACGACCACGAAAGCACGACCCGATGCCACTTCGCTACTGCGACTCGCTAATGGCGTGCCATCGCTATCTATCCATATATCGAGTTTGCTTTCATATTTTTTTATATACTTACGGTCTTTTTCACTCAGATGTTCGACTGGAATATCAAAGCTCAACAAACGGGCTGGCTTGTTATTGAAGGTATCGTTTTTTTCGCTTTTAAAGATAGCAGTTTCAAGACGACTAGATAAACCTGCCGCGGCAGAAAGTAAGGGGCGCAGTTCTGTTGAATTAAATTCTTTCAAAGCTTTTGACAAGGCCATTTTTGCTTTAGGATCTTTTTGCTTTGCTTGCTCTTCAGCTTGCAATCGGGAGAGCAAATCCTTGCTATATAGTACTTGCATGCCCCGCGCACTATCTTCGACGCTGACACTGACGACAGATTGCATTTCCTCAGCATCCTTACCTTCACCCTGACGATTCCAAGATTTTGCTTCCAATACTGCTTTGAGGCTTGCATTTCCCTGTAACTTTGCTAAAGCCGCTTTTAAGTCTGTAATACCGTCTGCATGAGCGTTACCACACATCAGACTTAGTGCACTCAAACCAAATAAACTGACTGCGATTAAACGTTTTTCAAAAATCCACATAACTCATCCATTCTGATAACAGGTTAATTTTTTAAACTCGCTGCGCGACTCTGCAAAAAATCTCAAGAAAAAATCAAATTTCTTATCAAGATCACAGCTGATTGTTTTTCAAATCCAACCATCGTTGATAGGTCAACAATGCGACTTGTGCATCGTTGGCTGCATACAAAATTTGTTTTTCGCTCAGAGGATTTAAGGCCCAATTTGAAGTCGAGGTTTTTTTTGATTTGGACAATTGCATCCCAAAAAATTTCGCGACCGCTGCCTTTGCCCCCATGTCCCTCTGCTTGCTCTCGCGCATTACTTTGGCAAGGTCAAGCACATTCACAGTGATGATGCCTAACTTACTTTTCAGTTGTTTGACATCGTCGTTCAAACCGTAGCCCACCTTTAAGATGTTTGGTGCCTCAAGCAATGATTTGACTACATCAACATTCATTGGTTGCACGACCGGAAATAAAAAAGCTTTGGTTTCGCTCGCAAGCTGGATTAAATGCGGCCCATCGTTACGTTGACCTTTCTGAAATACTGGTTTAGTTTCAGTATCAAAGCCAATTACTTTCAACGCGGAGAGATGGGCATAAGCGTATGCAGCATCGTCGTCAGTTCGTACCAGACAAATATCTGCCAGAGCAATTCCGGGATAAGATGGAAGTGCGGAAGCGAGTGGGGAAGGAAGTGGGTTTTCTAAATCGACAGTCATGCTATGATTTTCGGCGAATTCAATGATTGCTGGTGCAAGCAAAAGACTATTCATGAATTCGATTGATCCGTGGGGATAAATAAATGGGGATGAGATAGCTTACAGGAAACCGGCCCAAGCGCAACTTGCTGGTGTTAATCCTCCTCACCAGAAGATGCCCTCGGCACATGCAGTCCGTCTATCTTGCGCCTTCGCTTCGTATCCAGGCTTTGCAACTCTATCATCAAGGCTTGCCCATCAGCCAGAGCGACCGCCATTTTTTCTTGTCCTTCATGTTGAAAATGATATATGGTCGAATTTCCAACCGCAGATGATTTTTCGAGATGAGCAGAAACCAGCAATTGAGATAACTCGCTGACCGGAGCGATACGCCATGACAATTTACTCATTTAGACTTTGCCTGTTTGCCATTCAGATAGTGTTCAAAAGCGATGGTATCCATAGGCTTGGCAAAGAAGTATCCTTGCACCTGGCTGCACCGCATCTCTTTTAAGGCTTTTATTTGTTCATTTTTTTCCACGCCTTCTGCCACGACTTTTAAACCAAGGCTTAATCCCATTGCAATAATTGCGCTCGCAATGGCGGCATCGTCAGGGTTAGTGTGAATATCATTGATAAACGATTTGTCGATTTTTAATTCGTCGATCGGGAACCGACGCAAGTAAGAGAGGCTGGAATAACCTGTTCCAAAGTCATCCAATGAAATCGACAGACCTAAATTTTTGAGGGAACGCAAGGCACCTAGCGTGCTATTTACATCCTGCATCACCATACTTTCCGTCAATTCTAAGGTGAGTTTGTGCGGATCAGCGCCAGCCTCCTGAATGATCATGGCGACGCGCTCTGCCAGGTCTTCCTGACGGAACTGGCGCGATGACATATTGATCGCGATGTGTAAATCAAATCCGTCCTTTTTTTGCCACAAAACTTGTTGTCGGCATGCCTGCGCCAGCACCCATTCACCCAGCGGTAAAATTAATCCGGTTTCTTCGGCTAAGGGAATAAATTCTATAGGATGAATCAAGCCAATTTGCGGATGATGCCAACGTACCAAAGCCTCAGCACCAATTACCTTCTGTGTCAGCAAATCAATTTTGGGTTGATAATGCAAAGCAAATTCACCACGCTCCAGCCCGCGTCGCATCGCGCTTTCCATATTCAGACGGCTTATCGCGGTGAGTCCCATTTCCGGAATAAATTGGCGCACACTGTTGCGGCCATGCTCTTTCACACGGTACATCGCAATATCAGCGTTACGCAAAAGAATTTCGCCGTGATCACCATCGCGTGGGTAGACGGAAACACCGATACTTGCGGTAACAACCACATCATGTCCATTAATCAAAATCGGACGCGAAAGAGATTTCAGAATTTTTTCCGCGATCAGATCGACATCACCACTTTCCTGCAAATCGGTCAGTACAATCACAAACTCATCACCGCCTAGTCGAGCCACGGTATCCGTGTCCCTGACGCATTGGTTCAGACGCTGTGCTACTTGCTTTAGCATCTCATCACCTGCACCGTGACCGGAAGCATCATTGATCAACTTAAAATGATCCAGGTCGAGCAGCATCAAACCTACATGCAATTCCTGCCGTTTAGCCCAGGCAATTGCCTGGGTAATTCTGTCATTCAAAAGATTGCGGTTAGCCAGACCGGTAAGACTGTCATGGGTGGCCTGATATTCGAGTTCTTTTTGGTAATTGACGCGTTCACTGACATCGTTAATCACACTGACGAAATGGGTCGTGACTGCGCCGCACGCATCCTTAACGGGTGAGATGTGTAACTCGTTCCAAAATTGTGTTCCGTCTTTGCGGTAATTGCGCAGAAGTGCCCGCCCCTCTCGCTTCTCACGCAAGGCAGAACGTATCTCTTCGAGATCAGGCTGCGCAAGATCGTCACGCACCAGAAAACGTCCTTCCAGGCCGATGACTTCTTGAGCCCTATAACCTGTGATACGTTCAAATGCAGGGTTGACGTACACAATCGAATGATCAGTTTCATCACTGCGGGTAATCATGATGCCATTGCTGCTTGATACCAAGGCCTGCTCGCGTAACAGTAAGGCCTGCTCTACATCTTTGAGCTGATCTTGCCTGCCCGTAATGTCCTGGCGCACTGCAATCAGATGCGTGACTTTGCCCTGATCGTCGCTTAAGGGGCTGACGACCTGGCGTTCCCAATAGTGACGCCCATCTTTGCTGATACTCAGTACCTCCCCGTGCCAATGCTCGCCAGGTTGCAAAGCAATAAACGCCGCCATATGCTCGGCATCTAAGCGCGCATCACCGCTATTCCAAAGCACGCAGTGTCCCGCCAATTCCCCCAGTTCAAACCCTGAGTGGCGGATAAAGCTGGCGTTACAATATTCAAGCTCGCCAACTGCATTCGTAATCAAAATGGAGAATGGGCTTTGCTTCACAAGTAAAGCCAATAGCTCCAGATTGTCTTGCAAATTATGGTGTTCGTGTGTGGTCAGAAGGGCGATGATCGCTTCGCTTAATTCTTTCACAAAACGGTCAAGGATCAAACGTGATTCGCTACCTTCTTCCAGATCAAAGTCCGCGCTCAATAAGAGCCTGGCATAGGCCGCTTGCGGGTTATCCTGATGAAGATGCAGACTCAAACTCAAATACTCCAAGTTAGCATCACCGCCTCGCCCATTACTTGCATGATAAGAATCGGCTTGATCGCCGGATTCAAAAACAATTTCGACGCTGGAATAACCGGCACGTTCAACCAAGATGCGGCAAAAGCCTTGTAGCATTCCAGGCAAATCGATTGGATACCAAAGGCAATGGGTCAGTTCGCCAAGCAAGCGGTACCATTGCTCCATTTTTTGTGATTCGGCATCCAAAGAATCTACCGGCATGCTTGTACTCATCTGCTGCGCCTCTCCTCTTGTCTAAGATTGCGATTAACTTCTGAGGCGATTTTTATACCTTGTATAAAATATTAACGCAATAGAAACATCAGACCAAAATAGCAAAATGACAAACAAAGATGTTGCGCATTGCAGCAAATACCTTCGCTATGCAGGCATTCTGACGGTATTTCTATCTGCTTTCATGTCTGATCAGCAGCATTTCTAGGTTAAAATCGTAGGTTTGGCAAACAATATTCCTCGCCCTCCGTTGGACGCGATAAAGGTAGATAGCACGATGCTTACATTTCAACAAATCATTCTGACATTACAAGATTACTGGGACAAACAAGGTTGTGCTTTGTTACAACCTTATGATATGGAAGTGGGTGCTGGCACGTCGCACACTGGCACTTTCTTACGCGCAATTGGCCCAGAGCCTTGGCGTGCAGCCTATGTACAACCTTCTCGCCGCCCAAAAGACGGACGTTATGGCGAAAACCCGAATCGTTTGCAGCATTACTATCAATACCAAGTCGTACTGAAACCAGCGCCAGAAAACATTCTGGACTTGTACCTCGGCTCACTCAAAGCACTTGGTCTGGATTTGCAACAAAACGATATTCGCTTTGTGGAAGATGACTGGGAAAACCCTACGCTTGGCGCTTGGGGGCTGGGCTGGGAGGTCTGGCTCAATGGTATGGAAGTGACACAGTTCACGTATTTCCAACAAGTGGGCGGTCTCGATTGCAAACCTATCCTTGGTGAGATCACCTACGGTCTGGAACGTCTGGCGATGTATTTGCAAGGCGTCGACAATATCTACAATCTGGTATGGACTGAACGCGAAGAAAATGGCAAAACCGTGCGTCTGACCTATGGCGACGTGTTCCACCAAAACGAAGTTGAACAATCAACCTTCAGTTTTGAGTATTCAAATACTGACTTCTTGTTTTCACTGTTTAGCAATTACGAATCAGAAGCGAAACGCTTGCTTGATGTCACAGAAAAATCGCTGGCATTACCTGCGTACGAAATGATTTTAAAAGCGGCGCACACATTTAACTTGCTCGATGCCCGTGGCGCGATTTCCGTCACCGAACGCGCGGCCTATATCGGCCGTATTCGCAATCTGTCGCGTGCTGTTGCTGCGGCTTATTACGCGTCGCGCGAAGCATTGGGTTTCCCTATGTGTGCAGCGGATGACAAACATAAACCAGCCCCTGCCCCTTCAGCGCCTTCACCAACTGAAGCCGCTTAAGCGAACATTGACAGAATTGACTGGATTTTAAAAATGAATCACACCTTATTAGTTGAATTATTTACCGAAGAGCTACCACCAAAAGCACTGGCAAAATTAGGCGAAGCCTTTGCTGCTGGCATTGTCGCCGGTTTGAAATCACGTGATTTCTTAGATGCTGAATCGGTAGCCACGAGTTATGCTTCACCACGTCGTCTGGCAGTGAGCATCAGTAAAGTACGCGCCACATCACCAGATAAGCTGATGCGCGACAAAGTATTGCCAGTCAGCGTGGCCATGGATGCCGATGGCAACGCAACGGCGCCATTGAGCAAAAAATTGGCGGCGATGGGTTTCCCTCATTTACAAATCAGCGATCTGGAACGCGCGATTGATGGCAAAGCAGAAAGCTTCTTCTACAACCACACAGCACCAGGTTCTGCCTTAGCACCTGCTTTGCAAGCGGCAGTAGAAGAATCGATCAGCAAATTACCAATTCCGAAGGTCATGAGCTATCAACGTCCTGATGGCGAGACCGTACACTTCGTTCGCCCTGTGCATAGCGTCATCGCTTTACATGGTAACGATATCGTGCCGCTATCTTTGCTTGGCTTACACAGTGATCGCGTTACCCAGGGTCATCGCTTTTTATCCGCTGGCAAGGTCAGCATTGCTCACGCAGATGATTATGCAAGCGCCTTAAAAACGGAAGGCAAAGTGGTTGCCAGCGTGACAGAACGTAAAGAACAAATCCGCACTGCCTTGTTGCAAAAAGCGGGTGCTGATTTGGTATTGATGCCAGAATCTTTGCTGGATGAAGTGACTGCCTTGGTCGAATGGCCAGTGGTTTACGAATGCCATTTTGAACAAGAATTTTTGGCGGTGCCGCAGGAATGCCTGATCCTGACGATGCAGACCAATCAGAAATATTTTGCGCTGACCGATGCCAATGGCAAACTGCGTTCACGTTTCTTAATCGTCTCGAATCTGGAAACCAGCGATCCGCAACACATCATTCAAGGCAATGAACGCGTCGTTCGTCCACGTCTGTCGGATGCAAAATTTTTCTTTGAGCAAGACAAGAAAAAAACACTGGAATCACGCTTACCAATGTTAGCTAATGTCGTTTATCACAATAAACTTGGCAGTCAGGCTGAACGTACCGAACGCGTAAAGACATTGGCCGGTAAAATTGCTGCCAACTTGCACGCAGATATCGCATTAGCTGAACGCGCAGCCTTGCTGGCGAAGACAGACTTGCTGACCGACATGGTCGGCGAATTCCCGGAGCTGCAAGGCATCATGGGCACTTACTACGCGCAACATGACGGCGAACACGCGGATGTCGCAGCTGCAGCGTCAGAACATTACCAACCACGTTTTGCGGGTGATGCATTACCTTCAACCATGACCGGTACGGCCGTTGCACTGGCTGATAAATTAGAAACGCTGGTCGGTATCTGGGGCATCGGTTTGCAACCAACTGGTGATCGCGATCCGTTCGCCTTGCGTCGCCATGCACTCGGCATTTTGCGTATGTTGGTAGAAAAGCGTTTGCCACTATCTCTGTCGGGTTTGTTGGCTAATGCAGTTGCCCTGTTTGCTGGCAATGCGAATTTCAAAGATCCATCTGCGGACGTACTCACTTTCTTGTTTGATCGTCTACGCGGACAATTGCGTGAACGTGGTTTTGCACAGAACGAAGTAGAAGCCGTGGTCGCACAAAATCCGGACACGCTGGACAATATCGTTGAACGCTTGCAAGCAGTGCAAGCCTTCGCCGCCTTGCCAGAATCTGTCTCTCTGGCTGCGGCGAACAAGCGCATCACTAACATTCTGAAGAAAGCAGACAGTGTTCCAACCAGCGTTAGCCCGGCATTGTTAGTTGAGGCACCAGAACAAGCACTTGCCAACGCAATGGCGAATGTTAAACCGCAAGTGGATGCTGCATTTAGTAGCGGTGACTTTACCGGAGCGTTAAAAACGCTGGCAGCCTTACGTACTGAAGTAGATAACTTCTTTAACGATGTGATGGTCAATGCCGACGATCTGGCTTTACGTCATAACCGCCTGGCATTGCTGGCAAGTTTGCACGTGATGCTCAATCAAGTCGCTGACATTTCTAAACTCGCGGCATAACGTGATGATGGCTGAGAAAGGACATGGCATGAAACTCATTATTCTTGATCGTGATGGCGTCATCAATCAGGATTCGGATGCGTTCATCAAATCACCTACTGAGTGGATTCCCATTCCTGGCTCATTACAAGCCATCGCCCGCCTGAACCAGGCGGGCTATACTGTGGTGGTCGCGACGAATCAATCTGGCATTGGTCGTAAGTTATTTGATATGGCCACCTTAAATGCGATTCATCAAAAAATGCACACGGCAGCACAACAAGTTGGTGCCACCATCGATGCCGTATTTTTCTGCCCGCATACTGCCGATGACAATTGTGACTGCCGCAAGCCTAAACCTGGAATGTTGCATGAGATCAGTCGCCGCTATGATATCAACCTCAAAGGCATACATAGCGTGGGTGACTCATTACGTGATTTGCAATCTGGTTTCATGATGGGTTGCGTACCGCATCTGGTATTGACTGGTAAAGGTATTAAGACGCAAGAGAAAGGCGGCTTACCGCCCGGAACACAGATTTATCCGAATCTGGAAGCGATGGTAGATCAATTGCTGAGCAATTCCCTGCAAGCCGAACTTAATTTTGCCGTTTAATGCTATAAACTAAAATAAAAATAAGATAGATAGCAATCATTTCTGACCTGGAGACTTCATGCGTAATGTAATACCGTTTATTCGTTCTTTCATCTTTTTACTGCTGATGATCGTTGCCACCGTCGTTTGGGCGCCGATCAGCATGCTGTTTGCATTTCTGCCGTATAACCAACGCTATTACATCACGGCACGCTGGAATGTCTTTATCATCTGGGCTGCAAAAGTCGTGTGTGGCATTCATTACCAATTTAAAGGTTTTGAAAATTTTCCTGATGCGCCAGCGATCATTTTGTCCAAGCACCAATCTGCGTGGGAAACCATTTTTTTATTGATGGCGACACCTCGCCCTCTGGTGTTTGTATTTAAAAAAGAAATCACCTACATTCCCTTTTTTGGCTGGGCAATTTCTTTGCTGCGCATGATCCCGATTGATCGCAGCAAAGGTAAAGATGCGTTTGCACAAGTCGTTGTTCACGGTAAAAAGCGCCTTGCGGACGGACAATGGATCATCATGTTTCCTGAAGGCACTCGCATTGCGGTTGGTAAAAAAGGCAGCTATAAAGGTGGTGGCGCCAGACTGGCTGTAGAAACAAACACACAAGTTGTTCCCATCGCTTTAAACTCCGGTGAATGCTGGCCGAAAAATTCTTTTATCAAACGTCCAGGAACCGTTACTATTTCCGTCGGGAAGCCTATTTCATCAGAAGGCGAAAATCCTTTCGATTTAATGCAAAAAGTCGAGGCATGGATAGAAGCCGAAATGCGTGTGATTTCTCCACATGCCTATAATGCTGACGGCTCAGAAAAATAAAGTAAGCCTTTATTAATAATACTTTCAGAGCGAAAATTAAACTATTGCCGCCCCGTTTTTGAGCTTCAGGTTTAATTTTCGCAAGTTTCTTCGTTATCAAAAAAATCTATACGCATCCCCAAGCGACATCGTTCATCCTCGTGCAGCATTCTCTGACTTGAGATACAGTATGCATAGCTGAATTTAAAATCTCCCTATAAAAATTCCGTCCACGTCCACGATAAAAATCCTGATTGTCAGTCTGAATTGAACTGCGTATGCCATCCATCGTAAAAGCCATACAACTCGCATTACAACTGGATTTATTCAGCGATTTTTTATTACCGGAACGCCGTAAAGCCAAGCCAGAAGCGCCTGAATTACCATCACCAACGCCAAAACCAATAGCACCCCCGACAAGCAAAAATGATGACCAACATTCGTCACGGCCATCGCTACCATTAGCACCTCCGCAGGATAAGACTAACGCTGGCAATCATCGCCGTATTCTCATTAATGGCACAGTGCTTGAATATAATCTACAACGATCCAAGCGCCGTAGCATTGGCTTCTTAATCAATGATGAAGGCTTACGCATTACAGCCCCTCGCTGGGTTACCATTCCCGCCATCGAGTCCGCTATTCATGAAAAGCAAAACTGGATTTTACGCAAACTCAGCGAGCGACACGAACGTACTTTGGGTAAGCGCGAACCAGTCATGGTATGGGGTGATGGAGCGAAGTTGGCTTATCTGGGCAATGAGATTGTTGTCCGCGTTTTGAACGTTCTCAACACCGGTGCCCATTTTGATTCAGAGACAAATGAACTACACGTGCGTCTGCCAGTGGATGCCAGCGAACAACAATTAAAAGACTTGATCCGCAATTGGTTACAGCAACAAGCAAAGCGCGAATTTAACGAACGCTTGCCCGGGTATGCAGAAAAGCTCAATGTACACTATCACAGCGTGTCGCTATCGGCCGCAACAACACGTTGGGGCTCATGTACCTCGCAAGGAAAAATCCGTTTAAATTGGCGCCTGATTCATTTTTCACCGCTGATTATTGACTATGTGATTGCGCACGAATTGGCACATTTAAAAGAAATGAACCACAGCCCACGCTTTTGGGCGACCGTAGAATCCATCTTCCCTGATTTCGACATCGCCCGCCGCCAGTTGCGACAACATGCGACGACGGATTTGCCGAATTTTTAATTATCCATTCATTTTCAAGGCGGGTGCAATCCGCCAATCACATCATCAGCGATCACAGCGCGGGGCGGCCCCGTCCTACCGTAATAAAACACAGATTTCCAGAATATGTAAAAATGCGAGTGGTATACAAAATTGTGCAAACCTCAATACCTGATCGCAACAACACCAAACACCAAGGAAAAAACCATGAGAATTTTACACACCATGCTACGCGTCGGTAATCTGCAGCGCTCTATCGATTTCTATACCAAAGTATTGGGTATGCATTTGCTGCGCCAATCTGATAATCCAGAATATAAATATACACTGGCTTTTTTGGGCTATGGCAGCAACCCTGAACACGCAGAATTGGAACTGACCTACAACTATGGCGTAGAGCAATACGATATGGGTACGGCCTACGGTCACATTGCGATTGCAGTACCTGATGCAGAGGCAGCGTGTACTGCAGTCAAGGAACGTGGTGGCAACGTGACGCGCGAAGCTGGTCCAGTGAAAGGCGGAAAAACCATCATCGCTTTTGTGCAGGATCCCGATGGTTATAAAATCGAATTGATACAACGAAGTTCAGACGTTACGCTCTAACAGGATATATAAGATATTTGCACCGGACAAAATTGCAATCAATAACCGGTGCAAGGTATACATAAAAGCAAACAAGTGTTTAACGCTCAGTACCACTTAAAATAGATCAACGATCAATTTTAAGTGGTAGTTTTTTGGTGTCTGCACTGTTATCGGACTCACGGGCACTTGTGTTCATGACTTTCATCAAAAAAACCAAACTCAAAATAAATAGCAACGCCAAGCAAGAAAAAATCATTGTCCACATAATAAAACTGATGCCTGGAGAAAAGTTAATGATGGAAGGCAATAATACTCCAGGACAATCCGCGCCTTACATGGATAAATGATGAGACACGATATTTTACATTTATGGAAGCGCTTAAAAAATCAGCCCATACCCGTGAACCGACAAAGAAAAACTAATGGGTAAAATAAAATAATGCAGTGAGGATAACTTGGACGTTTCAAGTTATCCTCAATATGGTAGATCACACGTGACCGTGGCGGCGGAAATAAGCAATCAAGCCACTGGTAGAAGTATCAAGTTGGGCGTCGTAATCCTGGTTACCGAGAATTGCTGGTAACAGGCGGTTTGCCAATTGTTTGCCAAGTTCCACCCCCCATTGATCAAATGAGTTAATGCCCCAGATAACGCCTTGTACAAACACTTTGTGCTCATACAATGTCAGCAACATGCCAAGTTGAAATGGGTCAAGAGCTGGCATCAAAATCGTCGTGGATGGTTGATTACCTGCGAAAACCTTATGCGGCAACAGGGTAGCAATTTGGGCTTCGTTTAAACCCGCATTGGTCAGTTCTTCACGCGCTTGTGCTTCTGTTTTACCAAACGCTAAAGCGGCACTTTGCGCCAGACAGTTCGCAAGCAAAGGTGCCTGATGACCTGGTAATGGATGATCACTGGATGCAGCGACCACGAAATCACATGGAATCAACCAGCCGCCTTGATGCAATAATTGGAAGAAGGCATGCTGGCCGTTGACGCCAATTTCACCCCAAACGATAGGATTGGCGCGACAAGTCAAAGGCTCACCATTGCGGCCTACTGTTTTACCGTTAGACTCCATTTCCAGTTGCTGCAAAAATGCAGGCAAGTGACGAATAGATTCGTTATACGGCAAAATCGCCGTCGTTTCCGCCCCCAGGAAATTAGTGTTCCAAACCGAGATCAACGCCATTAATACAGGTAGATTATGTTCGAGCGGCGTCGCACAAAAGTGCTTGTCCATGGTTTCTGCGCCTTGCAACATGCGCTCAAAACCACTCATTCCTATTGCTAAGGCAACGGACAAACCAACCGCCGACCACAAAGAATAACGGCCACCAACCCAGTCCCAGATGGTCAGAATATTCGTGTCAGGAATACCGAATTCACGAGCTTTATCGGGACTGGAAGTGACCGCAATAAAGTGTTTGCCGATTGCCCATTCTTCCATCGCGGCTGCCATCAACCAGGTACGCGCTGTGTGCGCATTAATGCTGGTTTCTTGAGTAGTAAAGGTCTTAGATGCAACGATAAATAGGGTCGTGCGCGGGTCAAGCTCTTCTAACAAGGGCGCAAGATGTGCACTATCCAAATTCGAGACATAATAAAAATTCAGATTCGGGTGCTGCATCGCTGACAAAGCGCGCGTTGCCAATTTCGGGCCGAGGTCAGAACCACCAATACCGATATTGACGATATTTTGAATCGCGTCACCTTTGAAGCCGCGCCACAAACCGCTACGTACGCGCTCAACGATATCACGCATTTGCTTACGCACGGCGCGCACTTGCGGCATCACGTCATGTTCGGCGTTGGGAAATGGCTTAAAGTCCATATTACGCAAGGCAGTGTGCAATACTGCGCGGTCTTCGCTGATGTTGATTTTTTCACCGGAAAACATGCGATCACGCCAGGCTTCGACATTTGACAATCGTGCCAATGCAAGTAAGCCGTCTAAAGCTGGTTGATCTATTCTTTGCTTGGAATAATCAATGAGCAAACCATCCAACTCAGCTGAAAAGCGTTTAAAACGTTGCGGATCTTCTGCAAATAAATCGCGTAAGTGTTTTTGCTCCAGACGAGTCTGGTGTTGCAACAAGGATTGCCATTCCGGGGTCAGCGTAATATTCATAGTGTGAAAATCAGCGTAAATAGTAGAATCAAAAAGTGCTGCTTCAATTATGCCGCGGTGTGAAGAATACGTGCGAGATTAACGTATTGTTCGAGCGGAATGGTTTCTGGACGTGCTTGCGGATCAACACTTGCATCGATGAGCTGCTGTTCAGTAAACATGCCTGCCACACAATTACGTACCACTTTACGGCGTTGTGAAAACGCCTTCGTTACGACAGCTTCTAAACTCTTTTGATCACACGGCAAGGTTTCTTTTTTCGGGATCATGCGTACGATCGCAGAATCGACTTTTGGCGGCGGATCAAAGGATTCAGGCGGTACGACAAACAATAAATCCATCTCATAACGCCATTGCAACATGACAGATAAACGGCCATAAGTTTTGCTACCTGGCGGCGCCACCATGCGCTCAACGACTTCTTTTTGCAGCATGAAGTGTTGATCTTCGACCTGATTGGCAATCTCGGCGAGATGAAATAACAGTGGGCTAGAAATGTTATACGGTAAGTTGCCAACAACACGCAGTTTTTTACCTTCAGGTACTGGGATCGTATTGAAATCAAATTTCAACGCATCGCCTTCATGGATGATAAGTTTGTCTGCCGGAAAACTCTTTTTCAGACGCGTGACCAGATCGCGATCCAGTTCCACTACATGCATCTGTGGTACGCCTTCCAGAAGCAGGCTAGTCATCGCAGCGAGGCCAGGGCCAATTTCGACCATAGTATCGCCAGCGCGTGGGTTGATGGCGCGAATGATTTGACTCAACACCAATTGATCGGTCAGAAAATTCTGGCCGAAACGTTTACGTGGAATATGTTTCATGATTATTTCTTATTTTTTGCCATTTCAGCGGCAACGCGAATTGCCACCAGCATACTACTGATATCAGCATGTCCAAGACCTTGCGCCGCTAGATCTAAAGCTGTTCCGTGATCAACCGAGGTACGTATCAGCGGCAAACCTAAAGTGATATTGACGCCCAATCCAAAACTCGCATGTTTAAGCACGCTCAAACCCTGATCGTGATACATCGCCAGTACACAATCAGCATGTTCCAGATATTTAGGCTGAAACAAAGTGTCAGCTGGGTAGGGGCCGCTTGCTTCTATACCAAGGCTTTTTGCATGTTCAATGACAGGAGTGATCACATCAATTTCTTCTCGCCCCAGATAGCCGTTTTCTCCCGCATGCGGGTTGAGTCCGGTCACTAAAATGCGGGGGTGGGAAATTCCCATTTTGTATCGCAAATCAGTGTCAATGATTTGCAGCGTGCACAACAAATCATCGAAACGGATCGCCGCTGGTACATCTTTTAACGCTAAATGTGTGGTAGCCAATGCAACCCGCAAAGGTTGTTTCAGGTGATCATTTGCTTCGCAGGCGAGCATCATGACCACTTGCGGTGTCTGCGTCTTTTCTGCCAGATATTCAGTATGCCCACTGAACCTCACACCAGCATCGTTAATCGTACTTTTTTGCAATGGTGCAGTAACGATGGCATCGCACCAGCCTCGTTGAACACTTTCTATTGCGACATCCAGCGTATGCAAAACGGCTCTGCCATTACGAGGGTCGAGTTGACCGGCTACCACATGGGCAGTGAGTGGGCAATCTATGACCGTAATGCGATCAATTCCGGTAGCTGATAAACCGTAATTTCTGAGTGCTTCCAGAGAAACGCCCATCAATTGTATTGCCGGATCTATTTCATTGGCCAACATTGCCAGATAGGCAGCATCACCAATCAACACGGGTCTGATTTCATGCCGTAAAGACCAAGCGGCACGAATCGAGATTTCCGGCCCTATTCCTGCCGGCTCACCTACCGTCAGTGCAATGGCCGGTAATCTCGATTCAGGCATTATTTATCTTCCGTACGGAATTCAACGTAAGTACGATCACGCAATTCACGCAACCAGTCTTGATATGCTTCGTCTGACTTGCGTTCACGCAGAGCATTGCGCGCAGCCATCCGTTGACGGTCATTGGTTTGATCTTCCGATTTGCGCTCTAAAACCTGGATCAGGTGGTAGCCAAATGGCGACTTTACAGGCGCACTTACTTCATTGATCGCCAACTTATTCATCGCTTGTTCAAATTCAGGCACGGTATCGCCAGGGAAAATCCATCCTAAGTCGCCACCTTTAGCAGCGGAGCCATCAGCGGAATTCGCTTTTGCGAGGTCTTCAAATGTCGCTTCTTTGCTGTCGATTTTCTTTTTCATATCCTGCATTTTTTGCAGAACTTCTGCTTCAGAAATAATCTGATTTGGCTTCATCAAAATATGACGTACATGTGATTGTTGAACCACGGCAGCCTCGGCCTTCACATCGTTAGATGCCCGTTGTCCATTCAATTTAACAATATGAAAGCCATTCGGACTGCGAATAATGTCGGTAAATTCTCCTGCCTTTATTTTGCTGACAGCATCAAGAAATAATTGGGGCAAACGATCCTGTTCACGCCAGCCCAAGTCGCCACCTTTGAGCGCTTCAGCGCTGTCAGAATAAGTCACTGCCAGCTTGGCGAAATCACCGCCTGCACGTAATTTTTGCAGCACTTCTTCAGCACGATTACGGCGCAAGGCGATCTGATCAGCGTTCGCGTTTTCCGGAATACGGATCAAAATATGTGCAAGATTCAACTCTTGTTTTCCAGCTTTTGCATTCGCTTCGGCCGCCAGGAAATTATCGACTTCGCTTTCGGTAATCAGAATCTTGCTATCAACCTCGCGATCACGTACACGCTGCATCATGATGTCATCACGAATCTCCTCGCGAAAGCGAGCGTAGGACGTACCTTCACGTTCAATTTGATTACGAAATTCTTGCATGTTCATTTTATTTTGTTCGGCCATGCGCTGCATTGAACGATCGAGCATCACATCATCAACGCGCATACCGTTTTCTTTTGCCAACTGTAATTGTGCACGGTCAATGATCATGCGTTCCAACAATTGCTTTTGTAAATCTGCACGATCTGGCAAGGCCGTACCCTGCGCCTTCAAACGACGTTCAACGGTAATCAGTTTTTCATTTAATTCTTGCTTGGTGATCACTTCGTCATTGACGACCACCACAATACTATTGACCGCTTGTGATTTTGCCGATGCGCTCGTGTTGCCAGAAGCCTGTTGTGCAAAACTGGATTGTGTCGCCAGCAAACTTATAGAAAGTGCCGCTACAGAGAAAAGAGTACGTTGTTTCATGTGCAATAAATGTCGCATAATGATCTAAAAAACTGTTTGAGCAAAGCCGCAGTATTGACTGCTTAAGCGGCATAAAAGTTGCAATATACACGTTAGCGGTGTTTTCACAAACAACCATGCTTGCGCATCGCTATTCAACAAGTCACTAACTCACCTCACGAAAACTCTGTTGGGCTGATCACATCGCGTATTAACGTTCAGTAATCGGCTGATAACCGGAAATGTTACGTTTTAATGCTTCTATAGGATCATTCCCAACCCCAAGTCTTCCTAATCCACCAAGTTCAAGCTGAATTGAAAAACCGGTATTATTATTCAGGCTAGTAAGAGCAAATCGCTGTGCAACGAAGCGCAATGCCCAACAATCTGCCTTATATTCGACACCAACCAATCCATCAACTACTTTCCTATCCATCAACGAATAGTTGGTACGGCCAACCGCATACCAACGTCTACTCATTGGCCATTGCCCTGATATGTCAACTTCTTCAAGCGTATCGCGTTGCGTACGATAGGCCAAATTCAATACTTTTTTCGGCTCGGGTTGCCAACGAATGCCATATGTTGACCTCACCGATTGATGCGTGCTCTGACTGACTTGCAGCGCCATATCCATACCAAAACTACGCGTAACTTGCCCTGTCGCAGCCAGTAACAAATCCGAACGACTTGGGGTTATCGTGTCGTCGATGAGCACTTTCTGTGTATTGAAATAAAAACGTTGCCCAATTGCAAGCCTCAAACGCTCTTGACCATCCATCTCAATATATCGGGAAATCAATGCCGCAGTGATTTGATTTGAATCTCCGACCAAATCCTGACCACTAAAACGATTCTCACTAAATATCTGCGCAAAATTGAAATCAGCATCCGCAGTATCAAAATTTGGCAGGGTTGACTGATCTACAAATGGCGTACGTACATAGAATAAACGTGGCTCGAGGGTTTGTATGATATCGCGCCCAAATAAGGTACTCGGACGCTCGAACACTAAGCCGCTATCCATAGAAAATGTAGGAACAACTTTATGCAAACTAGTTGGGTCACCAGGATCCCGATTCGTAAGCTGATAAGCATTCGCATGCAACATCAATTTGGGAATCACAAAATAACCAGGCTCAACAATCGGCAAAGACACCTGGGGATTGATCACCAGGCGATTTCCTCGCTCCAAAGTCGGGTGCCAAAAACGAGTTAGGGTTGCATCAAACGACCAATCGAAACCTTTTACATCGTATTGTCCCGCATGAAACTGGATTTGCGGCAACCGGTCGTATGGGCGACCTATTGGATCGTTTGGATCTTGTAATACCTGGTAGTTACTTGCCAGGACATTCAGACTCCAGAACGAACCAGAATAAGATGCATTAATATTGCGAGGTAATAGGCGCTGCGAGGTTTTAGTGATTGAATTCGAAAAGTCTGAGGCGTAGTTATCATCAGATGCGACATTAATGTCCCAAGTTAAATTCAAGGCTGGAGTCAACAATTGCTGATGCGTCGAAGCCACAGCATAGCGACTGCTATTCGTTAATTTATCCGCTGACAAACCTTCAAGTGAAGTTTCACCGCGATAAGTATCACCCAGATAGCGCATGTCGGCGCCTAATTGCAGGCCTCGGCGAGAAATGATTTTAGGATATAAAGTTAAATCACGGTTTGGTGCAATATTGTAATAATAAGGCAAACCAAATTCAGCGCCACCTACCGTTGACGCGCCAATTGTCGGCGGTAAAAAGCCGGAATGACGAGCCCCAGACAAAGGAAAAGTCAGTGTTGGTGAAGCCAGGATAGGCGTTCCCATAAAATACAGTACAGACTTACCTGCAACCCCGGTATCGAGCCCACTATCCAGATTTAATGTATCGGCACGCAAATACCAATCGGGATCAACACCGTTGCAAGTACTATAAGTTCCCTGATGAACGATAGAACGTTCCGTATCCAGAAAATCAATCTTTGCTGCTTTACCCTGAGCGTTCGATTCCAGTAAATGATAGTCAGCACGACTTACATTACCAATGCCCGAATCCAAACGCAGCTGTGCAGTATCACTGTTGAAGCAATCGCCTTGTTTACGGATGCGCACATTACCTTCAGCTTCAACCTCATCTTCAAGATACAAATAGGTTGCTTTATCCGCAGTTAAGGTAGTGCTGCCCTTGACGATCTCAACATTTTCTTCAAAATGAGCGTCCCTATCCGGACGGCCATACATTTTTTCGGACTGAACGACTGTGGGAGCAACTTTATCCGCATCTCGCTGCTTTTGCTTTTGCTTATCTCGATCTTCCTTTTTGTCTCGCTTACTCTTTTGGCGCGAGGCTGTATCCTCTTCAAAACTAAAGGGATCATTCTCCTGTGCCTGATCAGTTTTTTGTACTTGATCTGAGGTGCTCATGTTTTCAGAGCTCAACGGAGATGCGATTGCTTCCGACTCTTTTATCGTCTGTGCCTGCGCCTTTGCAAAGAAAGCAGGTACCAGCACCGAGACGACAATCGCGGTGATAGTAGGAAACAAGAGCGGTGAGTGAGATAATACGGGTTTCCTGCGCATGTATTCAGTAGTCAGTGAGCGTTTTGGCAAGCATATTGGACGGTATCATTCAGACAATCCGCCAGAAATTAGTCGCCTATTATAGGTGAAATGCCGCTAAATCTACCTGAAGTGTGTGCACAAACTCAATCTATTATCAAATTTACCATGCCATCTACTGATAACACGCCTGCAAACTCAGCCGTTTCTGAGATAAAAGAACAACGCCGTGCCGCTCTGAAAGAATGGTTAGGTGGCCTTTCTGACCACGCGCTGCAACTCGACAGTCTGCGTCCGGCGTCCGCCGATGCCAGTTTCCGCCAGTTTTACCGCATCGATACGAACGATGGTCGCAGTCTGATCGCCATGGATGCGCCGCCAGTGACTGAGAATTCTGCCGCGTTCATCAAAATGGCGAATTTATTGAAAAGTATTAACCTCACTGTGCCGGAAGTATTAGAACAAAATCTGGAAGCAGGTTTTTTACTGGTCACCGATCTGGGTTTGCATACCTATGCCCATGTGTTAAACCATGACACTGCACACAAACTTTACCTTGACGCGATTGATGCTCTGGTATTGATGCAAGCACAAAGCCAGCCTGATGTGCTGCCAGAATATGACCGCGCGTTCTTGTTACGTGAATTGAATATATTCACTGAATGGTATGTGAATAAGCATTTAGGCGTGACGCTCAATGAAAAGCAAACCGCTACTTTAGATAAAGTTTTTGACCATTTGCTGGCAAGCGCACTAGCGCAACCACAAGTGTACGTACACCGTGACTTCCACTCCCGCAATTTGATGTGGATGGACAAAGGAAATCCTGGCATTATTGATTTTCAGGATGCCGTCTACGGCCCTATCACCTATGATCTGGTGTCGTTGTTACGCGATGCTTATGTCCAGTGGGACGAAGAAATGGTGCTGGACTGGGCGATACGCTACTGGGAAAAAGCGAAACGTGCTGGCTTGCCGGTCGCACCGGACATTGATAGTTTTTACCGTGATTTTGAATGGATGGGCTTACAACGCCACCTCAAAATTTTAGGTATTTTTACCCGGTTGTCGCACCGCGATGGTAAAGACAATTTCCTCGCAGATATTCCAACAGTTATGGAATACGTGCGCAAAACTTGCCATCGTTACAAAGAGTTAGTGCCGCTGTTACGCCTGCTCGACGAGCTGGAAAATACTGCCCCCCAAGTTGGCTACACGTTCTGAGGTTTGTAATATGAAAGCAATGTTACTTGCGGCAGGTCGCGGTGAACGCATGAGACCATTGACCGACACTTGCCCAAAACCTTTATTGAAAGTGCGTGGACGACCATTGATTGTCTGGCATATTTTGAATTTAGTGAAAGCAGGTATCACCGAGATCGTGATTAACCACGCCCATCTTGGACATATGATCGTCGACACACTGGGTGACGGTAGTCAGTTCGGTGCAAAGATCAGCTACTCAGCTGAAGAAACCGCACTAGAAACCGCTGGCGGTATTGCTAAAGCCTTGCCCTTACTCGGTTCTGACCCATTTATTGTGGTGTCAGCCGATATTTATATTCCGCATTTTGATTTCAAAGAATGTTTAAATACGCTCGAAGATAATGACCCGTGGGGAAATCCATTGCCTGACCAGGAACGCGATATTGCCTGGTTGTATATGGTTAAAAATCCTGGTTTTCATCCAACAGGTGACTTTGCGCTGACTTTGATGGGTTTATCTAACGAAGGCTCGCCACGGCACACCTTCGCCAATATTGGCGTCTACCGCCCTGAAATGTTTTCCAGCATTCGTCCTGGCGACCATGCAAAGCTGGCACCGCTGATGCGCGAATTTATCGATGTGGGCCGAATCGGTGGCGAACTGTATCGTGGAGAGTGGCATAATCTCGGCACACCCGAGCAATTGAATGCGCTCAATGCACCACTGAATTTCGTTAAAGGATAGCCATGAGTCAGGCTAAACACCTCCATTTTTCTGCCCGTCGTCAACACCTGCTATCTTTGATGCAAGCGCAAGGCGGAGGTGTCGCTATCATCCCGACAGCGCGCGAACTCATTCGTAACAACGACAACACTTTTCCATTCAGGCACGATAGCTATTTCTATTATTTGTCCGGCTTTACCGAACCGGATGCAGTGATCGTTCTGATCGCTGCTGGCGATAAACAATCAGCAATTTTATTTTGTCGCGAAAAAAATATCGAGCGCGAAATCTGGGATGGTTATCGATTTGGCCCGGAAGCAGCGCGAGTCGAATTTGGTTTTGATGAAGCCTACGCGATCAATGACATCAATGAAAAAATGCCAGGCTTTCTCGCCGATGCACACAAGCTATTTTATAGTACAGGCACTGAACCTCATCTGGACAACCAGCTTCAACAATGGTTGCAAGAAGTACGCGCAAAAAGTCGCGCCGGCATCAACGTACCAGGCACCACAGTTGATGTGCGTTATCTGATTGACGAGATGCGACTATTTAAAGACAGCCTTGAAATTGCAAGCATGCAGCGTGCCGCCAGCATCTCCGGCGCAGCCCACGCCAGAGCCATGCGCGCCGCCAGAGCAGGACAATTTGAATACGAATTGGAAGCTGAGTTATTGTACGAATTCCGTCGTCAGGGCGCGCAATCACCAGCCTACGGTTCTATCGTTGCCGCTGGTGCAAACGCCTGCGTTTTACACTACCAAAGCAATCAGGAAAAAATCCACGATGGCGATTTGGTTTTGATTGATGCCGGCTGTGAATTCGATAGCTACGCATCCGATATTACCCGCACTTTTCCGGTCAATGGCAAGTTTAGCCATGCACAAAAAACCTTGTATGAGATCGTGTTGGCGTCACAATACGCGGCGCTGGAATACGCCAAGCCTGGTGCACGCTACATGGATGGTCACCATGCTGCAGTGCGTGTACTAACGCAAGGCATGCTCGATACGGGCTTACTCGACAAACACAAAGTGGGCACAGTCGATGATGCAATTGCAAACCTCGACTACCGTCAGTTTTATATGCACGGCACAGGACATTGGCTGGGACTCGATGTACATGACGTTGGTCTTTATCGCGAAACACATAATATTGCCGAAGAAAAACCCTACCGGTATTTACAAGCAGGCATGGTCATTACCGTAGAACCTGGCATCTATGTACGACCAGCGGAACATGTACCTGAAGAGTTCTGGAATATCGGCATACGAATCGAAGACGATATCCTGATCACCAGCGATGGGCATTTGAACCTCAGCCGCGACACACCAAAAACGGTGGCAGAAGTTGAAGCTGAGATGCAACACGGTTAACAACATACAGCATGAATACTCCAGACTTTGATATTGCTATTTGTGGTGCTGGCCCAGTCGGACAAGCACTGGCACTACTGTTATCCCGGCAAGGTTTTCCCGCAGAAAAAATTGCTTTATTTGACGCAAAAACCGCAGCACAGGCAGAACAAGATGCACGTTCGATTGCGATTTCCTATGGCAGTCAGCAAATTCTTCAGCGCGCCGGAAGCTGGCCAATCAAGGCGAGTGCAATCCGTGAAATTCATGTTTCCCGTCGTTCGCATTTTGGTCGCAGTCTGATGCGTGCAGATGATTACGACGTGCCAGCCTTAGGATATGTGGCGCGTTATGGTGACATCATCAGCCCTATGCAGAACGCATTGGCGCAGACGCAAGTTCACATGTTGAGACCATTTTACGTCGGTCACATCGAAGAAAATGCAGAACATGTTGTGGTGAATCTCAAACATACAGAAACGGGAAGCCATTCCACCGTCACCACCAAAATTCTGGTGCAAGCGGAAGGCGGCACCTTCGCTGACCAGACCCAACGTGACCAGCGACATGACTACCAACAAACCGCGATCATTGCGCATGTCACTTGTGATCAGCCACAACCGCAACGCGCTTTTGAACGTTTTACCGATCAGGGGCCATTGGCTTTATTACCACAAGAAGATGGCTACGCATTGGTGTGGTGTGCTCGTCCTGCGATGGCAGAAAAACTCATCGCACTCGACGACCAGGCATTTCTCGCCGAGTTGCAAGTGGCATTTGGCCATCGACTGGGGCAATTTCAACAGATATCGAAACGCAACGCTTATCCACTAGGTTTGAATGCGCAGCCAGATTCAACTGGACGCACAGTCAGCATCGGAAATGCCGCGCAGACCTTGCACCCGGTAGCAGGTCAAGGTTTAAATTTAGGTCTGAGGGATGCGCATACATTGGCGAAATGCTTGAGTCGCCAGACTACTGAATTGACCACCGCAATACCACAGTTTATCGAGCAACGACAAACTGACCGACAATTGACGATACGGATTACCGATAGCATGGCGCGAGTATTTGCCAGTTCGCCAGATGGTTCATTCACGCAATCTTTGCTTGGCATCAGCCTTGGCGCCATCGATGTGTTTAAACCATTTAAAAATTTACTAGCCGGACAAATGATTTACGGCTGGCGTTAATGTGCTTTTTAACTTTGCCAGCCATTTTTTTTAAAAAAGCTATAATCCGCCCCTCACTTAAAAAGGATGCATGATGAAACTCCGCACAAAAAGACGTTTGATGAACTACGGCCGTATTTACAATCACCAACTTGCGACGGTGTTAGAAGCAGCGTTTGAAGAATTCCGTGTAAATTTCACAAAAGAAGGCGAATCGCTGGAACAATCTTTAGATGCTTTGCATAAACTTGGTGCCAGTTATCGTCATTTCAAAAAATTCTCTCTGCGCTTCGCAATTTATCACTAAGCATTACTACGCATCACTAAGCTTGATGATGCGCTCCGGATCTGCAGGCGTATAAATCCTTCAGATCCGGCATTTCAATCGATAGGCAAGCCACATACCGGTTTGACTTCCTCCATACAAATCATAGAACGCAGTGAAGCCACCCCTGGCACTTGCATCAGGGTATCAGTCAAAAATTGCGATAAACTTTTCAAATCAGCCGCAACGACTTTGAGAATATAGTCAAAGTCGCCAGAAATCGTATGACATTCGATGATGTTAGGAAAAGCCCGCAACTGCTTTTCAACTTCACGCACGTTTCTGAACTGCTCTCTATCCAGAGATAAATTCACAAAAGCCATCACTCCCAAACCAAGTGCTTCAGGCGCGACCTGTGCAACATAGCCACGGATAATTTTCTTTTCTTCCAATACCCTCACGCGGCGCAGCGTCTGCGGGGCAGACAAATGAATTTTTTCCGCCAGGTTCAGGTTACTCATACGGCCATCATCTTGTAGATAGCGCAAAATACTTAAATCATAAGCATCCATTTTTATTCCTTTTTTCTGCCGCGCTAAAAGACGTAGACAGTCGTTAGATCCATTTGCAGCAAGACAACCTTCAAAAATAACAATTCGAGTTTTTAATCATCAATATCGTTATTCGAGATTCAGAAACCGCTCTGATTTTCTCATAATCTTTATTAATCAATTTAAAGATATTTTATTCAATAACGATATTATGAAATATAAATTCTTTATAATTTAAATTAAGTAATTAAATTACTCTATTTGCAGATAATACAACAAATTTAGCAATCTAATTATTCTGTCGCGTAGCTACAATGGTTATCAGAACTCGTCGTTTCCATGAGCACATTAGTGCTTGAGGCTTTTGCGAAATGCGGAAAAATTTCGCAGCGGCTTCCGGACATGCCTCTTTTTTTAATTGCCTGGCTAAGTCCATTGACGATGTTCTGGTTTTACAGGATGGATAACAAATGCATGAAAGCTTTTTTGAATTTGCACTTTTTTATCAGTTTCATCCAGGCTAATTCAAACTATTCGGAGAACATCATGGTGACCTATATTGGCACACAGGAAATGCAAGCCCACTTACGTAAGGTAAAGCCGGAAACAGCCATCACCCGCATGGCAGAGATGATTAAAGAAGACTATTTGCGCTGGGGCAGTTTTGACAAATCCGCCCGCGTGGCAAATCACTCCGACGTCGGCGTTATTGAATTAATGCCGATTTCTGACGGCACCAACTACTCATTCAAATACGTCAATGGTCACCCTAAAAATACCCAGGCTGGTTTGCTGACTGTGACTGCATTTGGTGTTCTCGCCGACGTTGATACAGGCTATCCACGTTTGTTATCCGAATTAACACTAACCACAGCAATTCGCACAGCGGCTACGTCAGCATTGGCAGCCAAATACATGGCGCGTCCAGACAGTCGACGTATGGCGCTGATCGGCAACGGTGCTCAAAGTGAATTTCAGGCAGTCGCCTTTCACGCGATGTTAGGCATAGAAGAAATCCGTGTTTTTGACGTTGATCCTGCAGCAACTGAAAAATTGATTCATAATTTGCGCGCTTACCCCAATTTACGTGTGATACGCGCCGCATCTATCGCAGAAGCAGTCAAAGGTGTGGATATTGTGACCACTGTAACAGCAGATAAAACTAATGCCACAATTCTGACACCAGAAATGATAGAACCTGGCATGCACATCAACGGCGTTGGTGGTGACTGCCCTGGAAAAACAGAGTTACACGCAGATATTTTGAATAATGCTTATGTTGTGGTTGAATACGAACCGCAATCGAGAATTGAAGGCGAATTGCAGCAAATGCCAGCAGACTTCCAGGTCACCGAACTGTGGACGATTCTTGAAGGAAAATCTACTGGACGCTCATCTGCAGAACAAATCACCGTATTTGATTCTGTCGGTTTTGCACTGGAAGATTTTTCTGCGATGCGTTATCTGGAAAAATTTGTCATGCAAAAAACTTCGCCTATGCTGGATTTAATTCCAGAAATGATGAATCCAAAAGATTTGTTTGGCATGGGAATGGGTGAGCCCGTCGTCGACACAAAAAATGCAACATCAGCAATATCGGCAATATCGGCAACACCAGAAACACCGTTAGCACCAAAAGTGCCAATACATGCTTAATACGCTTAACAGCATAACCTAGTCTGAAATTACACATAGAATGAAAACCATTTCCTTAATTGGAGCGCCAACAGATGTTGGCGCCAGCGTCAAAGGCGCAGGCATGGGGCCTGATGCACTACGAGTAGCCGGTCTGAACGAAGCACTTGAAGGCCGTCATCTCAAAGTTATCGACCACGGCAATCTACATGGTCCGGCAAATCCATGGGAGCAGCCGGTCAATGGCTTGCGCCATCTGAAAGAAGCGATCGATTGGAATCAGGCTGTTTATGACGCCGTCGACAATGCTTTGCAAAATGGCCATATTCCTATGATGCTGGGTGGCGATCATTGCCTGGCGATTGGTTCTATCAGTGCGGTTGCTGAGCATTGCCGTCGCGTTGGTAAAAAATTACGCGTCTTATGGTTTGATGCGCATGCTGACAGCAATTTATCGACGATCAGCCCGACTGGCAATATCCACGGCATGCCCGTTGCTTGCCTGATGGGTCATGGCCCAAAAGAATTGATTTCTTACGGCGGACATACACCAGCCATGAAACCAGATGAAATTCGCCAAATCGGCATCCGCAGTGTCGATGCTGGCGAAAAGAAATTCATTCATGAAATGGGTATTCAAGTCTACGACATGCGTTACATTGATGAGTATGGCATGCGCAATGTCATGAGTTCAGCGTTGGCTGGCATCGATTCCAATACGCATTTGCACTTGAGCTTTGATATGGATTGCCTGGACCCTGCAATTGCGCCGGGCGTAGGTACAGCGGTACTGGGTGGCCCAACTTATCGCGAAGCACAATTGTGTATGGAAATGATTGCCGATACTGGCTTACTCGCTTCACTGGATCTGGTTGAGCTTAATCCTGCTCTGGATTTACGCAATCAAACCGCAATTCTGGCGGTAGATCTGATTGAAAGTTTGTTTGGTAAATCAACCTTGGTCAGAATGTAAATTACTCACATTTTCAAAAACATCGTACATCAGCCATCTGCTTGCAGGTGGCTTTTTTATTGTCTGAAAACGCTATAAAAAAAATCCCCGTCGCATCAAAATGACGGGGATTTTTAATTTTAAATTTCAGCGTCTTATTCGACCGCTTTCACCATATCTTCAATGACCTTTTTAGCATCACCAAAGACCATCATGGTTTTATCCATATAGAACAGCTCATTATCCAGACCAGCATAACCGGATGCCATGGAGCGCTTATTAACGATGACAGTTTTAGCTTTGTAGGCTTCCAGAATCGGCATACCTGCAATCGGTGACTTAGGATCTTTCGCGGCCGGATTAACAACGTCGTTTGCACCCAATACCAAAACCACGTCAGCCTGACCAAATTCGCTATTGATGTCTTCCATCTCAAACACCTGATCGTAAGGTACTTCCGCTTCTGCCAACAAAACGTTCATGTGACCAGGCATACGACCCGCCACCGGATGAATTGCATACTTAACGGTAATGCCTTTGTGCGTCAGTTTCTCGGTCAACTCTTTTAAGGCATGTTGCGCGCGCGCGACCGCCAGACCATAGCCAGGAACGATGATCACAGTTTCTGCATTACCCAGTAAAAACGCGACGTCGTCAGCAGAGCCTGATTTGACGTTACGTTGGGCTTGTGCGCCAACACTCGCCGTTGCTGCTTCACCACCAAAGCCGCCCAGAATCACGTTAAAGAACGAACGATTCATCGCCTTACACATGATGTACGAAAGAATCGCACCAGATGATCCGACCAGCGAACCTGCAATGATTAACATGGAGTTATTTAATGAAAAACCGATACCCGCTGCAGCCCAACCAGAGTAACTATTGAGCATCGACACCACGACTGGCATATCAGCGCCACCAATAGGGATAATGATCAACACGCCCAGGACAAAGGCAATCGCTGCCATCAATACAAACGGTGTCCAGCTTTGCGTAACACAGAATGCAATCCCCAAACCCAGCATCGCTAATGCCAGAATCAGGTTCAATTGATGTTGACCACTAAAACTGACTGGTGCGCCCTGAAATAAACGGAACTTATATTTACCGGACAATTTACCAAACGCAATGACAGATCCAGAGAACGTAATTGCCCCGACAAAAGTACCAATAAATAATTCAATCCGATTACCAACCGGGATAGGCATATCTTTACCAACGATATTAAATACCCATGGTTCGGATACCACAGCCACAGCAATACAGACCGCTGCCAGACCAATCAGCGAGTGCATCGCTGCAACCAATTCTGGCATCTTGGTCATCTCGACACGTTTTGCCAGAATCGCGCCAATACTGCCACCGACAACCACGCCCAATACCACCAGGCCATAACCCATGCCGCTACCAGCACTTTCGGTTTTGAGTTTAACGATCAAAGCAATCGTCGTTGCCACTGCCACCGCCATACCTATCATGCCAAAAGCATTGCCGCGTCTGGCTGTCGAAGGATGAGACAAACCTTTGAGCGCCTGAATAAAACACACTGAGGCGATCAGATACAGCATCGTTACCAGATTCATACTCATTATTTGCCCTCCTTAGCACCGTCGGTTTTGACTGCTTTAGGCTCTTTTTTCTTGAACATTTCCAGCATCCTCTGAGTCACCAGAAATCCGCCAAAAACATTCACTGCAGCCAAAGCCACAGCAACCGTGCCCATGACCTGCGCCAGCAAACCTTCAGTCAAACCTGCTGCCAACATGGCACCAACGATGATGATGGCTGAAATAGCATTAGTCACCGCCATTAAAGGCGTATGTAATGCAGGTGTTACCGTCCAGACCACGTGATAGCCAACATAAATCGCCAGCACAAAAATGATGAGGTTGGTAAGGGTATGACTAACTTCCATGATGTCCTCTCTGTTGTATGGATTAAGACATGCAAATGCAGACGATGCCGGCGGTAACATTGAGTGGACAGGTATTATTTAATTACCTGTCACTTCGCGTACCGTCGATACCGGCTTAATACTCCTTTAAACTCGTGATCTGATTTTTTGCATTCACAAAAACCACATTCGGCTTGTGTGCACGCGCTTCTTCTTCTGTCATTGGCGCGTAAGTACAAATGATCATCAAATCCCCAAGTTGCACGCGACGAGCTGCAGCGCCGTTTAATGAGATTTCGCCGCTACCGCGTTTGCCTTTAATGGCATAGGTAGAGAAACGCTCACCATTGTTGACGTTGTACAGCTCAATCTGTTCGTTCTCGATGATATTCGCAGCGTCGAGCAGATCTTCATCTATCCCACATGAACCTTCGTAGTGGAGATCGCACTGGGTCACAGTTGCGCGATGAATTTTGGCGCGGAGCATATTTCTTTGCATGGTGTTTCTACTTTCTGATACGTGTTACGAAAAAACATTAATACTCATCTACTTCTTCAGTACTTCGCCACCAGCACAGACCAAAGTCGCAGCAACGATTTCGTCTTCACGATTAATCGCCAGTCCAGCATCTTTGTCGATGATGAGTTTCAGAAAATCCAACACATTACGGGCATACAACGCCGAAGCATCGGCCGCCAGCAAGGTGGCCAGATTGGGCTCACCGATAATGTGGACACCGTGTTTGGTCACTGTTTTACCCAATTCCGACAAAGGACAATTTCCCCCTTGTTCGACCGCCATATCGACAATTACCGAACCAGGCTTCATGGATTTGACAGTGTCTTCTGAAATCAATACCGGCGCTTTACGGCCAGGTATTAAAGCAGTAGTGATAATAATGTCAGCTTGTTTGGCTCGCTCATGAACCAAGGCTGCCTGGCGTTGCATCCAGGCTGCAGGCATAGGACGTGCGTAGCCGCCTGCACCTTGAGCGATTTCGCGCTCTTCATCGGTCTCATACGGGACGTCGATAAATTTTGCGCCGAGGGATTCTACTTGTTCTTTGACCGGAGGTCTAACATCCGATGCTTCAATCACGGCACCCAGACGCTTAGCGGTGGCAATTGCTTGCAAACCTGCTACGCCCACACCCATGATTAACACTCGGGCAGCCTTGACCGTGCCAGCTGCAGTCATCAGCATAGGCATAAAACGCTGATAGGTATTTGCCGCCAGCATCACCGCCTTGTAACCAGCGATGTTGGCTTGCGAAGAAAGTACGTCCATCGACTGCGCACGGGTAATCCGCGGCGCCGCCTCTAAGGCAAAAGCACTGATACCGTGCGTTGCCATTGATGCAATATTGTCAGCATCAAAAGGGTTGAGCATGCCAACTAATACCGCTCCGGACTTGATCAAAGTCCTTTCACCAGCATCAGGTGCACGTACTTTTAGTACTAATTCTGCCCCGAATGCCTCTGCCGCAGTGCCGATTTGGGCGCCTGCTGTCAGATACGCTTCATCTGTGATACTCGAAGCCACGCCAGCACCAGACTGCACGATCACCTGATGTTTTGCAGCAACGTACTTCTTAATGGTTTCCGGAGTAGCCGCGACACGCGTCTCTCCAGGCCGAGTCTCGGCGGGAATGCCGATTTTCATAGATTTGCTCCCTGCTTGTGAATGAAATCTGTGTCTTCTTGCAGCACCGCGCTCCGCTGATTCTTGTACGCGATAGCAAACTAAGCGCCCATGTACGATAACCTGGTAAGCGATTGCCTGACTTGATACGTACTCAGCATCAAGCCAGTTGTGGAGCACAAAAATACTTACCCGAATCTTACATTTAATATTCGACAACAATATTACACGGAAAATGTTTTTTAGCACAACCGTTCGTTTTTTTACATATTTTTAAATTATTTCTTTTGGCAAATTCGCCTAAAAAGTATTTACGAAATAAAAAGATGAATATTTTTGTGTTTAAAAACAATGAGCTATCAGCTATACACAAATAAAAAATGCGCTAATCAGCTAAGACAAAATGAACCCTTACGCATAAAAATTGCATTATTTTTGAGCATAGATAAAAATCGCATTAGCTAATTCACTTTCAAATTTGCTGGTTTGCCACACAAATTTTGACGGCAAAGTAAAATGTCACCCTGGTAGACTAAATGAAAGCAGCAATGTCCACTATCTGGAAGCCATCGGTCACAGTCGCGGCAATTATCGAACGCGATCAACGTTTTTTAATGATCGAAGAAGAAACCCCGGACGGCATCCGCATCAATCAGGCTGCTGGTCATCTGGATCCGCATGAATCCTTGGTGCAAGCAGTGATTCGGGAAACACTGGAAGAAACTGCGCATGATTTCACTCCAACGGCGCTAGTAGGAACCTACTTATCCAAATTCGTTTCTCCTGTAAGCTCTGAAGAAGTGACTTATTTGCGTTTTGCGTTCACGGGTGAGCTTGGTCAGCAGCACGAACAACCGCTTGATACTGGGATATTACGCACCCTGTGGATGAGCTATCAGGAAATTGTGGCTTGTCAGGAACGACATCGCAGCCCTTTGGTGCTGCAATGTATAGACGATTATCTGCGAGGACAACGCGCACCGCTGTCCTTGCTTTTTACCCATCCAAGCATACTTGGATCATAATTATGAGCAAAAAAAGAGTTGTTATTGGCATGTCCGGCGGCGTCGACTCGTCGGTATCAGCGTGGTTATTAAAAGAGCAGGGTTATGAGGTCATCGGTCTTTTCATGAAAAACTGGGAAGACGATGATGATTCAGAATACTGTTCTACCCGTGAAGACTGGATTGATGCGGTCAGTGTCGCCGACGTGGTTGGCGTTGATATTGAAGCCGTCAATTTTGCCAGTGAATATAAAGACCGCGTTTTTGCCGAATTCTTACGTGAATATCAGGCAGGTCGCACTCCCAATCCAGATGTGCTGTGCAATGCCGAAATCAAATTCAAGGCATTCTTAGATCATGCAATGAAACTTGGCGCGGATTACATCGCGACCGGTCATTACGCACGTGTGCGTGAAGTCAATGGCGAATTCCAATTGCTCAAAGCCTTGGATGCCAGCAAAGATCAGAGTTATTTTTTACATCGTTTAAATCAAAAGCAACTCGCGAACACGCTGTTTCCTCTGGGAGAAATTCAAAAGACCGAAGTCAGAAGAATCGCTGAGCAATTGCAATTGCCGAATGCGAAGAAAAAAGACTCAACCGGGATTTGCTTCATCGGCGAACGCCCTTTCCGTGATTTCTTAAATCGCTATTTATCGTACAAACCAGGTGACATTAAAACGCCGGAAAATCAAATCATCGGTCAACACGTGGGATTGAGTTTCTACACTCTGGGTCAACGCAAAGGCATAGGTATCGGCGGCATCAAAACCCACCAAAATGCCGACGGCAGCAGCGATGCCTGGTATGTCGCCAGAAAAGATGTTGCCGCCAATACTTTGTACACGGTACAAGGTCATGATCATCCATGGTTATTATCATCAAGCTTAGACGCAACTCAAGTCAGCTGGGTGGCAGGTCATGCACCTGAGAATACGGATCTGTCCGCCAAAACCCGTTATCGCCAACCGGATATGCGTTGCACTTTTGCGGGTGACGAACAGCAGTTCAATTTGCATTTTGAACAAGCTCAATGGGCGGTTACACCTGGCCAATCAGCGGTTTTGTATGACGGCGATGTTTGCCTCGGTGGTGGCATTATTCACGCCGCATCTGCTTAATCATAGCAAGGGTCCTGGATCGCAACTTGCAGTCTATTGGATGGGATGCTGAATTAGTCCCGAATGGGGCGGGTTACATCCGCCCGACTTTTTGCTTCGTTTTATCGGGCGGCTACAACCCGCACCGCCTTTCACATCGTACCCGCATTGTGCGCAACAACACAGACTCACAATGCCCGTTCAATCATCTTTGCTTCAAAGAATCTTTAAATTTCTCTTGCCTTCACAACAGGTTTTCGTTGACGATGAATAGCACTTGCAGTCACACATGTTTATAAAAAGAGACAAAGTAGGAACAGTTTTTTGGGGACAACTGAAAATATAATTTACATTAATAAGAATAATCGGATGAATATTCTGTGAATGTAATGCGAATATCAACATCTCAATAAAAAAGCTCACTCGTTCATTTTGATACGTTTCATTACTTTACTTAATAAAATGATGAAACTATATTTACATTTCCTATCACTGAAAACGCCAGCCAACTATGAATCGCCCTGATACACAATCCCTTGGTGGTACAGTCAACGCACGCATAGGCAAGGTTTACATGAACCTTTCCAAAGCACATAAAAAAGCAGCTGACTATGTGTTGTCGAATGTGTTCAGATCGGCCACGATGTCTATCGACGAATTAGCAAATGCTGTCGGTATTTCGGTCGCCACTGCAAATCGTTTTGCACGCGCCTTAGGCTTTGAAGGTTACCCGCAGTTCCGTGCAGAATTAGTGACTGGTTTTGAAGCCATGCTGGCACCGATTGATAATTTGCGCACGGAAGTCAGCCGCGCAGCAAGCAGCACCGAAATTGTCGCAGGCTCGCTCAATGAAGATCTGGCAAATCTCGAGGCAACGCGTCGTGGTTTGGATGCAGATGCCTGTAATCAAGCGGTAAAAATGATACTCAATGCTGAACGTATTTATATCGTCGGTTATGGCGCAAGCGCATTTTTAGCCGGATTAATGGCGCATAATCTGGACCCATTCTGCAATACCGTACAATCAACTATAGGTGCTGGCGGCCCATCAACGGTAGCCAGACAATTATTCAAGTTCACGCCACGCGATCTGGTCATCGGAATTTCGTTTCCGCGTTACGCAGAAGATGTTGTCACGATTTTGCGTCAACTGAATGAGAAAGAAGTTCCAATACTGGCGCTAACTGATGCACCAAGTTCACCGCTGGCGGCTTTGGCAAATGTGACCTTATTTGCACAAACCAGACGCCAGTTCTCGCCGAATTCAGAAGGCGCTGCATTGTGTCTGATCGAGGCTATCTGTAGCGCGGTTGCTCATCAAGCTGAAGCACCGGTCCACGCAGCGTCGGAAATGACGAAATTTTTACTACACTGGATGTATCAAGATCCCGCAGGTACATCGAAAAAAACCACCCCGCATGATTACAATATTAACGACCTCGATAGACCAGCCTGAGTATCAGACTATTTAAAAATGAACTCCACGTAGTATCACGCGGCATCAACTTTGATGCCGCTATCAACAATTATTTTTTACCTTTGTTTAACTGGTCATCAGAAGTCTTCAGTTCAATTACCACCCAGACTCAACTCAAGAATACTCATTACAAATATCTGCATTTATCCTTGCTAAGCCAGAACTCTATCCGCTTCGTGCAAATCACGAATAGGCCGACTCCGACGTAAAGCATACATGCTGAAACTCTTAGTGGCACTCATAATATGGCCTAGTTGAGCTAGTTCCATACCATTTTTTGTATTCATGGTTACTTGGCCTTCGGACATCAGTCTGACCCCACGTGGCAAAATTAAATGTGTGGCATTTGCATTTTTTCCTCGGATAGCTTGTACAAGCTCGTTGCCCGGTATGGAATCTGTCGATAAGTTGGCCTGATTAAGCACTTGCGACTCGAAAAAAATTGCTTCGGACTGTTCACTTAATACCTGCATTTCTACATAAACACGCCCAGCTTGCGGACGCAAAATGCGCTGTATCACACATAGCTTTGGTTGATGCCAATCAGATTGTTCCAGCATGCACGCTGCTAAATCTCCGATGTGCATATGCGTTGTGTGACGACTTTCCAGGCTAGATAAACATATCAAACTATTATCCTGATGTCGCAAAGACCAGGTGCTTTCGACACTGGCATCCGCATCATCAGAAAACACTGCCGAGTGTCTGGCAAGCAAGTCGGTCATGCGCTGCCCGATTGGTTTCCAGGTCCCTCCAGATGCGATATGACGCAACAAGGCAAATACATCCTTAAAACCAATGAAAATTCTCAAATCAGGTACTTCTTTCTCCTGATCAAGTTTGGCCACTGCTCTTATTGGGTAAGTATTAAATCGATCAAATTGCAATTGCGCCAAAGCGAGTTGTTCGTCACGATGAAATAAACTCAGATGCTTAGAAAGCGTGACTTGGCGCTCGGACTGGCGAGAACGCAAAACTTGGGCAAAATCACTGGTCAATGACTGCTGCAATTGATCCCATTGAAGCAGTAGTGGTTCGACGCTCGTCTTATTTAATTTGGGAGTAAAGCAACTTGGAGTCGGATCGTAGCAATAAACAAACGAGACCTGGATTTTATTCGTTTGCTCCGACAACACGCTTAACCCAATTTTCAGGTCACCCAAACCTAACGAACGTTGCAACCACGATTGCCATTGAACAGGCCAAAAACTGAGTTGAAGGCGCTCCGACATTTGTATGCTCAGATAGACATCCATCGCTCTGGTTGTAGCAACCGCCCGCTCTGCGCTGTAAGTTTGATCCAATGGTTTCAACACCACACTCAAGCGTTCTGATGCAGCTAGAATATGAATTAGGGTATTCGCCATCGCCCAGGACTTCTCGCTTAATTCTTGATAACGCAAGCCTTTGATCGATTGCTCCATTTTTAAAAATTCAAAGAGACGTAATGCCGCCAAATCCAATTTTTTGAGAGATCTTGCATAACGAAAACGTGAACACTGCTGGTAATACTGAATAATCACGCCATATGAACTGGCAAACTCTGTACAGATAGCGATCAGTGTATCGAGGGTTTGCGCGCGCACTTGACTATCGGGAACACCACCGTCCTTTCCAAACCGCCCCACCATCACCTGCGTCAGCGGATAAAACAAGGCGGCTAATCGGTGGTTATATTCTTCTCGTTGAGTGACGCTCGTATCGCAACGATTGAGTTGCTTGAGATTTTTTAATATCAGGCGTAAAAACTGCACGTCTTCATCCTCTGTTGCTCTCGTTTTTTGCAACTGATAAAGCGCATTTAAAACCGGTAACGGAGTCGACTTCACCAATGGCAATATGACAGTGAGCGGAATACGTTGCGCGGGGAAATTTAAGCCCAACCAGTTATACAGCCATTGCGGTAAAAAAGTCATAGGATCACTGTTACAATTTGTAATAATATAGATTATAGCAATAATCATTAACAAATTAACTAAGCTTTTTTATATCGAGGAATAAAAAAGCCTCATCCAACTAGCGGCTGAGGCTTTTAAACTATTTCCGACTTCAATCCTTTCAATCCTACATGATCGGACCTTGCTACGTAATGAGATTTGACTAAATTCAGCTCCGGATCAAGTGGTCAAAAGCACCTAACGCTGCTTTAGCACCTTCACCAACAGCAATCACAATTTGCTTGTAAGGAACAGTGGTGACGTCGCCCGCTGCAAATACGCCGGGCAACGAAGTCTGCCCCTTTGCATCCACGATAATTTCACCGTGACGAGATAATTCAAGCGTGCCTTTTAACCATTCTGTATTTGGCACCAATCCTATCTGTACAAACACACCTTCTAACTCGATGTGTTTAACTGCTTCAGTGACACGGTCTTTATAACTAATACCATTTACCTTTTGGCCATCGCCATGAATTTCTGTGGTCTGTGCTTGTGTAATAACAGTAACATTTGGCAGACTATGCAATTTTTTCTGAAGCACGGCATCAGCGCGCAATTCAGCCGCGAATTCAATCAAAGTCACGTGACTGACAATACCGGCAAGATCAATTGCTGCCTCAACACCAGAGTTACCGCCACCAATGACAGCAACCCGCTTGCCTTTAAACAAAGGACCATCGCAGTGTGGGCAATAAGCAACGCCGTGATTACGGTATTCTTTTTCGCCCGGCACGTTCACCTCGCGCCAGCGTGCGCCGGTTGCCAGGATCACGGCTTTGGCTTTCAATGTCGCGCCGCTGGCGAGTTGAATTGAGGTCATGCCGTCTTGCTGTGTCAGTTTTTCTGCGCGTTGCAAATTGGTAATGTCAACATCATAGGCTTTCACGTGCTGCTCAAGAGCGACCGCAAATTTTGGCCCTTCAGTTTCCGTCACAGAGACAAAATTCTCAATCGACATGGTGTCAAGAACCTGCCCACCAAAGCGTTCGGCAACGATACCTGTACGAATTCCTTTACGCGCCGCATAAATCGCAGCAGCAGAGCCTGCTGGACCACCACCGACGATCAACACATCATAAGGCGCTTTGGCATCGAGTTTTTCTGCGGCACGTTGTACAGAACCGGTATCAAGCTTCGCCAGAATTTCTTCAACCGACATGCGCCCCTGGCCAAATACCTGACCATTCAAGAATATCGTTGGCACAGCCATGATCTGACGTTGCTCAACTTCTTGCTGGAACAAGGCGCCATCAATCGTGACGGATTTGATACGTGGGTTCAATACCGCCATCAGGTTCAGCGATTGCACAACTTCAGGACAATTCTGGCAAGTCAATGAAATGTAGGTTTCAAACAGAAAATCACCGTCCAGATTTTTGATCTGCTCGATCACATCCGCATCCACTTTTGGTGGATGACCGCCAGCCTGCAACAATGCCAATACCAACGAAGTAAATTCATGCCCCATCGGAATACCGGCAAAGCTCAACGAGATATCATGACCAGGCGACGTAATCGCAAATGATGGCTTACGGACGGCTGGATCATTATTTTCAGACAATGAAATTTTGTCCGATAATTCAGCGATTTCGTTGAGCAAACTTTGCATTTCTTTTGCTTTGTCACTGTCATCGAGAGAAGCCACCAACTGAATCGGGCGAGTTAATCTTTCGAGGTAGGCTTTAAGTTGGGTTTTGAGATTATTGTCTAACATGATATTTCTTTCCTATTCATATGCTTCATGCGTTTTATGTTTTTAGGACTGATGCAAAATTGTCCCAATCGGGCACATCACTGACGTGCCTTACAACTCTTGGGGCGATTTTGCATCAGTCCATACCCTGATCAGCATCAGGGTATGAACGACTTACTCAACAATGCAACTCAATCTAGTTGCGCGTTTAGCCCCAAACTTAGATCTTGCCAACCAGATCCAGAGATGGTGTCAATGTTTCTGCACCTGGTGTCCATTTTGCAGGGCAAACTTCACCTGGGTGGCTCGCTACGTATTGTGCAGCTTGTACTTTGCGCAACAATTCTTTTGCATCGCGTCCAATACCGTTGTCATGTACTTCCATGACTTTGATTTCGCCAGCAGGATTGATAACAAAAGTGCCGCGCAGTGCCAGACCTTCTTCTTCAATCAACACTTCAAAATTGCGGGAGATCGCCAATGTAGGATCCGCAATCATTGGGTAGTTGATTTTCGCAATCGTGTCAGATGTGTCATGCCATGCTTTGTGGGTGAAATGTGTGTCAGTAGAAACTGAGTAGATTTCAACGCCCATTTTTTGGAATTCTGCGTAGTGATCAGCCAAATCACCCAATTCTGTTGGGCAAACAAATGTGAAGTCAGCTGGGTAAAATACGAAAACAGACCATTTGCCGTTCAGATCTTCGTTCGTTACTGGAACGAATTTGCCATTATGGTAAGCAGTTGCTTTGAATGGTTTTACGATAGTGTTAATCAATGACATGGTAATTTCCTTTGTAGTTGAAACAAGTGTGACGTGATGAGACTGTATGATAGAACGTTTTCACAATATTGAAAAACTAATTAATTTTATCAATTCAATTAATTTTAACTATCGATACAAGTATACCGTAATTTTGTTCCATGCATATGTCACAGCGCAACCAAGGTAACGCGGTGCATATTTGAAGAAATTTGGGGTTATCACGAGAATTCTGATTTTTACATCAAAATTGATATGAAACTACACGAAATACGTGATTTCTCTTTGCGCAACGTTATAATTCCCGACCAATTCAATTCAAAGGCCACCTACTGTGTCTGATCGACTTGCCGTTCTCACTCAATATCTCCTACCCAAACAGGCGCTGACCGCGCTCGCTGGTAAAGCCGCCAATGCGAAATGGGGTAATGTAACGACCAAATTTATCCGCTGGTTTGTCGGTAAATATCAAGTGAACATGGACGAAGCAGTAAATCCTGACATCGGCAGCTACGAGACGTTTAATGCGTTTTTTACACGACCTTTGAAAGTTGGCGCGCGGCCTATCGCAGTATCTGATTTGATTTGCCCGGTTGATGGTGCTATCAGCCAGTTTGGACCGATTACTCAGGGTCAAATTTTCCAGGCAAAAGGCCATGAATTTTCAACCACCGCGTTAATCGGCGGCGATAGCAAGGCTGCGGCGGAGTACGCCAACGGTAGTTTTGCGAATATCTATCTCAGCCCACGCGACTATCACCGCATACACATGCCATGCGACGGCAAACTGATACGTATGGTCTACATACCAGGTGACTTGTTTTCGGTGAACCCGACGACGGCACGTGGCGTACCGAATCTATTTGCACGCAATGAGCGCCTGGTTTGCTTTTTTGAGTCCGCCAATGGCAATTTTGTCCTGACCTTAGTTGGTGCAACAATCGTCGGCAGCATGGCAACCGTCTGGCACGGCACAATTAACCCACCGCGTCCCGGAAAAATTCGTACCTGGGATTATCCAGACAAGAACATCGTCTTGAAAAAAGGCGAAGAAATGGGCCGCTTCATGCTTGGTTCTACTGTCGTGCTGCTCTTCCCGCAAAGTGACCTACGCTTTAATCCGGCATGGAAGCCGGCCGCTAGTGTCAAACTAGGTGAAGTGATGGCGGATTTTCCAGCAATCAGCAATTAAGCTCAACCCCACTCTATATTTAAAAGCCCGATCTAAACGTATCGGGCTTTCTTGTTTTTAAGCATCTATTTTTAAGTTTTTACTGCTCGCATCATTGAGATGTTCCAGGCCGCCATATAGATTTTCAACATCCCCCCAGCGCCAAAAACTTATTCGTTATTCATCTACAGAAAAAGAAAAACTGACGGGTCGATAGAAATTTCTTGCAAATTTTCGTTACATCAACAATAATCTAAATAAGAATTGTTATCATTTAGATTTTAAGGTTTGTTATGGATGAATATTTACCACATCAGGTTCCGTCTCACGGCATGACAACATCGGCGCGTGAGCAAGCAAAAACATCGATTTCTATTCCGCGTTTAAACAGCAAAGAATTAATGCAGCACTCAAGAGAAGTCGAAATCGACCACGAAGGCAGAATTTACCGCTTGCGCGTCACCCAGCTTAACAAGCTGATATTGACCGCCTGATTTTACGTCGTCATCAGCCAGCTATTTGCATCTCAGCCAGTCAGATCGTAGTCAATGAAATGGAGAAGCACGATGCCAAATACTTTACTGAAAGAAACTGTACCAACAGAGGCGCAGATTTCTGGCCATAGCGAAAAATCAACGCATGCAGAATTGCTTGTTTCAGCCGCGTTACATCTGATGTCACATTACAGCGTCAATTCAGCGTCTTCAGAAGGCAACAATCCCTGCCTGAAGTTAGCTTCAGTTATAGAACGACACCTGAAGGCCTTGTCTGAATTATCAGATCTGACTCCGGTACTTCGTGCCACTTGCCAACAACTCAGTGAGCAATGGGCTGGTTTGATTGATAGTAATTTGAAGCGGCAAAACAAAATACAGCGTTTTTCCTGGTTAATGCCAGCCGCCAGCGAGTAAATTTTAATCGAAATGAGAAGGATATTTTCATGATTGTCTGTGTTTGCAACAACGTCTCTGAATCCAAAATCCAGCGTGCAGCCGAAGCAGGCATACGCACCATGGCGGAGCTGCGCACGCAACTTGACGTCGGGACTTGCTGTGGCAAATGCGCTGGATGCGCCAGAAAAATTTTGCGCGAGCACTGTGAGAAACAAGAAACACAGAGCAAAACACATGGTGTGCACTTACTACTCCATAACATTCAGTTTCACGCCAACGGAGTATCAGCATGAGCACGGCAAGCGCCAACTTGTTTGAATACGAAGATACTGGATTCAATCTCAAACGTTATGCAACGTTTGGCTTTATCGTACTTACTCATATTGCCGCAATTTATGCGCTGAAAAGTGGCTTGGTGACTGAAATCAAAATGAATTTACCAAAAGAAGTCATCGTCAGCTTTGTCAGCACCCCACTAAATGTCGAAATAAAGAGTAACTCCAGGCCACGCAATACTAAAAAAATGACATTAGCAGTACCAGCGACAAAGCCAGTCGCATTACCAGATCTGGCCAGTAACGCCCCAAGTGAAAATGCAATCGTGATCGCGGCTGCTGAAACCCCTGTCCACGAAAAACCCGCACTTTCAACCAGCATCGCCACCGCCCCGGCACAGACTACGCCGCAACCATCGCTGAAGGTCACCAGTCAAGTCGAATATCTACGCGCGCCACAACCCGTCTACCCTGCACAATCACGTCGTCTGCGCGAAGAAGGAAAAGTAACACTGAAGGTACTCGTCAACGAAAAAGGTGAAGCGGAAAAAGTTGATGTCCATCACTCATCAGGATCACAACGCCTTGATGAAGCTGCCCGTGCTGCCCTCATGCATGCCTTGTTCAAGCCCTATGTTGAGGATGGTAAAGCAATACCTATGCTTGCCACAGCAACCATCAATTTTTCCTTAGCTGGCTAGTTTTATTTCTTAATCTCTTGAAAATTGTTATGATGATTGCGTGGCATGACGCTTGCCCGCAGCCATCAACTGCCGTCTGCGCCATCACCATTCGCTAGAAATACCTGATTCAAATTTCTTTGAAAGGATGCGCTATGAAAGGTGACGTTAAAGTCATTAAATTATTGAATGCACAGCTCACGAATGAGTTGAGTGCCATCAATCAATACTTCCTTCACGCCCGTATGTATAAGCATTGGGGCTTTGAAAAAATCGCTAAAAAAGAGTACGAAGAATCCATCGGCGAGATGAAACATGCTGACAAGCTGATCGACCGCATTTTGATGCTAGGCGGCTTACCCAATCTGCAAGCCTTACATAAGTTAATGATAGGCGAAGATACCAAAGAAATGCTGAGCTGCGATTTGAAGCTCGAACAGGCTGCGCAAAAAACGGTAAAAGAAGGAATTGCCGCCTGTGAAGCACATGCAGATTTTGTGTCTCGCGAAATCTTCCAGCATATACTTGAAGATACAGAAGAACACATCGACTGGTTGGAAACTCAGTTAGAGCTGATCGGAAAAATTGGCATCCAAAATTATTTGCAATCACAAATGAGTGAAGAAGAGTAATTGATTAATGTGAGTATTTGCTATTGCGGTGGAATCCATTTTCTATCAACTTGAATTGGCGGGTTGCTCCCGACCCAATTCATTCAAACAAAAAAAAGGATGAGCTTTTGGGCATCATCCTTTTTTAAGAAACTGTTGAAACTGTCTTCAGGTAACTTTACCTGAGATAGTCGTTTTAACCTGGTACTGTATCTTTAAACGACTGGCGCTCGGACAGTTTATCAAACAACTTACCAAGGTTAGGGAATTCGGTACGCCAATCGATGTCCGGGAAGCGGAAGTTTAACCAGTCGAGTGCACAAACAACGCTGATGTCTGCCAGCGTCATATGGTTACCGGAGCAAAATGCAGTTTCACCGAGACCTGCTGACATCGCTTTTAATCCCGCATTGACTTTGTTCATCTGGCGTTCTATCCATTCCGCGCTTTGCTGTGCTTCAGGCCGCAAGGTTTTCTCCAGACGTACTAAAATTGCGGCATCAAGCACACCGTCAGCCAGCGCTTCCCAGCATTTCACTTCAGCGCGTTCACGCCCTAATGCGGGAATCAACTTACCAACGGGCGTTAAAGTGTCCAGATACTCAACAATCACACGAGAATCAAACATCGCACCGCCATCTTCCATCAAGAGACATGGAACTTTGCCGATTGGATTGGACTCTTGAATCTTGGTATCGCTGGCCCATACATTTTCCAACAAAAACACGTAATCAATTTTCTTTTCCGCTAAGACAATACGAACTTTTCTTACGTAAGGACTGGTGGTAGAGCCGATGAGTTTCATAGTTTTTGCAAGAATGATGTGGATTTGATTATAGCATTGTGAAAGTTAAAAGCTGCGGTTTCCAGAGCCCCTTAGTCATCGCGCAAACCATAAAATACCATTCTAAGTTCAGGTTGGTCGGCGTTAAGACTACTTTATCGACCCTTAATAGCCCCTTATAAACCCGTTATAACCCCTTTATACCCCCTTTAAGCAAGCATCAAATGGTAAAATTGGGACTTGAGCGCAAAAATAAAGACAAGCAAGTAGAACGTTTCAGGATACTTAGTTTAGATTATAACCTTGTTATTTTTAGTAAAAACACAACTCAATGTTGTTTTTTGCGCAATGCTTTCTATCTCACACTACCACATCGAGCGATCATGTCCTTATCCTCCCTTTCCGCCCTCTCGCCATTAGATGGCCGCTATGCTGCCAAAGTCGATGCTTTACGCTCAACGCTATCGGAAGCTGGTTTTATGCATCACCGCGTTAAAGTTGAAATTTCCTGGTTGCAAGCCTTATCTCAGGCTGGCTTTGATGAAATTAAACCATTTTCGACTGCCGCCAACGCACTGCTGGATAAACTGGCGGCTGAGTTTTCCGAAGCCGATGCACAGCGCATCAAGGATATCGAAGCAGTGACTAACCATGACGTCAAAGCTGTCGAATATTGGCTGAAAGAACAAGTCAAAGATGTACCAGAGCTGGTTGCTGCCAGCGAATTTATCCATTTTGCGTGCACTTCAGAAGACATTAACAACACCTCACACGGTATGATGTTGAAAACAGCACGTGACAGCGTCATGCTGCCAGCGTTGAACAAGTTGATTACGCGCCTGACTGAGTTAGCGCATACCAACGCCGATGTACCTATGCTGTCTCGTACCCATGGTCAGGCTGCAAGCCCGACGACCTTGGGTAAAGAAATGGCCAACGTCGTAGCACGTCTGCAACGCGCCTTGAAGCGTATTGAACAAGTAGAAATTCTGGGGAAAATGAATGGCGCTGTTGGTAACTACAATGCTCATTTGTCCGCTTACCCACACTACGACTGGGAAAGTTTCTCTAAGAATGTGATTGAACAACGTCTGGGTCTGACATATAACCCATACACGATACAGATTGAGCCGCATGATTACATGGCGGAAATGTTTGATGCATTTGCACGCGTCAACACGATCTTGCTGGATTTAAATCGTGATATCTGGGGTTACATTTCGGTTGGTTATTTCAAGCAAAAAACCAAAGCCGGTGAAATTGGTTCTTCCACCATGCCACACAAAGTCAACCCTATCGACTTTGAAAACTCCGAAGGTAATCTCGGTCTGGCTAATTCTTTGCTGCGTCATTTATCTGAAAAATTGCCAGTTTCCCGCTGGCAGCGCGATCTGACTGACTCAACAGTCTTACGTAACATCGGCGTAGCGTTAGGCTATACCTTACTTGCCTACGACAGCTGCCTGCGTGGTCTGAATAAGCTGGAAACAAATCCAGAACGCCTGGCTGCAGATCTGGATGCAACCTGGGAAGTATTGGCTGAACCAGTTCAAACAGTAATGCGTCGCTACGCAATTGAAAATCCTTACGAGCAATTAAAAGAATTAACTCGTGGTAAAGGTATTTCCAAAGAAGCATTGCGTGAGTTTGTTGAAAGTCTGGCAATTCCACAAGAAGCTAAAGACGTGTTGCTGGCAATGACACCTGCCAACTACATTGGTATTGCTGCAAAGTTAGCGAAAGCGATTTAAAGTTGTATAACTTGAACATCCCCGTGTTCAAGTTCGCGAACCAAAATAAGAAAGCGCAATCAAACAGTTGATTGCGCTTTTTTTCATTCTCTATTCAAGTATGACAACGAGCCTTATGCACGCCTACTGCAAGGTATTGCTCATCAAAATCAACATTAGAAAATAAACCGTGTTCAGCAGAGTTGAACTTTTTTTGCTATATTAGTTCTAATACGAACTAATTTTTATTTTACAGGAGTCCAGGTATGCCGACAAAAGATCGATATCCGATAACACTCATCGCTTTACATTGGCTCATCGCTTTGCTGATCGTTGCGGCGTTTGCACTCGGCACAATCATGACTGACATGCGCATCAGCCCAACCAAGCTGCAATACTACTCCTATCATAAATGGCTGGGTGTCACGGTGTTAGGATTGGTGGCGGTCCGCCTGTTAGCGCGCTTACTTAGTGCAGCGCCCGCCTATCCTGAAACTATGGGAATCTGGCAAAAGAATGCAGCAAATGCAGCGCACATCCTGTTGTATGTGTTGATGTTTGCGGTTCCCTTGTCTGGCTATTTTTATACATCTGCTGCCGGTTATCCGGTCGTGTATCTGGGTCTGTTTGAATTACCAACCTTTATCGCCCCGGATCCAGACCTTAAACATACACTTAAAGAATTACATGAATTACTAACTAATGTCATGCTCGGCGTCGTGATCTTGCATGTACTTGCCGCACTCAAGCATCAATTCGTTGATAAGGATGGTATCTTGCGCCGCATGATGCCGACTAAATGAATCCATCCGTAATGAATAATCAGAGGAAAATAATGAAACTCTTCAAAAATTCCAAGCAACTTCTCGTCTCAACCATCGTCCTTGCAATCGCGATTCCTGCACTGGCAGCCATCTCCAAACTCGATACCAGTAAAAGCACGGTCGGTATCGTATTTAAACAAATGAACGTGCCAGTGGATGCTAAGTTTAAAAAATTCTCAGCAGTCATCGATTACAACGCCGCCAAACCAGAAACCTCAAAAGCGAGCGTAGAAATTGACCTCGCCAGTTTTGATTTAGGCGATGCCGAGTACAACAAAGAAGTATTGAAAAAGGAATGGTTTAACGCAGCGCAATTTCCTAAAGCCAGCTTCGTTGCAACCAGCATGAAAACCAGCGGCGCAGGCAAACTTGATGTGAGCGGCACATTGACCATCAAAGGCAAAAGCGCTCCCGTCAGTTTTCCTATGAACGTAAAACAGGAAGGCAATACACAAGTGTTTGATGGCAGCCTGCCGATCAAACGTCTGGCATTCAATATCGGCGAAGGTGAATGGAAAGACACCGGTATGGTCGCCGATGAAGTCACGATTAAATTTCACGTAGTCACCACGCAGTAAAAACTCAGCAAGAACGCAGTAGCACGAAATTTTACAAAGTTATCCCATGTTAAATCCTGAATGTCAGCAACTACACGCTGACATTCAACCTCTATCCAATCAGGAGTCACTATGAAATTAGCAAAACTCATCGCCGCCGCTTTGGTTATCAGTACAGCACCAGCATTTGCAGATACCTACAACATTGATCCTAGCCACACTTACCCAAGTTTTGAAGCTGACCATATGGGCGTTTCTGTATGGCGCGGTAAGTTTGATAAAACCAGCGGCACAGTTACGTTAGACCGTGCAGCGAAAACAGGCACAGTTGATATCACGATCGATACTTCATCTATCGATTTCGGTATGACAAAAATGAACGATCACGCTAAATCTGCGGATATGTTCAATGTCGAAAAATTCCCAACTGCCACTTTCAAAAGCACTTCTGTCAAATTCAATGGCGACACTCCAGTTGCCGTCGATGGTCAATTCACTCTGTTGGGCGTCACTAAGCCATTGACACTGTCCATCAACAAATTTAAGTGCATTCAACATCCAATGTTGAAAAAAGAAGTTTGCGGTGCTGACGCATCTGCAGAATTCAAGCGTACAGATTTTGGCCTGAACTATGGCACCCCACGTTTTGCACCTGAAGTAAAATTAGCGATCCAGGTTGAAGCCGTTCGCGCTGACTAATATTTTGCAATAATTGCGTAATGCAACTTCCGACGGAAGTTGCATGAGTGCATAAAGCGGCGATGTTTATATCGATATCGCCGCAGATACTGACCATTAAACCATGAGTAAACGTTACCTCCGCAGCATACGTCTGCTCTCCGAATGTATGCAACTTTTTGAACAGGCATCCAACCGAAATGTGCGTCAGTTCGGTTGCACACCAGCGCAATTCGACATCATCGCAACACTAGGCAATACCCCAGGAATGACTTGCAAAGAACTGGGCGAAAAAACCTTAATCACCAAAGGCACACTAACTGGCGTACTCGATCGCATGGAGCAAAAAGGCCTGGTTCAGCGTGAACGCGGGGATGGGGATAGGCGTCAATTATTTGTTAAACTAACGCCGCAAGGTGAGGCGACTTTCAGTGAAATCTTCCCTAAAGTTGTCCATGCTGGCGAACAACGGTTTTCAGGCTACACCGATTCCGACTATTGCGACCTGGAACAAGCGCTCAGTAAATTAAAAAAACATTTGAATGAAAATTAATTGCCCGATAAAAAACCTCAGCTTCAAGGTTTAAAAACTAGCAGTTGATGTCGGTGCGAAGCATTTTTCAGCTTCATCAGCAATGCGATAAAGTATCTTAGAAGTCAGCGCTGAAAAATAAGCTGCGTTCTCGTTTTCATATTTTAAAAGTAATCTGCAGCAGATAGAATCAGTCCAGTACCAACCTGATTGACGCTCTTTAAGTGAAGGATGTTTGCTGAGTGATGCAGGAATGGGTAAATCCAGTGCCTTGGCATCGCCCCAAAAGTAGGCCGCAGAGTTGCTAAGTGTATAGGGTTTATTTAATAAATGAGCCGTTAGCCTATCGTACAACAAAGTAAAGTCGACAAATTCTATACCCCCAGTTGACATCGATTGGGCTTCAAGCTGCACCCAGCAGTGATAAAACTTCATTTCAGCGAGATTACGGGCGTTACGACGCTCGGTACGAGTCGGGGTAATCAGTACATATTGCTCATCACCGCAATCCATAATTTGCCCACCACCAACAGCCTTATATGGTGCGTTTGTCAAAATTTTTAATACCCTTGCCCCGACAATTGCAAACTCAGCACATTTACCGAATGCACCTCTTTTCACGCTGGCATAATTGTCTTCCATAACGTCAAAAATGACCGTATAAATAATGTCTCGCCATGCTTGCGGCACAGGAAATTCGATTACGCTGGAATGATGAGGTGTAGTGCTTAGCATTTTCACTAGTAAGCAAAAGGAAAATTTAAAAACCGCGTGATAACGTAAAGTAACATAATATTACAGAAATAACCAAAATTTACATCTCTATTTAGAACAACAGGATTTTATTAAAAAATTTGAAAGATTTTATTCTATCCGTGAAATCATTTTCTGGTTCAATTTTTTCCCATAAATATGCTTCAGCAAATAACTGGCGACAGCAGAGGACGAAAAAAATGGCCAGAAAACCTGGCCATTTTTTTATTTAACGCGATAAACCGCACATAACTTATTCCCATCCGGATCTCGAACATAGGCCAGATACATTGCTCCCATGCTTCCCTCACGCAGACCTGGCGGGTCTTCACAGGTTCGACCACCATGAGCAATCGCCGTATCATGAAATTTTTGCACCTGTTCAGCCGAGGTGCATTTGAAACCTATTGTGCCGCCATTGGCAAACGTTGCAACCTCTCCATTGATAGGCTCAGTAATGCCAAAACTGTTGCCATCGTGTCGATAGAAGAGTCTGGTGTAACCCGACGGAGAAATATTGCGAAATCCCTCACCGGCCCCCAGAACTCCCAGCACAGCATCGTAAAATAATTTTGAGCTTTCGATATTATTTGAACCTAGCATCACGTGACTAAACATGTTTTCTCCTTATTGATTTTGCGCCTAGATTTACATCGCTGAATGATAATACAAAATCAACTGGACCCAGGCTAAGTACGTCTGATGATAAATCGAATCCATCATTGAAACGCAAGTGTCTATTCCAGTCCATTCATCGCAGTGATCCTAGTCATCATCGCTGGTTCACCATCATCGTTTGGATAAATGCGCTGCAACAACGCAAAGTATGCGGCGCTACTTGTACTATTTAAATGATTGATATTACTATGATAACAACATGAAAAAGTTTCTTGGCCTCGTATCCATTCGGCAGCTTGACGGTAGGCGCTCCCCAGTTTAATACCTTGTGGGGTTTGCCAAACGCTATACACGGCAACACCTACGGCGGGCTTCACGAGCCACAAACTTCTACAAACGAGCAAAAGAGCCTAAAATAAAAAAAGCCAGCAAGCTGGCTTTTCTAATTGATGAACGATTAAACGACAGCGCCGTCTGTCTCGTCTTTTTCTTTTACTGGCTTGATCAAATCTTCACGTTTAACACCGAGCCACATCGCAATCGCAGCCGCCACGAATACCGATGAGTAAATACCGAAGCAGATACCAATCGTCAATGCGACAGCAAAGTAGTGCAAAGTCGGGCCGCCGATCAACAACATCGACAACACCATCATCTGTGTACAGCCATGCGTGATCACTGTACGTGAAATGGTACTAGTGATGGCATTATCGATGACTTCTTCGACCGTCATCTTGCGCTGCTTACGGAAGTTTTCGCGGATACGATCGAAAATAACCACGGATTCATTGACCGAGTAGCCCAGTACCGCTAACACTGCTGCCAATACCGACAAGTTAAATTCCCACTGGAAAAACGCGAAGAAACCAAGAATGATGACCACGTCATGCAAGTTAGCGAAAATCGCTGCTACCGCAAATTTCCATTCAAAACGAATCGCCAGATAAATCACAACGCCAATGACCACAAACAACAGAGCCATCAGGCCATCGTGCATTAACTCGTCACCCACTTGTGAACCAACTTGTTCCGTACGTTGCAACTTCACATCTGGGTCAGCGGCCTGCAAAGCAGTGAACACTTTTTTCGCTTGATCGTCTGCCGAAATTTCTTTCGGTGACGGCAAACGAATCACCACGTCCTGTGCTTTACCAAAGGTTTGCACCGGCACATCAACAAAACCCAAGGACTCTACCGTTTTACGCACAGAATCAACGTCAGCGGCTTTGGAGTACGATACTTCCATTACCGTACCGCCGGTAAATTCGACAGATAAATGCAAGCCTCTGTGCAGCAAGAAAAACACGGCAGCAACAAACGTTAAAGCAGAAATGACATTGAAAATCAGCGCATGGCGCATGAAAGGAATGTCTTTTTTAATGCGGAATAATTCCATAATGAATTCCTGAATTCTTATCTAGACTTACGATTGTTTAGTAACGTCAGTTGTATCGACTGTATCACCAGTTGGTTTCCAGATCTGACCGATAGACAGCGAAGTCAGTTTCTTTTGGCGACCGTACCAGAGATTCACCACACCGCGCGACACGAACACGGAAGAGAAAATCGACGTCAGAATACCCAGGCAATGCACCACAGCAAACCCTTTGATCGGACCGGAACCAAAAATCAACAAGGCCAGACCAACGATGAAAGTAGTCACATTGGAATCAAGAATGGTTGCCCATGCGTGTCCAAAACCTTCTTCAATCGCTTTTTGTGGTGATTTTCCGCCACGTAATTCCTCACGGATACGTTCGTTAATCAAGACGTTGGCATCAATCGCCATACCCAGAGCCAAAGCAATCGCGGCAATACCAGGCAATGTCAGTGTTGCTTGCAACAGGGACAAAGTAGCGACCAGCAATAACAAGTTGACCGACAATGCCAGAACACTGAATGCGCCGAACAACATGTAATACACGACCATGAAGATGGAGATTGCAGCGAAACCATACAAAGTTGAATTGCGGCCTTGCTTGATGTTTTCCACACCCAATTGAGGTCCGATGGTACGCTCTTCGATGATTTCCATTGGTGCGGCCAACGAGCCTGCACGCAACAACAAGGCCAGATCAGCCGAGGCTGAAGCTGTACCCATACCAGTAATAATAAAACGTGAACCGAGCTCCGCATTGATGGTTGGGGCGATTAACACTTCGCCTTTACCTTTTTCAAACAACACGATCGCCATACGTTTGCCGATGCGATTGCGGGTAGCTTCGCGCATTTTGCGGCCACCATCGCCGTTCATATCTACCGACACGGCTGGTTGTTGACGTTCATCGAAGCTCGCAGAAGCGCCAGTAATGTAATCACCAGTCGCTACTGGGTCTTTGTTCAAAATCAACCATTCGCCACGGTTAGATTTGAATAATTCAGCGCCAAAAGGCACTGGCGTGTTGGTATCCACTGGACCAATCACACTATCGTCCAACAAACGCACTTCCAACGTTGCAGTACGACCAATAATTTCTTTGGCGCGAGCAACATCCTGAACACCAGGCAATTGCACAACGATACGATCTGGACCTTGTTGCTGAATAATCGGCTCTGCGACGCCCAATTCGTTAACACGCTTAGACAAGGCAGAAATATTTTGTTTCACACCTTCAGTAACAACAGCTTTCAGTGCCTCTGGTTTCAAGCTCGCTTGCAGATTAAATTCAGTCGCATCAGTGCCCACAACGTCAACAAAATTCACATCCGTTAATTGCGTTACCAAAGCGGCCTTTGCTGCCGTACGTGTTTCAGCGTCACGGAATTTAATCCCGATCACATCACCTTCGCGGCTAATGCCAGCATGATGGATTTCTTTATCACGCAAAATCGCGCGGACACTCGATTGCAAGCCTTGTATACGTTTGTTCAACACGGCTTTAGTATCAACTTGCATCAAGAAATGCACACCGCCGCGCAAATCCAGACCCAGATACATAGGTAAAGCGTTCAGGCTTTGCATCCACTTTGGTGTATTCGACAGCAGATTGAAAGCAACCGTATAAGTAGGATCGGTCGGGTCTGTATTCAGGGCCTTTTCAATCACGTCCTTGGCTTTAAACTGGGTATCAGTATCCGCGAAACGCGCGCGCACTGTTCCTTGTAAACCATTGAAATCATAAAAAATGCCGTTGTCTTTGAGACCAGCCTGTTGCAAGGCCTGTTCAACACGGTCTGACAAACTGTTATCAATTTTAACTGTCGATTTCGCGCTACTGATTTGTACGGCCGGTGATTCGCCGAAAAAATTCGGGGCCGTGTATAAACCGCCAAAAACCAGCGCGATCAAAATCAACAGATACTTCCAGAGTGGGTAGCGATTCATAATAAAAAAAGAAGTGGAAGCTAAAAAGCACAACGCAGTCCAAGACTTAATGGACTGCGTTGCCGGTGTTTGCTAATTAAATCGCTTTGATGGTGCCTTTAGGCAACAACATCGTCACAGCAATTTTTTGCACGACGATTTCAGTGCCTTCAGACACTTCCAAGGTCACGTAGGCTTCAGTCACTTTGACTACTTTGCCCAGAATGCCGCCAGAAGTGATGACTTCATCATTCTTCGCCAACGCATCCATCATGGCTTTTTGTTCTTTCTGACGTTTCATTTGTGGGCGTAACATCAAGAAGTACAACACCACAAACATCAACACCAATGGCAAGAAACTCATCAAGCCACCATCGCCACCAAATACACCACCAGCACCTGCGGACTGCGCGTAAGCGTTAGAAATAAACACGTTAAGACTCCATTCGTTATAAGAGACAGCAGCCCATCAAAACAAGCCGCTTTCGTTGCAATTACCCATATATCGTGACAGATGGGTAATTTTCAATTGGCAAAGCGCCACATTCTAGCATTGGCACGCAAAAATACCGCTTTTTCGTGCGCTTTACTGTGTTTTGCTAGCAAAACTTCATCATCTCATTCATTTTTTTGATGATTTTTGGCGTTGCCATAGCAAAACCGTACCAGATTTGCAGTCAATTTCAGGCAACGTTCATTGTTTCTAGCGCCAACTCAGCCGTGTTCAATGCACCTTCGACAAACCCCTGATAATCAGAATACGCTTCACCAACAATATGAATGTTTTTAGCCCCAGATCCAAAATCAAAGGCTTTAAATACGTCCATCACCTTCCATGAACGTACGCCTGGCTGCCAACCGTGATTGGCAGCGCCATACGGTGCACGTGCCCAATCGCGGATGCCATAGGTAATCACAGAGTTTTTAATAAACGCCGCGGTTTCTTCCAGACTCTTTTCTTCAAACATGTGCCGTGCTTGCTCTGTCAGGCTCAAACCAGAACGATTAATATCAATCAAGCGTTTCACATCGCGAGCGACAAACAAAGAGAAGGCTTCTACGATTTTGGCATTTTGATCAATTTCTGCGCGATCGTGCTTATCGCCCTCAACCACGTAATGCTTCCAGAACTCGGTCGAAGGACGATCCATGTATAACAAAACCATGCCGTGCCCGTCTTTGTCTTTATTCTCTGGGCGGCGGAAATAATGAATCTCTCGGGTTGGCAAGCAGCTCGCATACTGCTGCGGCTTTTGCGAATAATCCCACCACGGCGCATCGGTGACGAAGAACAACTTCAGCATCGGGAAGCCATTCACGGAATCGAGCTGGCTCGCCACGTGCTCTGGCAAGGAAGATGCCAATTTAACCAATGGCAAGCGCGGCAACGCCAAAATCAGGCGGTCAGTTTGTAACTGGATCACGCCATTTTTGGTATTGATTTCCAGCTCCAGACGCGGCTGCCCCATCGCCACTTGTTTGAAGCTTTTCAAGGTATGGCCACCAGCCAGTGTGACATTACTTGATGCGCGCAATTTGACCATGATGCTATCGGTCAACTTGGCACTGCCCCCATCAATCGTTGCCAGTTCCTGACCTATCGTTTTCAAGGCACGCAACCACCAGATGATCCATTCAATTGCATTCAGATTTTCTGGCAGCATGTGATAAAAGGTGCCGGTATCACGCAATTTGGTCAGCGCCAGATGCGACAACACGCCTTGTGCCGACATCGCGTTCCAGAAACCCATACTCCATAAAGGCTGGCCATTCAACTGCGCGTGTTTGCGCATACGCTGGTAATCCGCTTCCGTTTGCTTATCGATCCAGGCCTGATCATCGGGTGATTGCCCCATGATTAACATGATGCCGCGTTTAAGCAATTGCAATGAATTGAGTCCTAGTTCTTCATCCGGCAAATCATAGGTTGGAGCATTGACCTCTTCCCCTACCGGGCCACTAAAATCAATCAGCTTCACGCCCAGATCACGGCATAAACCAGCAAAGCGTGGTTGCAGCGTCGGTTCAAAGCGCATTGGGCCCCATTCAGCGGTAAAGCCATCCAGGTCTTCGGTCTCGATGCGACCACCCCAACGATCCGCAGAGCCTTCCAACACCACCACTTGCTGACCGGACTCAGCGAGCCGCCAGGCGCAATACAAACCGGCAATACCGCCACCCGCGATCACCACAGGATGAAAATTCATGTTGTCTCCTTTTTATTTTTAGGTCTATGCGGCGAGCGTTGATCTCAGCCACAGAGCTATCAGCAATGCAGAAAATCTGTCAGACGCGATTTTACCCTCGGAGAGCGGCAAAAAGCCGTGAATCACCGACTATATTTGAAAAACTCATATCGTTATGACAAACGTAAAAAAGGGCCGCAGCGCGACCCTTTTTGGACTGCATCAATTCAATTTGATGCTTTGAATCTTCAGGTAAATTTATATACCCCGACCACGATCAGCATGGAATTGCTGCACAAATTCCGGGAAACGCTCATCGTCCAGCGCTTTACGAATGTTTTTCATCAAATCCAGGTAGTAATGCAAATTGTGTATCGTGTTCAAACGCGCACCCAGGATTTCGCCAGTACGGTGTAAATGATGCAAATACGCACGTGAAAAATTTTTGCAGGTGTAGCATTCGCAAGTCGCATCCAAAGGTTCTTTATCTTCTTTGTAACGCGCATTTTTGATTTTCACATCGCCAAAACGAGTAAAGATCCAACCATTACGCGCATTGCGAGTTGGCATCACGCAATCGAACATGTCGATACCATTCGCCACGCCTGCGACCAGATCTTCTGGTGTACCAACGCCCATCAGGTAATGCGGCTTGTTTTCTGGCAATTTAGGGCCGGTATGCGCCAGAATGCGCATCATGTCTTCTTTTGGCTCACCCACCGACAAACCGCCAATGGCAATCCCATGGAAGCCTAATTCATTCAAACCCGCTAGCGATTCATCGCGCAGGTTTTCAAACATGCCACCTTGCACGATACCGAACAAGGCATTCGGATTTTCATTCGCATTAAATTCATCAATCGAACGCTTGGCCCAACGCAAAGACATGCGCATGGATTTGCCCGCTTCTTCTGTCGTCGCCGGACGGCCATCGATTTCATACGGTGTGCATTCGTCAAACTGCATGACGATGTCAGAATTCAAAGCGCGTTGAATTTGCATCGAAATTTCTGGCGACAAAAACAAACGTTCGCCACTGATCGGTGAAGAAAATTTCACGCCTTCTTCGGTAATCTTGCGCATGGCTCCCAGCGAAAATACCTGAAATCCACCCGAATCCGTGAGAATAGGCTTATCCCAGCCCATGAAATCATGCAGGCCGCCGAATTTGTTGAGCACACTCAGACCAGGACGCAACCATAGATGGAAGGTATTGCCGAGAATAATATGCGCATCAATCTCTTTTAATTCCAAGGGTGACATCGCTTTGACCGAGCCATACGTACCCACTGGCATAAAAATCGGCGTTTCGATTTCACCATGATTGACTTTGACGCGACCACGACGAGCTGCGGTGGTTTTGTCTTTTTTAATCAGTGTAAATTCCAGCATATTCTTTCCTTGTGCCCTACTATGTCGTGGGCACGCTAAATGATTCGTTTTTTCTAATCCGACTTATTCGTTCGCTGCAGCTTGATCACCTGAGGTGTTGTTCAGTAACATTGCGTCGCCATAACTGAAGAAACGGTATTGTTGTGCAATTGCATGAGCATAAGCAGCCTTGATGCTATCGTAACCTGCAAACGCCGATACCAGCATCATCAACGTTGATTTTGGTAAGTGGAAATTCGTGATTAAACGATCCACAGTTTTAAATACATAACCTGGTGTAATAAACAATTGGGTGTCATCACTACCGGCTTCTAACTGACCCGATTGCGATGCTGACTCCAGCGCCCGCATACTGGTTGTACCAACCGCAACGACCTTCCCACCGCGGGCCTTGGCGGCGCGAACAGCATCCACAGTTTCTTGCGGCACTGTGTACCACTCGCTGTGCATGACGTGTTCGTTCAGGTTTTCTACACGCACGGGCTGAAAAGTACCAGCACCGACGTGCAAAGTCACATAAGCAAGCTGCACACCTTTAGCCTGACAAGCTTGCAACAAGTTTTGATCAAAGTGCAAACCAGCGGTTGGCGCTGCGACAGCACCCGGTACGCGGTTATACACGGTTTGATAACGCTGCTCGTCAAACTCGTCAGCATCATGCTCGATATACGGTGGCAACGGCAGACGTCCGTACTGTTCTAGCAAATCGAAAATATCCGACGGGAAAAACAGCGTAAAAAACTCACCTTCACGCTCACCTACGACAACATCAAACGCATCTGCCAGACGAATTTTACTACCCGGCAAAGGCGCTTTGGAGGCACGCATCTGAACCAGAACACTGCGATTTTCTTCTGTATTGGACAAAACACGTTCGACCAACATCTGTACTTTGCCGCCGGATTCTTTCACACCAAAAAATCGTGCTTTGAGAACCCGCGTATCATTAAACACCAGGACATCACCGGCATTCAATTGCTCGATTAAATCAGAAAAATGACGGTCTACGAGTTGCTCATGGTCGACATGCAATAAGCGTGAAGCAGTTCGGTCTGGCAAAGGTATTTGCGCGATCAAGGCTTCTGGCAAATCAAAATCAAAGTCACTAAGAGTATATTTCATGCTCGGAAAACCAAAAAAGGTCAAAAAGGTGAAAACAAAATGCTGGACACTGTATAAAAAATCAGTAGAATAGTTTGCGGTATGCTATGCTTTTGCGAATATAAGAAAAGAAACGCAGTAACTCTGCCACTGTCCCCATTATAGAAACAAAAAATCAGCCAAATTTTTTAAACGACGCGAACAGCCAAACCCACCATTTTACACCCATGGCAGCTGAAGCCCCAAATCCCATCGCCGCAGCCCCTGAAATCATCAATAAATCAGATGATACGCAAAGCAATGGTCGATCCTCAGCAAAAAAAGCCGTAAAAAAGCCTGCAGCCAGTAGCACCGTCAAAGCCAGTGACAAACTAGCAAAATTAGGCTTGCGTAAAGACATGGATTTTGCCTTGCATCTGCCAATGCGCTATGAGGATGAAACCAGCATCACCAGCATGCACGATGCCTCATTGCGTGGTGGCAGCACAGCACAAGTTGAAGGTGTCGTTACCGAATCGGATGTGCAATATCGCCCGCGTCGACAACTAGTTGTTACCATTTCTGATGATAGCGGCCAAATAGTGCTGCGTTTTTTAAATTTTTACGGCAGTCAACTCAAACAATTGGCAGTCGGTGTGCGTGTCCGCGCACGGGGCGAATTAAAGCATGGTTTCTTCGGTGCAGAAATGGTGCATCCGACGTACAAAATCGTCAATGAGGGAGCGCCATTAGCGACGGCATTAACGCCGGTGTATCCTTCCGGCGAGGGCGTACCCCAAGCACTATTGCGCAAAGCCATTGCCAACGCCCTAAGCCGCATGCATTGGCGCGACACCTTATCACCAGCACGATTGGCGGCACTGGGATTGCCAGGCATCGAAGAAAGCGTGCGCATACTGCACAACCCGCCGCCAGACATCGATCAATACAGCCTCATAGAACACGAACATCCAGCCTGGCAACGCGTCAAATTTGACGAATTATTGGCGCAACAATTATCGCTCAAGCGCGCGCAAATCACACGCCGTAGCAAAGGTGCGAATGCCTTACCGGTGGTCGGTGAACTGAGCAATGCATTCTTACTCAATTTGCCGTTTTCACTAACGGGCGCCCAAGAAAAAGTGCTAGCTGAAATTCGGCATGATTTGCGTGCCAGTTATCCTATGCAACGCTTATTACAAGGCGATGTCGGTAGCGGTAAAACCATCGTCGCTGCGCTCGCTGCAGCACAAGCGATAGATAATGGCTATCAGGCTGCGCTCATGGCACCGACCGAGATTTTGGCGGAACAACATTTCCGCAAAATCGCCGCCTGGCTAGAACCTTTGGGCGTCAAGACTGCATGGCTGACTGGTAGTCTGAAGAAAAAAGAAAAAGACGCCGCCAATGCCTTAATCAGTTCTGGCGAAGCGCAACTGGTCATCGGCACCCATGCGCTGATTCAAGATACGGTGCAGTTTAAAAAATTGGGATTAGTGATCGTCGACGAGCAGCATCGTTTTGGTGTCAGCCAACGTTTAAATCTGGCGAACAAAGCTGAGCAAGGCAAAGTCCCGCATCAACTGATGATGTCAGCCACACCAATTCCTCGCACGCTGGCGATGACCTATTTTGCTGATCTGGAAGTCTCTGTGATTGACGAGCTGCCGCCCGGTCGTACACCGATCGTTACGCGTGTGATTGATCAGAATCGTCGCGATGAAGTCATCGCTCGTGTGCACGCAGCCGCCCAGGAAGGCAAGCAAGTGTATTGGGTGTGCCCGCTGATCGAAGAATCTGAAACCTTGCAATTACAAACCGCCACCGACACCCGCTTGATGCTTGCCACCGCGCTACCGGGCATCAACGTAGGGTTGGTACATGGTCGCTTAAAGCCGGCAGAAAAACAGCAGGTTATGGATGATTTTATTCACAATCGCAGTCAAGTGTTGGTCGCAACCACGGTGATTGAGGTGGGCGTTGACGTACCCAATGCGAGTCTGATGGTGATTGAACACGCGGAACGCTTTGGTCTGTCGCAGTTGCATCAATTACGTGGTCGTGTAGGTCGCGGCGCAGCTGCCAGCGTCTGCCTGCTGCTGTATCAAGGCCCGCTCGGTGGCACTGCAAAACAACGGCTTGCAACCATGCGTGAAAGTAATGATGGCTTTGAAATCGCGCGTAAAGATTTGGAGCTACGCGGCCCTGGTGAATTCCTCGGTGCGCGGCAATCTGGTGAAGCCATGTTACGTTTCGCGAATCTTGAAACCGATCAATGGTTGGTAGAAAAAGCACGTAATTTGGCCGATGATTTATTGAAAAACGATCCGGTAACGGTCGCTGCACATCTGGAACGTTGGCTGGGAAATCGCGAAGAGTTTTTGCGGGTTTAACCCTACATCAAAAGTATAAATCTTCACAATTCCCCAAGGCGATTGCAACCCACACGGAATCGCGTAAACATCACAACTAGCGGATTGTAGCCGCCCTACAAAACCAAGGTTTCAACTAAAGTCGCAGTCAAAGATGTTTGCAACGAAGCCAGCGCATCATTAAATGCCGACAAACTCAATTTCTCTGTCGCCGTCGCCAGACATTGCGTGACGCCATCACCTTCTGAAACATATGGTTCCAATTGTGCCAATACAGTATCCGCAGGATCAAGAAAAGTCACCTGCTGTGCCGCAGTTTCGAAAAAAGATTTCAACCACGGAAGATGCGTGGAAGACATTGTCATCACATCCAATGTCGGATATTGGCTAAGTAGTTGCGTAATAAAATCACTCACAGTTTTTTGTGTGAATTCCGGATTATTAAGAAAATCAAAATTCTCTACCAGATCAACTAATGACGATGCATTGCTCAAAACCACGCTGTCATGTTGCGATGTGTTCCTTGCGACGTAAGCTTGCATCGCCGCGCTGGTTACCATGGATTGCACACCCAAAATCGCTACGTGTTTAGAAACAGATTTTTCCAAGGCTTCACGCACCGGAGGAAATACACCAATAACGGGTACAGAGACCGCCTTGCGCAAGTCATCAAGAACAACGATGCTCGGCGCGTTTGATGCTAACACTACGGCTTCACAGCCTTGACGTTGCAAATATTCTGTCGCGGCTCGTACAGATTGCAGTAATTGTTGCGGTGTCTTTGTGCCATACGGAAAACTAGCCCGATCAGCAAAATAGACAATATCTTGAGATGGGAAGCGACGACGGACTCTTTCTACGATAGCGTAGCTACCGATACCCGCATCAAAAACACCTATAGGGCGATGAAGTTTCATTATTGAGTAACACCTAAAATTAATCTAAAAGATCAGTAGCGGGATCCGACACACTGACCTGACAGCTTTTGCCGTGCTTTGTACAATGAATCTGAAAGTCAAAATTTCAATGCATGTGCAAAAAATTTTATCAAAGTATAAAAGGAATGAAGATGTTTGAAAAACTAAAATCTTTGCTGATAACCAACAATGCCCGCTTCAGAGAAATTCATCACGCCTCCGAAGGCAATAGTGAAAAAGTTGCCGCCGTGCGTGGAACGGAAGTAGGACAAGGGGCCAAAGCCATGCTCTGTCGCGCCAAAGAAGATGAGAACATCCTGGTCCTTGCGGTTTTGCCGGGCGATAGAAAACTGGATTCTAAAAAGCTAGCGCAAGCAATACCCTGCATAAAAATCACACTTGCCGTATCTGCAAAGACCAATCAGAATTGGCTGGCGATCTAAAAAACATTTTCATTTAATAATTTTCTGCCTAAAATGAAAATTCTCGTTTTGCGGAGAACTTGCTATGTCACGAATTATTGTGTTGTTACTTCTCGGCATGTTTTTTTCGCACGCTCACGCTGAAGGCGTCAATCTCAAATTCTGCTACGAAGACGACTCGGTCTACCCCTGGATTACCGGAACCAATGAAGGCTTAGTCATTTCGGAAATTCATATGATAGAAAAAGAGGTGGATATGCAGTTTGAGCTAATACGTCTACCTTGGAAGCGTTGTCAGAATGAGGTAAAAGAGGGGCGTATTCATGCAGTAATCGCAGCCAGTTTCAATAAAGATCGTGCTAAGTGGGGTAGCTATCCAGTCGATTCCAAGGGAGGGCTCAATAAGGAATTGAGTCTGTTTACGGATAGCTTTCTCATTTATCGTCGATTTGATAGCGCGATACGGTGGCAAAACCACCGCTTTGAAAATTTGAGTAAGCAAAGCGTTGGCGTACAACTCGGTTATAGCGCAGGCAAAGATCTGGAAGAACTTGGCTATCAAGTCACTTATTTGCCAACCAGCGAAGATCTGGTCGCGGTTCTCAAATCTCATTCTTTGGAAGTCATCGTATTACAAAATTACGAAGCACAAAGACTGCTTACACTGAATCCCGATTTAGAAAAAATTATGGTAAAAGAAGCTGAACCTGTCAAAGTGGCAGAGCAATTTCTCTTATTTAATACCTCTTTTTATAATACGAATGCTTCACTTGTACAAACAATTTGGGAAGCAGGTGCGAAGGTACGTAAGAGCAAAGCGTTTAAGGATGCGCGCGCAGTCTATTTAAAAGAAAAATAGTTTTAGCCCGTATATTGCAACTTAAACGAAGTTTAGCTCTATGCCATTTCCTAACGGATCATTGAAAAAAATTTGCTGTTGAGTCGGAAAATCCTCGGATGCGGGGATTTCTGCAAGTCGATAAACGATGCCAGCCTGATGCAACTTCTCTTGCATCGCCTGACTGTCTAAACAATTAAATGCAACGTGATCAAAACTAGTTTTTAATTCAGATTGCCGTTGCTCGCCATGACGTATCTCAGACAAATGTAAAACTGCCTGATTACCGGCATACAGCCAAAATCCATAACTATTGAGGGCAGCACGCGGCCCCACTTTAAGTCCTACAAATTCACAATAAAAATCTTTGAGCAGAGCTATGTTTTCGCGATCTGCACGCAAATTATAGTGACTCAATGACATCGCTGACATGCTAACCTCATACTTCCTGTTTTATGACGATGTTATGGTGTATCAGTGATCGGCCCTGTTGATCGCTTTGTCGATCATCTTAAAACGCATTTCCTGTTCACTTCCACTGGCTGCCTGATCGTCAGTGTTCGCTGGCTTAGGATGAACAAAACCCTGAGTATCGTTGAGTTTAAGGTGTTTAGTCGTTGAATTTTGATCGGTGCATTCAGTATCAGAGAAAACGGTTTTACCGTTAATCATACAACGACGTACGCCAGATTCAACGGTCACTGGTGCGCGCACTCCACTGCTCTCTTGACCTGGTAAATTTAATTCTTTAACCCCGGATGCTTTCTGTAATTCATTGCCGATGACATTTGCCGATTTTCCCCAGCGTGTCCAGACTTCCTGAAACGGCAAATGACCGTAGCGTACCGTATATAGCAAGGTCATACCGGCGGCTGCCAAAGTCATAAAAAATACAGATACCCAAATTAAACTGATACCACGTTGACGGTGTAAATTCATGGAAGTTCTGCGTTGTTCATACGTTTAACAATAACCTCTGTGCGTCTTTGCAGGTAGCCAGAGCCTTGGTTTTTATCGAAGTAACGGGGTTTCGGTAACATCACGGCCAAGCGTGCAGCTTGTGCAACACTTAGGGCCGAAGCACTAATATGGTAATAATGCTGCGACGCAGCTTCTGCACCAAATACACCCACCCCCCATTCTACCGAATTCAAGTAAATCTCTAAAATTCTTTCTTTACTCATACACGATTCCAGCATGTAGGTAATGATGAGCTCCTGCCCTTTACGCAAATAGCTGCGCTCGCCAGACAAAAACAAATTTTTAGCCAGTTGTTGCGTGATGGTAGAACCACCTGAAACGACCTTACCCTTCTTTTGATTTTTCTCATAAGCCTTTTGCATCGCTTCCCAATCAACACCTTCGTGATCAACAAAGCTGTCATCCTCAGAAGCAATGACGGCGCGCTTCAGATTATTAGAAATACGATTGTAAGGAACCCATTGATGCTGCAATTTCGCATCTGGATTTTTTTCTTGCAAGACGCTGAGCTGATGGCGCATAAAGCTCGTCGACGATGGATTGAAATTCACCCACCAGGCGATCTGCAGAAAAAAATAGGCCTGCAATAACAGCACCAATAACAGCGGCACTCCGACTAGCCAAAAAACAAGACGACGAAAGATTTTCATAATTTAAATAAAGACTTCAAGCAAACTTCAAGCAGGTTTTGAAGCGGGCAATTCTTCACGCAGATTTGCTAATACCGTTGACGTCTGCGGACGCACGCCACGCCACACAAAAAACGCCTCCGCGGCTTGCTCTACCAGCATGCCCAATCCATCACGGCATATTGCGCCTGATTGTTCCGCAAAGCGTAAAAAGGCGGTTGGTTGCGCACCGTACATCATGTCGTAGGCCAAGGTTTGTGGGCTGAATAGAGTAGCTGATATAGGCGGAACATCGTCATTCAGGCTAGCGGAAGTTGCATTAATAATGACATCAAAATGGCCTGCCACATCCAAAAAACTGGCGCAATCAACTTGCGCATCAGGTAAAAAATCATGCGCGATTTTTTGTAAATCCTGTGCTTTAGAAAGTGTGCGATTAGCAATCGTCAATGATACGGGCAATTGCTCCAACAGCGGTAATACTGCACCGCGCGCAGCACCACCGGCACCTAGTAACAAAATACGTTTACCAGACAGGTTGATGCCAGCATTGTTGACAATATCAGCGACCAACCCCATTCCATCAGTGTTATCTCCGATGATGTGATCGGTATCAAATTTCAAGGTATTGACTGCGCCAGCCGCCGCTGCGCGCGGTGTCAACTTGCTTGCCAGCGCATAAGCTTCCAGCTTAAATGGCACCGTCACGTTAGCGCCTCTTCCGCCTTGCTGACGAAAGGCTTCTATACTCGCGACAAAACCGTCAATTGGTGCGAGTAGACGTTCGTATCTCATCGTTTGCGCCATCTGCTGTGCAAAAGCAGCATGGATAGCAGGAGATTTGCTGTGCGCAATCGGATTGCCAATCACCACATACTGATCGGTTCTTTCCGATTCGGCTTCACTTACGTTATGAGGTAAGTGCGTATTCAACTTTTACCTCCGCGCAATTCGGTTTCCAGTTGTTCGTCGCGGGTAAATTTGAAACGGGTAATCACCACCCATAAATCATCTTTGTCCGTCGAACGCATGTTTTGCGGGAATTTTCCGAACGGTGCAGCGTGTCTCACGATGCGCAACGCCGCTTTATCAAGGGCCTTGCTACCGGAGGATTTTTCTATGCGCGGGCCGCCATCTTTTTCGTAGATTGTGCCATCCTGAAAAATCGGGATATACACAATCAATTCGCCATACAACTTTTTGCCTTCTTTTTGCGGAAAATGCACAGTACCAAAATCTTCTATGCGTTTTTGCATTTCTTTGTAATACATCGCATAACCGACTTTTTGCGTGCTCGGTGTAATGAAGGTTTTACGAGGACGTTTGTTCTGATCTTCGATAGTTTGAGAAATCTCCGCCGCCATCCTTGCCAAGGCTTTGGTCGTGTTTAAATCATCGTCGCCCTTTGCAGGTGAACGACTATCGTCGAGTCGACGTTTATCCTGTTGTGGCAAACGGAATTTTTCTTGCTGCTTAGCTTGATCCAGCAACTGCTTTTGCTGTTGCTCCAGTTCTTCTATGCGCTTGGTCGCGGCACGGACATTATCGCCATCCTCGCTTTTTTGCATATCGGGTAGCGGTGACTTACTACGTCCTGTATCGTTCGCTCCGCCACCATCCAGATCTGCTTGTGCCAATGCCTCCGCCTTTAAAGGCTTTTTATCGTGTTTGGAATTCACCAAAATCACTTCTAAGCCTGGATCAGCGGCCTTGGTTTCTGCAGTATCAGGGACGACGAAATGAACCAGCATCAAAACCGCGTGCGCCATCACGGAAATCGTGATGGCGATAGTCAGTATCAAATTATCGAAAATAGATTTCAATGGTATGTTACCTGTCTTATTGTTGATCTCAGGTTGGACACTATCCAACAATTATGGCTGCGAATTTTCTTGAGAAGCAGTAATTTCTGGGTTAGCCGAAATACCATCTTCGTCATTCTCAAATTCTGGTTGCGTATCATTGACAACATCGCTGACAACCTCGCTGTCCGCAGCATTGGCAGCTTCAGCTTTCGCTTCTTGCTCCAACTCCGCTTCTAATTCTTCTTCCATACCCTCATCCTCACCAAGTTCAGTGACGGTATTCAAGACTTCCAGCAAACGTGCCTCAACGCTGAGATCGACTTCATCCCAACGCAAAATATCCAATTTCACTTGTGCACCACGCGCCGTTTGCGGCATCCCCGGTAAGCGTATCACGAGTGGGATATCGACCAGTCGCAAAATTTCATCTTTCAGCACTACCGCATCGACCTGACGTGCGCTTTCTTGTTGCAACCAGCGCAGACACCAGTAACGTTCCATATTATTCTGGAAATCAGCATACGCAGAATAAGCTGCATCAAAGCCAGAAACAATCGCAAACAGATCAGCGTCTTTCGGTTTGAAAGTGGCAACCAAAGGCGCGGTAATGCCGTGTTCGACGCAAGCGATAATCTGCCATTGATTGACCAGATCGGTGTAGCGACGCAATGGTGAAGTGCTCCATGCATATTGATCAACGCCTAGTCCCTGGTGCGGTGCTGCGTGGGTCAGCATGCGCACTTGCATACGTCCGGCCCAACCGCCCTGTCCACGTCCACCAGCGACGCCTTGGGCTCGATAGATACCCGGAATGCCGTGATCCGCCATCAGCTTACCCCAGGTGCTGTTCGCGAAAATCATCAGCTCAGCAACCATTTTGTCTAGCGGTGCGCCACGCTTACGGCGCACGATGCTGACCACATCATCTTCTACATAGAAATTAAAATCGACGCGATTAGTTTGCTCTGGTTTCATGCCAAAACTTTCGCGCTTTGCCATGCGGCCTTTTTCTAATTCCAGCGCCCACTTCCAGATGTGGGCAATTTCGGTTTTGTGCGGATATTCTCCGGCGTTATTTGCCAGATTTTCTTCCGTAACCAAGGCATCCAGATCGTTATGACGTAAATTCGACGCCATCGGTATCGCTTCAACTTTGGTTTCTGTTGCTATGACTGACCAGTCGTCGGTATTAATCGTAGCGTACAAAGACAAAGCAGGACGGGTCTGTCCTGCACCAAGCGTATAAGTATTGACCAGATCATCTGGCAACATCGTAATTTTGTCACCCGGCATATACACCGTCGACATACGGGCACGTGCAATTTGGTCAATCGCGTCACCACGTTGTATGCCTAATGCTGGTGCTGCAATATGGATACCCACACGTAGCTTGCCGTCACCGAGTTCCACTACGGAGAAGGCATCATCAATTTCGGTCGTGGTGACGTCGTCAATAGAAAATGCCTGCACATCCGCAACTGGTAAATCAGTAGGCAATGCAGGAACCTGGATTGCTGGAAAAGCGACACCTTTGGGAAAATTCTCAAAGTGAAATTTCGCCAGATGTAAATCTTTTGGACTACTGATACCACCTACCGCCAGCATCAAACGCTGTGCTGAGGTTTGCATCACATCGCAAGCTTCTGCCAATGCTTTGTATTCAATGCTGTTTTTATCCGGTTTAAACAATAACTGCAACGCCAATGCTTTCATTGCGTCTGGTAACTTGTTTTGTTTTAAGTCTTCTACATAACCCGCTTGAATCAGCAATTGTTGCTTCTTTTTTTCGATACCAGCCAATGCTGCTTTGAGTGAAGCCTCTGGTGCCGCTTTGTAACGACCACGGCCTTTTTTGTAGAAATACACAGGCGCAGAGTGCAACGCAAAAATCAATCCAGCCGCTTCTACCGGATGTGGCGCATGGCCAAAGTATTCGGCGCCCAATTCAGCAAAGCCAAATTCTTCTTGCCCTGCCACTTCCCATAAGAATTCCAGGTCAATTTCCGTCGCTGCTGCCTTTGCTTGCTCAAGCAACGTGGCTGGATCAGGGGCAGTAAATTGCAGCAACACGTCTTTCGCTTTGATCTTGCTACGCTTACCGCTCGCTAACTCTACCTGATAGGCTTCGCCTGCCTGAGACAGCACACTACCTGCTTTAAAATCGCCGGATTCTTCAAAAAATAAATTCATTCAAGACTTCTTTATAAACATCTGTGTTTGCAAACCGTTGCGCATCTGACGTCATTCACGCCAACCATTTGCTGTATTGTAGGGAGCATCTTTCACTCCCCTCCTATATTTCAATTTTTTTATTTCACCGTATAGCTTTATGCAGTGCGGACAAGCGGCTCTTGCTGCGATAATTCAAGCGGCGCTTTCTCTTTGAGCGTCAAACTGGAAATGGTCGGCAAAAACACCTCGGTCACCAATAAACAAGCTCCTTTACGCCAGAATAAAGACCTTCTGGCAGGCAAGCTAGTAGCAGTAACTTCAGGTACTTCACGTTTAATTCTTTGCATCAAAGGATGACTTGCATGCAAACGGGCATACGATAAAACACCGCGCTTAACCAAAGGATCATTAAACAAAGTACTACCAAGCGACTTTTCACCAAGAGCACGAAACAAGGGCCACTGACTTGCTGTAGCGGACAATGGCACTACCGTATGACCGTAGATCATTGCCACCCCGTCACAACGCAACAACACTTCACGCTCATGCACTTTGGCTGGACGTGATAACCCGATTTCGACAAACTCATCCACAAGACAGCGGCTCTGCTTTTGCGACAAACGCTGTACTCTGAATTGCTGACAACGCGCCACCAACCTTGCGGTCAATGAATTACGATTACACAACCAATCCTGCATCGCTGGTGAGGTCTCAACAGTGTTGACATGCTCAACCCAATGCGCAAGCGCAGAGCGACGTATCGCTTTGCTACAGTTTGGCATTGAAACATCACGCATGAGCTTGTTTGCCATCACAAAATGCCATTAACTGATCAAACATGTCGGCAAATTCTGCCAGACCGTGATCACTGCCCTGAATAATTAATTGCTGCGCGCCCTGATAAAAGGTAACCATTTCGCGCCAATCGAGAACTTCATCACCAGTGGCTGCCAATAAAAAGTAGCGTTCCGGTTGAGTGATGTCAGCGATGGCTAAAGCGCGTAATTCATCGACGTATTCTGCTTTAAATTCGAACACTTCATCGCTATGGTAATACGTGGTAACACCAACATAGCTTTCTAATTCACGTGGCGGTTTCACCGCAGGGTTAACCAGCATCGCTTTGCAGCCATATTTTTCAGCCAACCAGGTGGCATAATAACCGCCCAACGAAGAACCAATGATGGTGACATCAGCCGGATCAGTACCGTCTAAGATTTGTTCTGCTTGCGCGATCGCCATAGCAGGTGACGGTGATAAAGCAGGACAAAAAAATTCTGCAGCACGTCCAATGCGCTGCATATATTCTTGCATCCTGCGCGCCTTGAACGAACTTGGCGACGAACGAAAACCATGCAAATACAAAATCATACTGAGCCTGCCTCAGGGTGATGTTTAGCTTTGAGCGCAGTCAATATTTTTTGATGAACGCCACCAAAACCGCCATTACTCATCACCAACACATGATCACCAGGGCGTGCTACCGCCACAATCGCTTCGACTAATTCTGGTAACTGGTGGAAGCTCTGTGCCTTATTACCAAGCGGCGATAAAGCTTCCGCCAGATCCCATCCGAGCGCGTCTTTGCCTTCGTGTGCACCGAAGCCAAACACCAAATCCGCTTCTTTCAGACTATCCGGCAAGGCTTGTTTCATGGTACCGAGCTTCATGGTATTTGAACGTGGTTCTAACACAGCCAGAATACGAGCAGTACCAAGCTTGCGCCGCAAACCAGCCACGGTGGTGGTAATCGCCGTCGGATGATGGGCAAAATCGTCAATCACAGTCACACCATGCTCAACGCCACGGATTTCCATACGGCGTTTGACGTTAACAAATTCAGCCAGTGCAGCAATCGCGATCGCAGGCGTAACGCCGACATGGCGCGCTGCGGCAATCGCTGCCAGCGCGTTCTGACGGTTGTGTTCGCCATTCAATTGCCAATGCACAGTGCCTTGCAACTCATTATTAAAGTACACATCAAAATCTTCACCCTCGCTCAACACCAGACGCCACGCCTGATCCTGACCAAAAAATTCTTTTTCACTCCAGCAGCCACGCGCTACCACGCGTGCCAGCGACTCATCGTTGCCATTCACAATTAAACGACCGACACCCGGAACAGTACGAACCAAATGATGGAATTGTGTTTCTATCGCTGTCACGTCAGGAAAAATATCGGCGTGATCATATTCTAAATTATTCAGAATGGCGGTTTTGGCGTGGTAATGGACGAACTTACTACGCTTATCAAAAAACGCCGTGTCGTACTCATCGGCTTCAATGACAAAAAAGTCCGAGGATTGCTTTCCGTGCAGACGCGCAGAGATACCAAAGTTCAACGGAACACCACCTATCAAAAAGCCCGGTGCGTATCCCGCGTATTCAAGTATCCAGGTTAACATCGCTGATGTGGTCGTTTTGCCATGCGTACCAGCCACGGCAAGAACCCACTTATCACGCAAAATATGCTCCCCCATCCATTGCGGACCAGAAACATAAGGCAAACCACGGTTCAGAATTTCTTCCATTAAAGGATTACCGCGCGAAACCACGTTACCAATGACATATAAATCAGGTTCCAGCGCCACTTGTTCCGCCCCAAAGCCTTGCGTCAGTTGTATGCCTTGCGCCTCAAGCTGAGTACTCATCGGCGGATAGACGTTAGCATCACAGCCGGTGACGGTGTGCCCGGCTTCTTTTGCTAAAACAGCAAGTCCACCCATAAAAGTGCCGCAGATACCTAAGATATGAATATGCATAATTTCACTTATTTTCAGAATCCCGTAATTCTACCTGAGAGCTGCGTGGTTTCCCTATGCACGAAGGGATAGATCTTGAGTTATGATGCCAACATGATGATCCACACTCCTACCGAAGCTGAAGCATTGCGAGCAGAAATCGCCGCACTTGCCGCCCGCATGATTGCGGAAGACGGCGCCGATTACGCCTCTGCCAAGCGCAAAGCAGCCAAACAATTACTTGGCAATCAAAAACTCAAAGGCGATGTCTTGCCGGATAACGAGCAAATAGAACAAGAAGTTCGCGAATACAACGAATTATTTTTCGGCGACACACAACCTCAACGACTTTTGCAATTAAGGCAACTCGCTGCAAAGTTAATGGCAGAGCTTGAGCGCTTCAATCCCTATCTGGTCGGCTCGGTATTAAATGGTACCGCTGGCGCTCATTCGGATATCTATTTACACCTATACACAGACAACAATAAGGATGTTGCCATCTTCTTATTAAATAAAGATGTGCAGTTTGAAGTCTCGGAAACATTTAATAAGCGCAACGAAAGCATAGAAACCCTGAGTTTTATGTTTGAAAACGAAGGCGTTCATCTGGTGCTGCATGACCACGATGCAATCCGCAGTGGAAATGGCAAGGGTATAGAACGCGCCAACCTGAACGCCTTGCAAGCCTTAATCGCGTCTGAAATCTAACATTCATAGAAGCTGAGTTAATGATGAACAAAATGATGAACAAAAAAATAATCTCGCTCGCCGCCATCATGGCAGCACTGGGTCTGAGTCTTGGAATTTACGCCGGGAACCTAAATACCACTCCAGAAACGCCTCAAGACAAGGCCGTCGCACAGTTGCTCGCGAAAACACTGCCAGACAGCGCAGGCAAGCCGCAAGCACTCAATCAATGGCAACATCACTTCCTGGTGGTGAATTTCTGGGCAACCTGGTGCGCGCCTTGTGTACAGGAAATGCCTGAATTATCTGCCTTACAAAAAGAATTCAAAGGTAAATCGACGCAAATCATAGGCTTAGGCATCGATAGCCCAAGCAATATTGCCGAATTTACCAAGAAATACAATATTAGCTATCCCTTATATGTGGCAGGCATGGACGGCAGCGAACTGTCACGACAAATGGGCAACCAGGCTGGCGGTCTGCCTTTTACCATCTTAATTAACGCCGATGGCAAAGTCGTCAAAAGCTATCTTGGACGACTGAAGATGGACGAGCTACGTGCTGACATCACCAAATTTTCTGCGGAAAAGTCAAAGTAAGTCGTTTTTTCCTTGCCAATCTGTAGCCATTAGCGGCAAAATGCGGCCATCTTCGTCAAATTGAATCCGACTATGGCACGCAAACTGCTGCTACTGAATGGCCCCAATCTGAATTTACTCGGCACCCGTGAGCCTGCTACCTATGGCGCGACGACTCTAGCCGAAGTGGAAGCAGCTGCCCATGCGCAAGCACAAGCAGCAGGTGCCGAATTGACATTTTTTCAGAGTAATCATGAAGGTGCTCTAATCGATCGCATTCATGCAGCGCGCCTCGAACAGGTTGACGCCATCGTCATCAATCCCGGCGGTCTGACACATACCAGTGTCGCATTACGTGATGCATTGGCTGGCGTCGCCATCCCGTTTATCGAAGTTCACATCTCCAATATCCATGCGCGGGAAGCCTTCCGTCACCATTCCTTTTTATCATCAATCGCGAAAGCTGTGATTTGCGGATGCGGCACTGACGGTTATCGCATGGCAATTGATTTTTCTCTAAAAAATATCTAATTTCTTTTAACTTCGCTTAAATAACGTACATTTTCATTTATTTTAATGTACAATCCGCAATCCGGCAGCATTGCAAGAACTTCAGAATCGTTCTATATTGCGCCCTTCAGATAATTCAGAACTACTTTTTTAAGGGGATTACACATGGATTTAAGAAAACTCAAGACCCTGATTGACCTCGTTGCAGAATCGGACATCGCCGAACTCGAAGTAACCGAAGGCGAAGGCAAAGTCCGCATCGTTAAATCTTCCGCATTACCCCAAAACCAAGTGGTGATGATGCAGCAGCAACCGCAAGCGCATCAACCAGCAGCACCAATGGCTGCAGCGCCAATGCCAGCAGCAGCGCCAGTCGCAGCAATTCCAGAAGGTCAGATCGTTAAGTCACCAATGGTTGGCACGTTCTACCGCTCCTCTTCTCCAGGTTCCGCTCCGTTTGTTGATATCGGCAAGCAAGTCAACAAAGGCGACACTCTGTGCATTATCGAAGCAATGAAATTATTAAATGAAATCGAAAGCGATTTCGACGGCGTGATCAAACAAATTCTGGTCGAAAATGGTCAGCCGGTTGAATACGGCCAACCACTGTTCGTCATTGGCTAATCCGGGCTAGCGTGTTCAATTTACTGACACCAAGAGCTGCAACCATTGCCACAGCAAAGTTAAATCATGTTTGAAAAAATTCTTATCGCCAATCGTGGTGAAATCGCGCTCCGTATTCAGCGCGCATGCCGCGAAATGGGTATCAAAACCGTGGTTGTGCATTCTGAAGCCGACCGCGAAGCAAAATATGTCAAACTCGCCGATGAATCTGTCTGCATCGGCCCAGCGCCATCGAATCTGAGCTACCTCAGCATGCCTGCGATTATCAGCGCAGCTGAAGTGACCGACGCACAAGCAATCCACCCTGGCTACGGTTTCTTGTCCGAAAACGCCGACTTCGCGGAACGGGTAGAGCAATCTGGCTTTGTCTTTATCGGGCCACGTGCAGAATCTATCCGCCTGATGGGCGATAAAGTATCCGCCAAACACGCGATGATAGAAGCTGGCGTCCCTTGTGTACCCGGCTCTGAAGGCGCATTGCCTGACGATCCTAAGGTTATCTTCCAAACCGCACGCAAAGTTGGCTACCCTGTCATTATCAAAGCAGCAGGTGGTGGTGGTGGTCGCGGTATGCGCGTCGTGCACACAGAAGCAGCCTTGCTTAATGCAGTCACGATGACCAAGGCAGAAGCTGGCGCGGCATTTGGCAATCCGGAAGTGTATATGGAGAAATTCCTGGAAAACCCACGTCACGTGGAAATCCAGATTCTCGCCGATCAGCACGGAAATGCAATCTGGCTAGGCGAACGCGATTGCTCTATGCAACGTCGCCACCAAAAAGTGATCGAAGAAGCACCAGCACCAGGCATTCCACGCAAACTGATAGAAAAAGTTGGTGATCGTTGCGCTGCTGCCTGCCGAAAAATCGGCTACCGCGGTGCTGGTACATTTGAATTTTTGTACGAAAACGGCGAATTCTATTTCATCGAAATGAATACCCGCGTTCAGGTTGAACATCCGGTGACAGAAATGATCACTGGCGTGGATATCGTACAAGAACAGATCCGCATTGCTTTCAACGAAAAATTGCGTTTCAAACAAAGTGACATTACGATCAAAGGTCACTCGATTGAATGTCGCATCAACGCTGAAGATCCATTTAAGTTCACACCATCGCCTGGTCGCATTACGTCCTGGCACACACCGGGTGGGCCTGGCATTCGTGTCGATTCCCATGCTTATGCAGGTTACTTTGTACCGCCTAACTATGACTCCATGATAGGTAAAGTGATTTCCTACGGCGAAACGCGCGAACAAGCGATACGCCGCATGCAAATCGCATTATCAGAAATGGTTGTAGAAGGTATTCAGACAAATATCCCGCTGCACCGAGAATTAATGATTGACGCACGCTTTATCGAAGGCGGCACCAATATTCACTATCTGGAACATAAACTGGCAGACATGCCAGATTTGTCGAAGAAAAATAAGTAAAGCTTAAGACCTCGTAATACAGGGGCACAAAGGGCACAGAAGGATTAGAATAGAGTGTATTCTTTATATCAAATCCCGATGTTGCCCTTTGGCGTTTTCTCTGTGCAACTTGCATTAGGTGTATTGGTTTTAACGTAGGAATAGAAAGTAATAGAAAGTAATAACATGGCTTGGATAGAAATTGTCATCGAAGTAGCACGTGCTCATGCTGAGCCTTTATCAGACGCTTTGATGGATGCTGGCGCCTTATCAGTTTCCGTTGAAGATGCAGACGAAGGTACAGAAGACGAAAAGCCCTTGTTTGGCGAGCCTGGTATGGAACCAGATGAAACTGCATGGGATCGTAGTCGCGTTGTTGCATTAGCTGAAGTTGACAGTGACCATGCAAGCATTGTTGCCGAAGCAGCAGCAGCCATCTCCCTGGCAGCAACACCAACTTACACCACTCGTCCAGTCGAAGAACAAGACTGGGTGCGCCTGACGCAATCACAGTTTGCGCCTATCCATATCGGCAAAAACATCTGGGTTGTCCCTAGCTGGCACGATGCCCCGGATGCTGATGCACTGATATTGGAATTAGATCCGGGTCTGGCATTTGGTACCGGCAGCCACCCCACTACCCGTCTCTGCATGGAATGGCTGGAAGCGCACGCACCAAAAGATTTAAGCGTATTAGATTACGGTTGTGGCTCAGGCATTCTGGCGATGGTCGCTAAAAAATTGGGCGCAAGTCATGTGGTCGGCGTGGATATCGATCCACAAGCGATTGAATCAGCAAAATACAATGCCGAACGCAATCAATGCGACATTGAATACGCATTACCGGCCGAATTTGGCGAGGCACACCCGGCTTCTGAGAAATTCAATGTTGTTGTGGCGAATATTTTATCTAGCCCACTCAAATTAATGGCGCCGATGCTGGCCGGGCGCGTAGCGGCCGGTGGCTCTTTAATCTTATCCGGTGTGTTAGCGCGTCAGGCGGAAGAAGTGGCGGCCGCTTATGCACCATTTATTCAACTCAGCGTCTGGGCAGAGCATGAAGGTTGGGTCGCTTTGTCTGGTCAGTTAGCAGGATAATTCTAATGGCACTAGCCACTCGCTGCCCCCACTGCCAGACTACTTTCAGAGTCGCCAATGACCAACTGAAATTGCATGCCGGCCTGGTGCGCTGTGGCTCGTGCCAGCAAACCTTTAATGGTGTTGAACACCTGATTCCACTTGATACCGCCAAAGCGGCAGTTGGCATCACAAGAAGCAATCAGACGACTCCTGCACTGGAAACAAACACCAAATCTGAACCTGCCGCAGCACAAGACGAAGTACATACTATTCATCAACGCCCGGTTCAGGAACAACCGCCAGCGGAAGTCGAAAATATTGTCGAGCATACAGAAGCGTTTGATGAATCGTTCTCTATTCTGCCGCCAGATGATGATGAAGATCACGCTGACCCCGCGCACAGCGACAAGTTAGTAAGTCATGGCGCAGAAGTCAGTGAACAAGTTGAACAATTAAGCGAAACACGCGCTCCGAAAAAAAAAGTGCCCGAAGAAGTGCTGCCCGATTCAGCCGCATCACTCGATTTTGATCTTGGTGAAGACGAAAATGATCCAAGCATCCATGCAACGCCACCAGCCAATCTGGCGACAAAAGCAGAACTCGATACCAAAGCCGCCCTCCTCGATTCCACCGATGCGGCATGGTCTGTTACTGATACGGCAGAACATCCAGATCCTGAAATAGATCGAGCGAATGCCACAGATGATGAACTGGCATCACTGCGCTTCGCTTCCGATGCAGCAGATGAAGAACCGCGCGAACCTTACATTGGCGAGGCAGAGGCCGCACTGGCGCAACATGCGGCACTTTCCGAAGATTCGGTCAGCGATGCCGTAGAAGATGTGAGAGCGGAAGACAAGCCAGATTTTGTACGGAAAGCCGAACGCGAACAAAAGCGCGGACGCATAGTACGGATAGCAATGCTGCTTTCTTGTTTGATTTTGCTACCAGCCTTATTACTGCAATTAGCATATATTTTCCGGGTGCAGATTTCCGCTAACTTCCCAGAAGCACGTCCGGTACTGACGCAAGCCTGTGGTGTCATCCATTGCCAGATTGGTCTGCCAGCGCAAATAGAACATATCACGCTGGAATCGAATGAGCTGGAATCACCGCCACCCGATGCAAAGGCTTTTGCACTGACCATGCAACTGCAAAATAACGGCACAACGGTGCAGACATGGCCGCACGTCGAACTGGTTTTAAACGACGAAAAAGACAAGGCCGTGCTGCAAAAAGCCTTTGCCCCGTCAGACTACCTGAATGATAAAAACGCCCTGAGCAAAGGCTTTGCGCCTAAGAGCCAGCAAAACATTAAACTCTATTTTGAATTACCTAAGCTGAAAGCTTCCGGTTACCACGTCAGCGTATTTTATCCATAAAACCCTGTAGGTCTGACCGTGGAACAGTCACTATCTTAAGAGTGAAATTAAAAGCGGATCTCCAGCACCGCAGTGCACGTGATCCGCTTTTTATGTTGCTTGGGTAGCCCTACGGTATTAGTGCTTTTTGTGTAAAGCCAGCGCCAACTGCGCACCGACTTTCGCATTATTTTTGACCAGCGCAATGTTCGTCACCAGACTACGGCCGCCAGTCAGCTCTTTTATTCGGCTCAATAAAAATGGTGTGACTGCTTTGCCAGCAATCCCTTGCTGTGTCGCCTCTTGCAAAGCTTGCGCAGTGATGCCATCAATTTCATCTTTAGGCATCGCCTCAGACTCCGGAACCGGATTAGCGACGACTATCCCTCCGCGCAACCCAAGATTCCATTTGGCGTGAATAAAGTCCGCCTGTTCATCAGCAGTATCCAATTGAAAATCGGCGCGGTAACCACTATCACGAGTAAAAAATGCCGGAAACGCAGCTTGCCCAACACTGACGACAGGTACTCCGTGGGTTTCCAGGTATTCCAAAGTCAAACCCAAATCTAGAATAGACTTAGCACCAGCACACACGACCGCAACCGAAGTACGGGCTAACTCTTGCAAATCTGCAGAAATATCAAAACTGGTTTCAGCACCGCGATGCACACCACCAATACCTCCAGTAACAAATACTGAAATACCAGCCAATTCTGCACAAATCATGGTCGCCGCCACTGTTGTGGCACCGAGTTTTTTACTGGTCAATACATACGGCAAATCACGGCGGCTGACTTTTAATGCATCTTTGGATTGTCCCAGCAGTTCTAATTCCGCATCTGAAAGACCGATGTGAATTTTTCCATTGATGATTGCAATCGTTGCCGGAACCGCGCCCTGTTCGCGAATAATGGCCTCAACCTCGCGTGCGGTCTGCACGTTTTGCGGATACGGCATGCCATGGGAGATGATGGTTGACTCTAAAGCGACGACTGGCTTACCAGACAGTTTGGCAGCACGGACCTCTTCAGAAAAATTCAAATAGGATTGCATGATGTTTCCTCGTTAAATAATGATGGGTGCAAAGTTTGCGCAACCGTCGTTGTTGTTCTTACCGTGATCGCAGCCATTTTCAGCCCGCGTTGGCAGGCCAGAAAGATGTCATCTGCTACTTCATTGAGTGACCAGCAAACGCCTGCGGTAAAAGCATCGCCAGCACCAGTGACATCTGCCACTTCAGCAGCCCCGACATCTTCAGCTTTGCAAAACGTCCAATCATCACGATGCAAACTATTGCTGAACAATACGCCTTCAGCACCTAAAGTGACAATCACATCTTGTACACCTTGCGACTGCAAATGACGTCCAGCCTCAATAATTTCTTCATGGTGAGCGAAAACACGCCCACTGCGCTGCTCCAGCTCACCCTGATTTAATATTAACAAACGTATGCCGCTGAGCTGCTCCGGCAAACGCGCCATTTTAGGCTGGGACACTGCGACGATCACAAGAGGATGTTGATTCTGCTTCGCCTCATCAATCAACAATTGAATACTATCGGAAGGTAAATTCATATCAACAACGGTCAGGACGGCATTCGCACGTTGTTGCTGACGACTGAGCAAGAAAGCCGGCGTCAACGCTTCACACAATTCCATGTGCGCCATCGCTAACACAAGATCACCGGTATCACTCAATAAAGCGGTATAACTACCACTCAATTCACCTTTGACTTGCAGGCTTGCGGACACATCAATACCGACCGAGTCGGCCTGCGCCAGTAAACTCTGTCCTGCACCATCATCACCAACTGCACACAACAGTCGCACTGAAGAACCGAGCCTGGCGAGGTTTTCAGCAATATTGCGCGCCACGCCACCAAAGCTCTCATCCTGACTGACCGGATTAGAGGTACCCATCTGTAATGGCGCTTTACTACGCAATTTGCGATCGATATTTGCACCACCTATACAAATAATCGGGCGACCGTCAGGTAATACATAAGCACGCCCCAGAATGCGACCGTCCTTTGTTAAATTAGCGACATAACCAGCGACCGCTGAACGGGATAATTGCAATTGCTGCGCAAGCTCTTGCTGTGAAATATAGGGGTTTGCGCGTATCAATTCAAATAGCAGATCCCTTTTTGATATTGTTTTATTCATGAGCGCGGCATATGGAAGGACGATAAGGGACTAAAAAAGACTGACTAAGGGAAAACCTATGGAACAATTGTTTAGGACAATAAACATTTGTTTTAAAACTGTCAATCTGGATTGCGAATAATGAATTTCTAGTTAATTTTAAATATATCCACATAAAATCCCAGGCATCAGAGTCAATTCTCATTTGACAGCCAGTGCTATCAGCCCCACAATCTTGATCGCTGAGAATGCACAAAAAAAGCGAGATCAAAATCATAAAAATGACCGCTTGCACTATCACGGAGACGCATCGCAAGTCTTAAAATTGCACAAAATTTCACCAAAAATTGAGAATGCGCTTGACGAGCGCATTTGACCATAGTTAAATACGAAATCGATTGCGCAAACGATTGCGTAATGACTTTTTATCGAGAAAATAGCATTATGAAGCCACGCATAACGGTAGTCGGCAGCGTCAATATGGATTTGGTCTTTCGCACTCCGCGCATGCCTGCGCTTGGCGAAACCTTACATGGCCATGAATTTCGCCAAATTCCTGGCGGCAAAGGCGCCAACCAGGCGGTTGCTGCAGCTCGTCAAGGTGCACAAGTTAACTTCATCGGTGCCGTAGGCGACGATGGATTCGGCGCATTCTCAAAACAATGCTTGTCTGCTGAAGGCATAGATATTACTCATCTGACTACCGTTGCTGGTGTCGCTACTGGTGTCGCCGGCATTCTGGTGGAGGATGGCGGCGATAACAGTATCGTTTTAGCTGCCGGAGCCAATGCCTGCCTGCAGAGTCAACATATAGACGCGGCACGCTCAGGTATCAACGGTGCCCAATTATTGCTGTGCCAGCTCGAAACACCAATTGCTACCGTTGAACATGCGATTGCAGTAGCGCGTGAACAAGGGGTCAAAGTCATTCTGAACCCCGCACCAGCCCAGGATTTGAGCCCAGTGCTCTTGAAACAAGTTGATTTCTTGATTCTGAACGAAACAGAAGCCTCTCAGCTCAGCGGCATCAGCGTCATTGACCAGGTAACAGCGCAAACTGCCTCAGAAAAATTGCTGGCAATGGGCATCGTGACTATTATTTTGACAATGGGTGGCAACGGCGCACTGATCACGCAGCAAGCTGGATCTAAGTTCATTCCGGCAGTGAAGGTTGACGTGCTAGATACAACAGCCGCGGGTGACACCTTTGTCGGTGCATTTGCCGTAGGCATTGCCAACGGCCTTAGCGTGTTGGAAGCCAGTATCGAAGCACAATATACTGCCGCATTGACAGTAACGCGTTTAGGAGCTCAAACATCGATTCCACAACGTCAGGAAGTACTGGATTTCATGGCGCAACGTAAGGCGATGTAAGTGTTATGTTTGCGATGCCTGGGTGCTAACCGTCAGAGTCGCTAGACAAACAACTAAGCAATAAAATAAGCAATATCCATAGCAACATCAGTATTTGATAAAATTTCGCCTCTATGTCAGAGCAAACGCTGCTGACATGTTAGGCTAGTGACAGCGAATATTTTCCGGCTGCAGGAAACCAGAAAACTGGATTAAAACCGCGGCGTATCGCCTTCACACCCCGACATCTGAATAAGGAAGCTCTCATGAAACTCAAGCAAATTTGCCTTTCTCTGGCTGGTCTGTTAGCAGCAAGCAGCGTCTACGCGGCTGATCCTAAAGTCGCGGTAATCTATGACGCGGGCGGCAAATTTGATAAGTCTTTCAATCAATCGGCTTCTGAAGGCGCAGATCGTTTCAAAAAAGAAACCAAAATCAATGTCATTGAAGTGCAGGTCGCCAGCGATACACAAGCTGAACAGATGTTGCGCAATCTGGCACGTAAGAATGTAGACCTGATTGCAGCTATCGGCTTTGCGCAAGCACAAGCAGTTCAAAATATCGCCAAAGAATTTCCAAAGACAAAATTTGTGATCATTGATGGCGTTGCTAAGGGCGATAACGTCAACTCCGTTCTGTTTAAAGAGCAAGAAGGTTCTTACCTCGTTGGTGTCGCGGCAGCCTTATCCAGCAAATCGAAAAAGCTTGGCTTTGTCGGTGGCATGGATATTCCTTTGATCCGCAACTTCTCTTGCGGTTATACCCAAGGTGCAAAAGCAACCGACAGCAAAATTGATGTTGTACAAAACATGGTTGGTACCACAACGGCAGCATGGAACGACCCTGCCAAAGGCGGTGAGCTGGCACGCGCTCAAATGGAACGTGGTGTTGACGTAATCTTTGCTGCGGCAGGTGGTAGCGGCATGGGTACTTTGCAAGCAATCAAAGAAAAAGGCAAATTAGGTATTGGTGTCGATTCCAATCAAAACTACATCCATCCAGGCAATATGCTGACCTCCATGGTAAAACGCGTTGATCAAGTGATTTACGACAGCTTTATGGAAGTTAAAAACGGCACCTGGAAAGGTGGCGTGACTTACAAAGGTTTGAAAGAAGGCGGCGTTGACTGGGCGTTGGATAAAGACAATCGTAGCGTAGTGAGCGCCGACGTAGAAAAACGTGTCAATGCAGCGAAGCAAGACATTATTAGCGGCAAGATCAAAGTAGTTGATTTCCGCGATGCAAATAAGTGCCCGGTCTGATTTAAGATCTGGCAAACGGGGCGCTGTTGGATAGCGCCCCGAAATTTTTAGACTAGCGTATTTACCTCTGTCCCCTATTTTTATTATCCATTATCCGGAATCCCGAAAGTATGCAGCCAGCCGTCGAATTTCAACACATCTCCAAACGCTTTGGTGCGGTACAGGCCAATCGCGATGTGAGCTTTTCCATTGAATCGGGCTCGATACATGGCGTCATCGGTGAAAATGGTGCGGGTAAATCGACCCTGATGAGCATTTTGTATGGCTACTATCAGGCAGATAGCGGCAAGTTGCTCATCAACGGTCAGGAACAACAGATACGCAATAGCCACGAAGCCATCGTCTCTGGCATCGGCATGGTGCATCAGCACTTTATGCTCGTAGAAAATATGACGGTACTCGACAATGTGATGCTTGGTGGCGAAGGCGGCTTTCGTTTGGCATCACGCCGCAAAGAAGTCGAAGTAACCTTGCGCGACATCTGTAAACGCTACAATCTCGAAGTCGATCCACTGGATAAAATTCAAGACTTGTCAGTCGGTGTGCAGCAGCGTGTGGAAATTCTGAAGCAAATTTATCGTAGCGCTAACATCCTGATTCTGGATGAACCTACAGCGGTGTTGACGGTACAAGAAACCGCATCTTTGTTTGAAGTCTTGCGTCTTTTCAAAGAGCAAGGCAAGACTATTATCCTGATCACCCATAAACTGCAAGAGATTTTAGAAATCACCGATGAAGTCACGGTGATGCGTGGCGGCACGGTCGTGGGCTCCGTCGTCACCGCTGAAACCAATAAAGAACAATTAGCTGAATTGATGGTGGGTCGCCCGATTGAAACACAATTGCCACGCGCAGCATATGCGCCCGGCGACACTGTGCTGGACGTCAAAGGTCTCAATCTGGTCAATGATCAACAGGTGAGTTTGCTCAAGGATCTGAACTTTAACATCCGTGCTGGTGAAATCGTCGCGATTGCAGGTGTCTCGGGCAATGGTCAGAGCGAGTTACTGGAAATTTTAAGTGGCATGCGTTTGCCGTCCAGCGGCTCGATTACGATGCAAGGAAAAACGCTACCTTATGCTGGACGCAAAGATGCCGACGGCTTGCCAGCCGTGTATCGCGAACGTGGCATAGGTCATGTACCGGAAGATCGTTTGCGTGATGCGGTCGTCAAAAATTTTTCAGTAATGATGAATAGCTTTCTCGGCTACCAAAAGAAGTTAGGCAAAACGTTTGGTTTACTCGATTACAAACAAATTCTGAGTAACTGCAACGAGATGCTGCGCAAATTTGATGTGCGCCCTGCTGATCCGCATTTGCGTATCGCTTTGTTATCCGGTGGTAATCAGCAAAAAGTGGTGATGGCACGTGAGATTGATGCCAATCCAAAACTCATGCTGGTCGGCCAACCAACCCGTGGTGTTGACATCGGCACAATAGAAAGCTTGCACGCGCGCTTACTGGCGATGCGTGATGCGGGTGTTGCCATTTTGTTGGTATCGGTAGAACTGGAAGAAGTCCGCGCATTGGCTGACCGCATCTTAGTCATGTCCAGCGGTGCGATCACCGGTGAATTGAAAGTGGAAGAATTTGATGCAACCCGTATCGGCTTATTGATGGGTGGTTTGCACAAACATTAGTGCGACTCGCCACCATTTCCAATACCCCGACATAAGTTCCGAAAAATAGATAGCTAACAGCGACGATAAAGTTTACACGTATGAATCAAGCCGACCTGCCCCGTTGGGCCAGTACCTTTGCCCTGCCTTTACTGAATTTGTTATCTGCCCTGCTGGTGGCGGCAGGTGTAATTTATTTACTGGGAGAAAATCCCATAGAATCATTACAAATTCTGGTCAATGCAGCAGTGCTTGACCCTGAAGGTCTGGGCTATACCTTGTTTTACGCTGCGACCTTTATCTTTACTGGTCTTTCAGTATCGGTAGCGATGCAAGCAGGTTTGTTTAATATCGGTAGTGAAGGTCAAATGTATATCGGTGGCTTGGGCCTGACGCTGTTAATACTTGCATTAGATACGCATTTACCGGGCTGGATTTTAATACCGCTAGCGATTGCTAGCAGTGCGATTTTTGGTGCAGCGTGGGCATTTTTGCCTGGCTACTTACAAGCAAAACGCGGCAGTCACGTGGTCGTCACGACGATTATGTTTAACTTTATTGCTGCTAACCTGATGAACTACTTGATCATCTTGATGATTCCGGATGGCCAGCAAAATCCTGCAAGTCGCTTGTTCGCCGACAGTTCCTGGTTGCCAAAATTAAATGGCTTGTTTCCAATCCTGGGTGAAACACCGTTGAATATCAGTTTCCTTCTCGCTATTGTGGCTCTGGTGATTTACGGTGTTGCGGTATGGCGCACCACATGGGGCTATCAACTGCGCGCCACTGGCTTGAATCAGCATGCAGCACACTATGCAGGTATTTCAATCAAAAAGACCATCATCGTGACAATGATGATTTCCGGTGCCTTAGCGGGCTTGGCGGCGGTTAATTCTGTGATGGGTTCTACGCACTATCTGAACCTGAACTTCCCTGCCGGCGCTGGTTTTATCGGGATTGCGATTGCTTTGATGGGTCGCCAACATCCGATCGGTATCTTTTTGTCTGCCATTTTATTTGGCGCATTGATACAAGGCGGATTTGACCTTTCATTGGAAAAACCAAATATTCCACCAGAGACCTTTATTTTCATTCAGGGTCTGATTATTTTGTTCTGCGGTGCGATGGAAAATCTATATGCGCCAGCTCTGTCCGCACTGTTAAAACGTAAGGAAAAATGATGTTTGATGATTTTCAATTTTCCAGCATACTGGTGTCCACCATCCGCAATGCCCCAGTACTGATGTTCGCCGCCATGGCAGGCTTGTTTGCCGAGCGCAGTGGGGTGGTTGATCTGGCACTCGAAGGCAAAATGTTAGCTTCTGCATTTGTTTCTGCCGCCGTTGCATTTACCACACAAAATCCATGGCTGGGCGTATTGGCAGGTGTGGGCGTATCGGTTCTCATCGCCCTGATACAAGCCTTTGTCAGCATTACGCAAAAAGGGAATCAATTGGTCGCTGGTATTGCGATCAATATCGCGTTAAGCGGACTGACCTTCGTGCTGGCACAATTCTTCTTTACGCAAGGTGGCCGTACACCTGATCTGGGTGAAGCACGCTTGTTTGACATCGTGCTACCGGGCTCTGCAGCGGTCGCCAATATTCCGTTTTTCGGCTGGTTTTACACGAAGCTGCTTGGCGGGCATAGTGTTTTAGTCTATCTGGCATTTGGCTTGATTCCTCTGGTGCACTGGGTGCTGTATCACAGCCGCTTTGGCCTGCGTTTGCGTGCCGTGGGTGAGAACCCCCATGCGGCTGATGCGGCTGGTGTGAATGTTGAGCGCACCCGTTTTATGGCAATGATCTGTGCTGGCGTACTGTGCTCCTTCTCCGGCGCGTATTTGTCCATTGTACAAAGCGGATTTTTCTTACGTGATATGTCGGCTGGTAACGGCTATCTGGCATTAACTGCATTGGTGTTTGGTAACTGGCGTCCGCTACAAACCGCATTGGGTTGCCTGATGTTTGGTTTCTTCACAGCCTTGCAAGTACAAATTGAAGGCGTGGTTTTCCCTGTGATCGGTAAAGTCCCTGGCTCATTAATTCAGATGATCCCGTATGTCGTTACCGTCATCGTACTGGCAGGTCTGATGGCAAAATCGGTGGCACCAAAAGCCATCGGCGTACCATTTGTAAAATCACGATAAAGAATTGATGATCTGGCTGTCACCACGGACGCAGTCAGATCAGTTTCAGGAAAAGCGCAATTTACGGCCTCCTTGAACCGGGTCAACCGCAACAAATCGCTTCGCGTCTGGGTTCTGTCCAATGGCCAGCCGGAGTTATTTTTTGGAGAACATCCATGCAAACAAAACACAAAGTCATTTTTGATACCGACCCAGGTGTAGATGATGCAATGGCGCTGTACTTTGCACTCGCGCATCCGGATATCGATGTCGTTGGTATCACCACGACTTTTGGTAACGTCTACGTTGAGCAGGCAACCATCAACGCGCTGTATCTGACACGTATCGCTGGCCGCCATATTCCAGTAGCGCAAGGCGTGAACGTTCCATTGGCAAAAGCGGCAGGTACGCCACCTGACTTCATCCACGGCGCTGACGGTTTGGGCAATCTGCCTTCACGTATCGAAGTCGGCGGCAAAGCAGAAGTTGAAAGCGCGGCGGAATTCATCGTCAAAATGGCGCGTCAACATCCAGGTGAAATTACGCTGGTGGCAGTCGGCCCATTGGGTAATCTGGGCCTGGCATTGAAGATGGAACCACAACTGCCTAAGTTGTTGAAAAAAGTTGTATTAATGGCTGGTGCCGTTGATGAACCAGGCAATGTTTCCCCAGTGGCGGAAGCTAACGTATGGAACGATCCTGACGCTGCTGATCTGGTATTTACAGCTGGTTGGGACCTGACTATGGTTGGTCTGGATGTCACACACCGCGTGGTATTGCCTTCGACATTCTTTGCACGTCTGGCGCAGCATCACAAACACGTGGCGATGGATACGTTATCCCACGCTGTGAACTTCTACGCCAACTTCTACCAAAGCATTCGTCCAGATCTGGGCCATGCTTGCTACGGTCATGACGTTTTGGCGTTTGTCTGGTTGGTTGCACCAGAAATTTTCGAAACCCAATCTGGCCGCGTACGCGTTGCCAAAGAAGGTATTGGCAATGGTCAGACCATGATGGCAAAACTGCCTATCCCGTATCCACAAGCAGGTTGGGAAGCCAGCAAACCAGAAACCCGCGTATGCATGAAGGTCGATGCAGAAGCGTGCTCCAAACTGATCGATGCAACCTTGAGCAGCAATTGGTTGCAAGCACCTTTGAGCAACTAAGGAGCAATCATGCATATTCAACCAGTTGATTATCGTGATCCGGATGCTGCCAGAAAATTCACTGAAAGCCTGCATCAAACCGGCTTTGGCGTGTTAACGAACCACCCTTTGTCGCAAAATCTGCTCAACACCATTTATCAGGAATGGTATGAATTCTTCCAGACGGATGCGAAGAATCAATACACATTTGATGCTGAAAAAATGGATGGCTATTTTTCGCCAAAAATTTCTGAAACAGCCAAGGGTTTCGCTAAGCGTGACTTAAAAGAGTTCTATCACGTTTACCCATGGGGTCGCGTTCCTTCTGAAGTATCGAATGCAGCACGCGAATACTATGTTGAAGGCTCTAAGCTGGCAGCAGAGTTATTGCAATGGGTAGAAGATCATACCCCTGCAGAAATCAAAGCTAAGTATTCTATGCCTTTGTCAGACATGATTACGGACAGCGATCTGACTTTGTTACGTGTATTGCATTACCCACCATTACGCGGCGACGAAGAACCAGATGCGGTACGTGCGGCAGCCCATGGCGACATCAATTTGCTGACGGTTTTGCCAGCGGCGACTCAAGCCGGTTTGCAAGTGTTAGGCAAGGACGACGCATGGCATGACGTACCATGCGATTTTGGTATGTTGATCGTCAATATTGGCGACATGCTCGATGAAGCATCGCAAGGTTACTATCCTTCGACGATTCATCGCGTGCTCAATCCAACGGGCGAAGAAGCGAAAAAATCACGTATTTCTTTGCCGCTATTCTTGCATCCGCGTCCTGATGTTGTGCTTTCTGAGCGCCATACATCTGGTAGCTACCTGCAAGAACGTCTGCGCGAATTAGGCGTTAAAAAATAATACTCACGATTAGTGACGTTATAAAACAAAGGCATGCCGTTGAACGACATGCCTTTTTCACTGGAATAAAAAATGAATACTCAGGAACTGATTAGCGAAGCAAACATTGCTCGTGAACGTGCGTACGCACCTTACTCAAAATTCAAAGTCGGCGCTGCAGTGCTGACCAAAGACGGTAAAGTTTTCCATGGTTGCAACGTCGAAAATGCGTCGTATGGTTTATGCAATTGTGCCGAACGTACTGCCTTGTTTAGCGCCGTTGCAGCAGGTTATCGCCCTGGCGATTTCGCCAAAATCGCTGTCACTGGCGACACCGAGGGCCCGATCGCACCTTGTGGTGCATGCCGTCAGGTGATCATCGAACTCGGTGGACCTGAACTTGAAGTCGTGCTGACGAATATCAAAGGCGATATCAAAGAGACGACCGCTGGTGCGCAGTTGCCAGATGCGTTTTATTTGAAGCCGGAATAAATAGAGGTAAATAGCGGTAGCTTTGTACCCATGTCCCGCAAGCAGGACATGGGTCTTTATTCACACATCAATGTACCAGTGCAGTAAACGGCGGCACGTAAGCCAACAAGAACACAAACAAGCCAACCAACACCGCTAAAGCCAGGCTATGGAAAAATACGAAGCGCAGAATGCTGCTTTCATGTCCATACCAACGCGTCGCAGTACTGGCAACCACGATACTTTGTGCGTCCACCATCTTACCCATTACACCACCAGCACTATTGGCAGATGCCATCAAGACGGGATTTAAGCCCAATTGTTCTGCTGTTGTTTTTTGCAAACCGCCAAACAAAACGTTGGCTGCAGTATCAGATCCAGTTAAAGCGACACCCATCCAGCCCAATAAAGTACCGAAAATCGGATATAAGCTACCAGTGTGGGCAAACGCAATTCCCAGGGTTGCATCGGTACCTGAATAACGTGTCAGATATCCCAACGCCAGCATCAAGACAATCGTCAATAAGGAATAGCGCACTAACCAAATGGTGCGCAGATAAATACGCACTAAATCCAGCAGACGGTACTTCATCATGACGCCGCTCAATACACTCGCGATGAAGATACCGGTACCCGTCGCCGACAGCCAGTTAAGTACGTAGACCGCAGACTCCTTATGTGGTGTTGTCACAACTGGCGCGACTTTTTGCACCATATTGTTTAGACCGCTGAAAGGGATTTTAAAAATAGAAATGCCGTCAACCCATTTTTTAAATTCTGGCACACCCCAGATAAATACGAGGATCGTCAAAATAACCCACGGCATCCATGCCATCACCAAGGCACGACCATCGTGCTTTTTGAAGATCGCAGCGCCCACATCGGCTTCATGTCCATGTGGTCGCTCGCTGGCAACATCTGGTACACCTGAATCATCGGCATGACCTTTTAAAGAAACCGACGTCCAGACTTTGGCGGGTTTCCAGACTTTCAGGAAGAAGATCAGACTGACCATAGAAACAATCGCTGCCACCACGTCAACCAACCATGGGCCATGATAGTTAGAGACCAGATATTGTGGGATCGCAAAACTCAAGCCAGCGACCAGAATTGCCGGCCAGATTTGCAACATACCTCTGAAGCCTGCAAACGCCCAGATCAGCCAGAATGGCACCAGCAAAGAAAACAAAGGCAAGATACGACCTATCATGCCAGAGAGTTGCATCAGATCAAGCCCGGTCACTGCTGCCAGCGCAATCACAGGCGTACCCAACGCACCGTAGGCGACTGGAGCGGTATTGGCGATCAAACACAAGCCAGATGCGGCAAGCGGCGAGAAGCCAAGACCGATCATAATCGCCGCAGTGACGGCGACCGGAGTACCAAAACCAGCCGCACCTTCAAAAAATGCACCGAAGCAAAATGCGATCAGCAGCAATTGTATGCGACGGTCATTTGTGATGTTGGTGAGGCTATCCTGCAACACATTGAAAGAGCCATTTTCTATCGTCAATTGATGCAAGAAAATGATGTTGAGTACAATCCAACCGATTGGCAACAGTCCGTAGGCTGCACCAAAACCGGCTGCATTCCACGCCAGACCAGCGGGCATACCAAAACCCCAGATAGCGACTAACAAGGCGCTAATGAGCCCCAAACCAGCTGCGTAATGCGCTTTCATGTGACCAAAGGCTATACACGCCAACATCACCACCACCGGTATCGCTGCCATCAAAGCAGACAACCACACGTTCCCTAACGGGTCATACACCTGACTCCAGACCATCTTATCTCCTTGTCGTTTTATTCTTGCATCGAACCTGATTGGCTCTGAGTTTTGGATGGTACGACAGGTAGATGACAGAAAATCATTCGAAAAGCATGAAATGAATTTCAGCGATCGTTGAATTTTTTAGCAGTTTTGAACAAAACAGTAAGCTGCTCAGGTTAAAGATGAGCGCATGCTTGCTCCTTAAAGAAAGCTGATTGCCAGACTTATCGTGAAAATCACAACTATATAGCGTCGATAACGAGACTTAAAAATTAAAAAAACCCTACAAAGAATGATCTAACCCCAGAGTAGATTGAAATTGAATTACGCTTTTTTGAGGTTATCCGGCGCATACAAAGGAATTAATATTTCAAACTGAGTGCCATGCCCTTTTTCTGAAAATACTTTCAAACTACCACCTAGCACCGCCTCGACCAGGTTATGACAGATATGCAAACCCAGACCTGAACCACCCTGTCCAAATTTGGTGGTAAAGAAAGGATCAAACACGCGCACAAGATTTTGCTCGGGAATGCCAGCGCCGTTATCTGAGAAGCAAATGAGGGCGTGATCTTGCGTCAAACCGTGCAAACTGGCACTAATTTCGATTTCGCCTTCATCCATATCTTCAAAAGCGTGGAGCAAACTATTATTGAACAAATTAAAAATGACCTGCGTCAATGGACCAGGGAAACTATCCATTACCACATCATCAGCAATATCCACCCTCAAATCCAATTTGCGTTTTTTTAATTGCAAACGTAATGTGGGCTCCAATTCTGAAATCAGTTTTTTTAGATTAAATTTTCTGCGTAATTCGCTAGTCTGATCAACCGCAATCGTTTTAAAACTGACGATTAATTCTGATGCTCGCAAGATATTTGTCGTGAGTAAGTAGCTAGCCTCGTTAAGTGTATTGAAATGGCGTTCCAGTAGTGATTTTTTGAGATTCCCAGCCGCGTATTCTTTCTGCGTCTGATTGACTTTATCGATAAGCGAAGTGGCAACGGTCAAGGCATTGCCGATAGGAGTATTAAGTTCATGTGCGACACCTGCCACTAAAGATCCGAGACTGGCCAGTTTTTCTGAATTTACCAGTTGCGTTTGCGTGTTCTTTAGGTACTGCAAATTATCGGATAGCAATCGATTCGACAGTTCCAGCTCTGAAGTGCGCTGGGCGACTCGTTGTTCCAGGGTTTGATTTAAGACGGTGATTTCTTTGATTTTCTTATCAATTTCAAACGCCATTTGATTAAAATCGTTACCCAGTGCGGCAAGCTCATCACGCCCTGAAATATCAATTTTTTGATCGTAATGACCAGAAACAATTGCTTGGCTAGCGTAGGCCATCTGCTTCAACCGACGTGAAATACGCCAGCCTAAAAACAAGGTTACGATTAATGTCGCCAACATAATCGCAGAAGTTCTGAGCAATGAGCGTTGTTGTTCTCTGGATGTCGCGTTAATTAAGCTTTTAGTAGAAAATCCATATTGTAAAAATCCCGTTTCACGATGGGCTAACAGCAAGGGATTGCGAATATGGATCACACCATCCTTTAAGGCTGCGTTTTCAAACTCACTCTCTGGTGTTGGTATGGCGAGCTTATTTTCAGCGTTTAAGGTGCTCAGTAAAACCTTACCTTCCGAATCAAGAATAACGACATAGATCAAACCGTTTTCAGCATGCTGATCCAGCATTTCACTAAAAAAGATTTTGACAGTTTTGAGGTCGTTCCGGATCACGTAGGTTGATACCGTCATATTCAGTATCTGTGAAGTTTGATTGATGCTCGATTTTACATTTTCAAAAACCGCTGTTTTAAGAGTGCGGTTCCCATCATAAAAAACACCCGCAATAAGTAGCGAAAAAGACACGGCCGCAGTTATCGTAAAATAACCAATTAAAGAATGAAAAAATCGGCTCAGCCTGACAATCATTTCTCACCTTGGGGTAAGGATTCGTTAGACATCTAAAAATCCAGCTACTTTTACAATGCGTACAAAACGATCTATCTTCAAAGTAATATTATAGGCACATAAATATAACAAGCGTATGGCAGCTTCATATCGTGCAGAAACAGAGCAAACGGAGATAATCGTTAGGTGCAAGTTAACGTTACATCAAACCAAAGAATTTCAAGCTAAGATATGTCAGGAAATTGGTCTTGCCCTGAGAGTCTGTGAAATGACGATCCTTAACCGTACTGGAGAAAACGATGCAACATCGCCAAGAGTTTAACAGTTTGACAGGAAGTTCTGATGAATCTGAACCAATGAATCGCCGTAATTTTATACAAACGGCGGTGGGTGTTGGTTTTGCAGCTGCCGCATTACCAGTGTGTGCGCAAACCGTCATAAAAACCGATAAGACCGGCCTCGAAGACGGCACGGTCAAGTTAGTTGTCAAAGGGCAGCAAGTACCAGCGTATTTCGCTAAACCCCAGGGTAAAAATAAGCTTCCTGTCATTTTGGTCATTTCCGAAATTTTTGGTGTACATGAGCATATCGCCGATGTCGCCAGACGCTTTGCCAAACTGGGTTATCTGGCGATCGCTCCAGATTTGTTCATTCGTCAGGGTGATGTCAATCAATACCCATCCGTCGCAGAACTCATTCAAAACATCATTGCCAAGGTACCCGACGCCCAGGTTATGGAAGATCTGGATGCAACGGTAGCCTGGGCAGAAAATAATGGTGGCGATGTGTCACGATTGGGAATCACTGGTTTTTGCTGGGGTGGCCGTATTACCTGGATGTATTCTGCTCACAATCCAAAAGTCAAAGCAGGAGTAGCGTGGTACGGGCGTCTGGTGAGTGATCCAACACCGTTGTCACCAAACAATCCGATTGATATTGCCGCAAATTTAAAAACACCTATTCTTGGCTTATATGGCGCCAAAGATACTGGCATTCCGGTGTCTACCGTAGAACAAATGAAAGAAGCCTTGGCAAAAGGCCAAAGTGGTTCCGAGTTTAAGGTCTTTGATAACTCGGGACATGCCTTCCATGCGGATTACCGCCCTAGCTACGTAGAAGCAGACGCTAAAGATGGCTGGTCACGCGCCGTGGCATGGTTTAAAACACACGGCGTAGTCTGATACTGACGAGTTCAGAACAATCAATCTGATGATAAAAACAGAGCCGGATTTGCAGAAACTCCGGCTCTGTGTTCTAATTTGCAACCTAGTTGCAAATTAACCTGAGGTTTAAAATTCACTCCACGCTGATTTCCATACTAATCACCACGTCACTCGCTGGTGTATTAAGTATTACTGCCGCCGCGATTTTTTCGTTTTCACTGCTCGCCAAAATGGTAGAACGGATGGTAGCGTTGTCGGTTGGTATTATGTTATCCACATCGTTATTACACGCTTTGCCAGAGGCATTTGAATCCAAAGCTGATCCACACACGTTGTTCGCTTGTCTGCTCGGTGGCCTGCTGGCATTTTTTCTGTTAGAAAAATTTGCTATTTTGCGTCATTCGCATCACCACGAAGGAGACGGGCACCATCACGAACATGGCCATGATGCCCATGAGGCAGGTAAAGCTGGCTGGATGATTTTAGTCGGCGACGGGATGCATAATTTTACCGATGGCATCCTGATTGCCGCGGCATTTTTAGCGAATCCACAGTTAGGTTTTGTCACAGCGTTTGCCATCATCGCACATGAAATACCGCAAGAAATAGGCGACTTTATTGTCTTACTGAATGCCGGATTCAGCCGTACCCGCGCGTATTTGTACAATCTTGCTTGCAGCATGATGGGGGTACTGGGCGGCGTGCTTGGCTACTACACCCTGGAACACGCGAATGGCATGATTCCTTACGTATTGGTCTGTGCGTCTTCCGGCTTCATCTACATTGCTGTCAGCGACCTGATGCCGCAAATGCAGCGCAGAACAACACTAAAAGAAACGATTCCGCAAATTATTCTGGTTACGCTTGGCGTATTGATTGTGCTCTTTGTCACCAGAAATCATTAATTATAGAATTGACGTATAACCATCCTAACGGGGACCAAATCAGTCATAAAAAATGGGAACGTGTGTTCCCATTTTTGTTTAACGCGCAACTGGACGGCTACTGTCCGAACACCACTCACTCCATGAACCCGGGTACAAGGCTGCACCTTTGAGTCCGGCAACTTCTAAGGCTAGTAAATTATGGCAGGCAGTAACACCAGATCCGCATTGCATGATTGTTTTTTCGGGCTGTGTTAGCAAGGCAGACCATTCTACATGCAATTGATCTGCTGTTTTAAAGCGCCCATCCGCCTCCAAATTGTCTTTGAAGAAGCGATTCAGCGCACCGGGAATATGTCCACCTACCGGATCTATCGTTTCATTTTCACCGCGATAGCGATCAGCGGCCCGCGCATCAACCAAGGTAAATTCTGCACTACTGATGTTAGCGAACACCGCAGCAACATCAACTTGAGCTACCAACGATGCTTGCTCCTTCAGGTCACCGGAACGAGCAGGCGGAACATCCGTAGTAACAGGGAAAGACAACGCGTTCCAAGCAGGTAAACCACCATCCAATACCGCCACAGCGGCATGACCAACCCAGCGTAACATCCACCATAAGCGCGCCGCAAACATACCGCCATGTGCATCATAGGCAATCACCTGGGTGTCATTGCTAATACCTAAACGACGCAAAGTTTGTATGAACTGCTGCTTGTCTGGTAAAGGATGGCGACCACGAAATACGCCATCAGCACTCACTTTAGGTGCTGATAGTGATTGATCCAGATGCACAAATTGGGCTTGCGGTATGTGTCCAGCCGCGTAAGCCTGAGAACCTGCATTGGTATCCATTAAGTCATGTCGGCAATCGAGAATCACCCAACGTTCGTCACTGATATGAGTAAATAAATCTTGTGCGCTGATCAGCGTGGAATATGTAGGTAAGTGCATGGGCAACTCCGCAATGTGTTCAGTGTTGAAATTATGGGCGGAATGCAAATTCTAACTCTCATATCTAAGTGGAATTTGCATACTCGATACCATCTTAAGCACTACGACAATATCACATTGTTTTGGCCGAGATGTCATTGGCAGATGTAGGGACGAAAAAAAAGCACGCCATTCCGAGCGTGCTTTTTGGAGATTTTTGTAAGGGAAATGCAACCCGCCGTACAAAAGCAATTTAAAACGACATACGGCGACGGTACCATTCGTGGAAATGTTGCATACCATCTTCCATTGGCGACTGATACGGACCAACCTGATTTTCACCACGATCGAGCAAAATTTTACGGCCCGCATCCATACGCAAACCGATTTCATCATCCTCGATACAAGTTTCCATGTACGCAGCACGTTCTGCCTCGATGAATTCGCGTTCGAAAAGCACGATTTCTTCGGGATAATAGAACTCAACCACATTGCGGGTTTTACCGGTCGCAGTCGGCCATAAAGTAGAAACTACGAGAACGTGTGGATACCATTCGACCATGATATTCGGGTAGAGAGTCAACCAGATGGCACCGTATTTTGGTGGTTCGCCATTACGGAATTGCAGCACCTGCTCTTGCCACTTACGGTATTTTTCGGAACCTGATTTGAGCAAACCACTATTCACACCAACGGTTTGTACGCTGTAATCTTCGCCGAATTCCCAGCGCAGATCGTCGCAAGTCACAAAACTACCGAGACCAGGATGGAATGGTTCGACGTGATAATCTTCCAGATAAACTTCGATAAAGGTTTTCCAGTTGTAATCACATTCATGCACTTCCACGTGATCCAGCATATAGCCAGTGAAATCAAGGTCTTTGGTCACGCTGAGTTGTCCCATGCGTTCCATCACGTTATAGCCATTTTGTTCAAACAGCAGACCATTCCAATTTTGCAACGGCGTGCGCTTTAAATTCAGACACGGCGTGTCAGCAAAATGTGGCGCACCGATGAGCTCACCTTTGAGGTCATAGGTCCAGCGATGCAAAGGACAAACGATATTATTAGTGTTACCACGGCCGTTAAACATCAGCGCCTGACGATGACGACAGACGTTAGACATCAGTTCGATGCCATGCGCATTGCGCACCAGCATACGACCTTCATTTTCGGACTGTAAAGTCGCAAAGTCACCCACGTTGGGTACCATCAGTTCATGACCGACGTAACGTGGACCAGCTTGGAACAGGTCTTTGATTTCACGTTGCAACAACGTTTCGTCAAAATACACATGCACCGGAAGTTGCGCGTCAGAACGCGCGAGTGTAGACAAAGAAGCCAGATCGGACATCCCCACCCCCCAAATTAATTTGCACCAACCTAAGAGAGAAAGAATCCACAAAAACCTGTTTTCGACTGGGGTTTCAGACCAGACGAAAATTCAAACGATCAAACGACTTGAAGAGGAAATTTTGGACAGAACCCAAAATTATACCTGAAAAAATGAAATTTGCTCTAAATTCGTATAAATTCTGAGAGAAATCAAGTCCTTAGCGTAAATCAACAGGCTCGTCAGAGTGTGTCATGAATAACACATTATTGTTTTTTAGTAAAAAACATCTAATCATCAAGATCATTTTCTAAATATTCTTTCAAGTTAATTTTTACCCTATGAACGAGCGTTAATACCACTTTTGTTCAGACAAATTTAATTGTCTTTTAGACATTTAAATTTGTTGCACAGCAACTTGCTATTCACTTTCACGACAAACTAATCTCAACCAGGCTGAATTAAACAGCGCCGAAAATGGCGATGTATTTCAGTCCCGCCCGGTTTCATTTGAATCACCTTTTTAAGAAAGAATCAAAATGAACAAAACACTGATGAAGAAAGTAGCTGCATTCTTAATCGCGTTGTCTTTACTACCGGTACAGGCATGGGCAACAGGCTATACGGGTACAAAATACCCTATCGTGTTAGTACACGGCCTGTTTGGATTCGACAATATTGGTCCAGTAGAATATTTTTATGGAATTCCAGAAGCGTTGCGCGCCGATGGCGCCAAGGTTTTTGTCACTCAGGTATCTGCAGCCAACAGTACCGAAGTACGCGGTGAACAATTATTAGCCGAAGTACAAAGAATTTTGGCTGTTACTGGTGCCAGCAAAGTAAATCTGATCGGGCATAGCCACGGTGGACCAACCACCCGCTATGTGGCTTCGGTACGACCAGATTTGGTCGCATCGGTCACATCCGTTGGCGGTGTGAATAAAGGCTCCAAAGTTGCTGACTTTCTGCTCGGTGTTGCACCACCTGGCAGCTACTCCAATGCTGTTGTTGTTTCCTTAAGCAATGGTCTGGCATCGTTGATCAGCTTCCTTTCCGGCCAACCAAAATTACCTCAAAATGCTTTAAGCGCAGCAAACTCTTTGAGCACTGCGGGATCACTGAAGTTTAATGCAGCCCACCCGGAAGGCATTCCTACCAGCGCCTGCGGCGAAGGCGCTTATCAGGTGAATGGCGTTTCGTATTATTCGTGGAGTGGTGCGCAACCTGCCACCAATATTTTTGACGTGTCCGATCCGGCATTAGTGCTGACATCATTGGCATTCGCGGGCGAAAAAAATGATGGCCTGGTTGGTAGTTGCTCGTCTCATTTAGGTAAAGTCATTCGCGATGACTACGGCATGAACCATCTCGATGAAGTCAATCAGTTTATCGGGCTGGTCAACATCTTCGAAACAAATCCAGTGACAGTCTACCGCCAACAAGCGAATCGCTTAAAAAATAGCGGACTGTAAGCCATCCTGACCACATGACCGGCGCGGAGTCAGATATGAAAACCAGAACAAAATTTTTGCTGTTAGCGGTGATGATAGTCACCGCTTTTTTTTCGCTACAACTATTAAAACCTGATAACAAAAACCACGAGATTCACCTGACTGCAAATGACCATCAATTTGCGTTCGTTCATTCGCTCGAAGGAACGAGCACGGACGGCGATATTCAACAAAACAAAGAAGGTGATCTGCAATTAGATGCTGAATTAAAACGCTTGTTTGACTACTATCTTTCAGCAATCGGTGAAAAAAGTCTTCCCGAAATTCAATCGCAAATCGATAAAATTCTCGATCAAAAATTGCAAATCAAAGCTGCTGTACAAGCAAAGGAATTATTGAAACGTTACATCGCTTTTAAACAAGCCTTGGTCGAACTCGAAAAAAATGCCAGTTCAAACATGTCCTCCAACGCTGATCTTCTTAGCGCGGTCAACAACAAGTGGCAAAGCATGCGCCAATTACGTTCACAGTTTTTTAGCGAGCAAGAAATCCAGGCGATGTTCGGGTTTGACGATGCCTACGATCAGGACGCCCTGTCACGCCTCGCCATTAGCCAGGACAAAACCTTAACCGACGCCGAAAGACGCAATAAATTGCAGACACTGGATAAAAATATGCCTGCAGATCTGAAAGCGGCAAAAGATGCGCCATATCAAGTAATCCGGCTAGAAGATCAAGCAAAAAAAATGCGTAATGAAGGTGCCAGCGAAGACGGCATTTATCGCATGCGCGCCGCTGCAACCAGCCCGGAAGCAGCCAATCGTCTTGCCCAAGTCGACCGCGATATCAATGACTGGAACGGTCGTATTAGCCAATATCTTGAGCAACGCAAGCAGCTTACATCATCACCAACAAATGCCAGTGACAATGACAATGACAAACAACGCGCTTTGCAGCAATTGAGAAATAAATATTTTACAAGTCAGGAACAGAGAAGATTGGCTGCTTACGAGTAACGCTGATAAAACATTTATTTCTAGTGCCTAGGATAGACGGCCCAACTCGATGCGGTTGAGTAAGATCAGATACGGTGGGTTGCGAGCGCCACGCATGCCGTCTTAGTTGCGTGCTTTTAGCAGGAAGGGAAGCAAGCAGTAGATAACCGTATTACTCGCTATGCTGTTGTTTCAGCGACGTTCGTTGTATCAGCAGATTCTACGCTGTCACTATTTTCGTCAGGGATATGGTCAAGCGCTTCCAGCAATGCTCTGTCAACAACCTTATCGAGCACCAAAATTTTCGCACGTTGTTCGCTAAAGACTTTTTCCAGTTCTGGCGCGCCAATAGAGAAGCTCTTTTCTTTTTCGCTGGAAGTGAAGATGTAAAGGCTGCGCATAGGGCTCACCCAGGCCAATCTGACTCTCAGGGCTTCGTCGTTTTCTTTGATAAATTCCAACCAGATGCCGCGCTCTAACTGAGATACCGTGGTGACGTATTCTTCTGATATTGGTGGAGGCGCAGATGCGGCAGCTTGTTCAGCGGCTACACGTTTTTCCAAACGACGTTCTGCTGCTTTTTGAGCTGCCTCAACCGCAATTTCAACCTGGCGCTCTGGGGAAAGTTCTAACGGCGCCCTTACAATCGAAGCATGACATTCTGCGAGATCAGCGAAAAACTGTACGCGATCAACATCTTCCCATTTAATCAGGCTCAGCCATTTATTCAGGCGTGCCAAAATAGCTGGCAGACGATTCAATAATTCCTGACGCTCTTGCAATGTGATCTTGGGTTTTACACTCCAAATCAAATCGTCCATGGTTTTGATCGCATCAGCAACAGCGTGTGGCTTTTCTTCCTGCACTGTGTAGGCGAGCGTCAATACCTTCGTCCAGCGATTTTCCAGGAAGGTTTCTATGAATGCGACCACTTCGCCACTGCCGACACGAATCGCCACCTCATGTGTGGCAGTAATGTTGGCTTGCTTGATTTTTTCTTTACGAAGCGCCTTCTGAATAGGTGCTTCTAATGCCTGCGCGCTAGCTTGCTCTTCTTTAGCAATGAAGGATTCGAGGTCGTTGACGACCTCATCAAACAAGGCAATTTCCTGATCAAACTCTTGTGAAACCCGCTGCACATTCTTTTGCATGGTCTGATACAGCGGATCTTGTTTGCCTTTAGTTTTATCCAGTGCAGGACTATAACGTGACAATAAATCAATCAGGCGGCGCGCAGGATGTTGCTCCTGAAAGAAAAACTCTTTATCGATCAGGGCCGCTTTGAGTACCGGAATTTGCAATACCGAAATCAATTCTTTGACATGCGCGGGAATATCCTGATTGCGGAAAACACTATCAAAAACCTGCGACAACAAATCCAGCGTGTGCTTTTCTACGCCAGTTCCCATGCTTTCAGACAAATGTTCACGCATCTGCGACAGGCGCATAACATCTTGCGCCTCAGACATTAATTGCTGAAATTTGACACTCTTTTGGAACTCACCCAACTGCCGGAAAAGGGCCGAATTGATCGCGTCGTCTGTGCTGCCGGGGACACCATAATCGGAGCTTTGATGGTTAGCGCCGAAATGAGAAGAAGATGGATCACCGGATCGATGTTTTTTGCCACGACCACCAGACAAAAATGCCTTTAATTTGCGACGCACTGGATTTTGGTTGCTGCTGGATTCTTCACCAAATTCATTCGTTGAATCGACTTGAGCATCATTGTCTTTTTCAACAACGTGTGACTTGCTTTGCTTACGCTGTATCCGATATGATTCTTGCAAATCAGGCAATACGCCCTTATTGATCAACCACTGATTAAGTTCCAGCAATATAGGCTCGAGATCAAACAAAATGTCGACGCGAAGCAGCGGCAAAATGAGTTCGCGACTGCTTTCTTCCGGGTCAAAAGCACACCAGGCGACATATAGCGCGCGCAAAAAAACCTCGGGACGAAATGGATTTTGCCCAATGCTTAAAGTCTCTCGGTCGAGCAGGTGAGACAATCGCATATTCAAGGCTGCATATTGTTCCGCGCTATCGAGCTCTATCGCTCTGCTCACCCGGCTCAAGGTCAGCTTTTGGTCCATTTCTTCATAACTAACCAAACTAAAGTCACCGTCTTTAGTTTCAACCGCTTTTTTAACATCACCAGCTGTGAGTAACAGCTCGGTTTCGTGCTTAAATACTTTTTCAAGCTCTACTGAGGCGATGTGATAGAACGCGTAAGCATTTTTCTTAAGCAATTGGCCCGCATTAAAGCTGAGATTGGCGATGCGCGAATCCATGCTTTGTTCAGAATAGGCCAGTAAAGCATTTGCTAGTCGCGCCGAAAACGCATCTACCTGTGCAATAGTTAGGTGACTGGCTAACGGAGTCAAACCACGCAACATCTCCGGGCGAGGAATAACTGCTCCCGCCAGTTCAGAAGATGTGATTTTGGAATGACTCATAATTAAAGTCCGACAAGATTCGACACTTCATCGACAGCATAACAACTAAACATGTATGCTAGCGATGGGTTTTACATTTTTACAACTTAAGCTAACGACAGCCAATTTCCCTGAAAAGGCGGAAAAATAAACACCTTTCTATGTGGAACTATATACGCTTAATTTCCATGTGGAAATGTTGTATTCACAATTTTGGCATCTTTTTTTATTTTAATTACCGTATACCAACAATTCGATTTCACAACTGAAACAAACATTACATTTTGTAAGTATTTCTTGTATAACTATGACAATTTAGCGCCAATATGAATAGATTGCTCTAAAATAGAGGGTTAAACTTTTTCGCGTATTTGTGCGCCATATTTGTAAATAAACATTTTATGCCTAAAAAAAACACCATTGCAACTACGCAAGAAATGGCTTCTCCACCAGCTTCGTTTGAGGCCGCAATGGAGGAATTAAGCGAATTGGTAAAGCAAATGGAAGCAGGCGATTTGGCGCTGGAACAATCTGTTGTGGCTTATCAGCGAGGCTCTGAGTTAATTAAATATTGCGCAAATCAGCTCGATAAGATTGAGCAGCAGGTCAAAGTGCTCGAAACTGGAATTCTAAAACCTTTTAACGTGGATAACGACGAGGATCTCGCATGAGTCTGGATTTCCGCACCTGGATGAAAAATACCCAGGAAAATTGCGAACAAGCACTCTCAGAATACATTCCGCAATGTGACATCGTTCCGCAGCAACTGCATGAAGCGATGCGCTACGCCGCCCTGGACGGCGGAAAACGGGTACGCCCTTTGTTGGTGTTTGCTGCCGGACGTTTGTTTAACGCCCCGGAAGAATTATTAAGTCGTGCTGCATGTGCAGTCGAGATGATTCACGCTTACTCCTTAGTTCACGACGATATGCCGTGCATGGATGACGATGAGTTGCGCCGCGGCAAACCAACGGTGCATGTCAAATATGACGAAGCCACTGCCTTGCTGGTCGGTGACGCTTTGCAAGCACAAGCCTTTATTGTTTTATCGGAAGGTAATGGCGATGCACAGATGAAGTTGTCCATGGTACGCGTACTGGCACAAGCTTCAGGGTCAGTTGGCATGTGTGGTGGCCAGGCAATTGATCTCGCTAGCGTTGGTCTGGCGTTGAGCCGTGAACAATTGGAACAAATGCACCGCTTAAAAACTGGCGCCTTACTTCGTGCTTCAGTATTGCTTGGCGCGATGAGTGGAAAAACCCTATCGAGCAGCGAAACCGAAGCGCTTTATGCCTATTCGGCTGCAATTGGCCTGGCATTCCAGGTTGTGGACGATATCCTTGATGCTACTGCAGATTCAGCAACACTGGGCAAAACCGCTGGCAAAGACGCTGCGGATAATAAGCCGACCTACGTCAGCTTATTGGGCTTACCGGCTTCACAAACTTTAGCAGCACAACTATGCAACGATGCACACAACGCTTTGTTGCCGTTTGGCGAAAACGCACAATACCTGCACGACCTGGCCGATCTGATCGTGCAAAGACAAGCATAACCGGCAGACTTCTATGACGAATTTACTTCAACAAATTAACTCCCCTGCTGACCTGCGTCATTTGACCCGTCAGCAATTACATTCGTACGCAGCCGAGCTACGCCAATACGTGCTTGAGTCAGTTTCTAAAACAGGCGGTCATTTATCTTCCAACCTCGGCACGGTAGAGCTAACGATCGCTTTGCATTACGTCTACAACACGCCAGAGGATCGCGTCGTTTGGGATGTGGGGCATCAGACATACCCACACAAAATCGTTACTGGTCGTCGCGATATGATGCATACACTGCGCCAGTTCGATGGTATTTCAGGTTTCCCGCGTCGTTCAGAAAGTGAGTACGATACATTTGGTACCGCACACTCGTCGACGTCGATTTCTGCCGCTTTGGGGATGGCATTAGCTGCCCGTACCAAAGGGGAAGACAGACATTCCGTTGCGGTGATCGGCGATGGCTCGATGACCGCGGGTATGGCATTTGAAGCACTCAATAATGCTGGTGTGTATGACGACATCAATATGCTGGTGATTTTGAACGACAACGACATGTCGATCTCACCTCCGGTCGGCGCTTTGAATCGTTATCTGGCGCGTTTAATGTCAGGCAAATTTTATGCCGCAGCACGCAATGTCGGTAAATCGGTTTTACCTTCGCCAATGTTGGAATTAGCCAAACGTTTTGAAGAACACGCTAAAGGCATGTTGGTTCCTGCCACCATGTTTGAAGAATTTGGCTTCAATTATATTGGCCCTATTGACGGTCATGATCTGGAATCGCTGATCCCGACGTTGCAAAATATTCGTAACCTGAAAGGTCCACAGTTCTTACACGTGGTCACTAAAAAAGGCCAAGGCTACAAATTGGCAGAAGCAGATCCAGTCTTGTACCACGGTCCTGGGAAGTTCAATCCGGCCGAAGGGATCAAACCAAGCACGTCGAGCAAGCTGACTTACACACAGGTGTTTGGCCAATGGCTGTGCGATATGGCGGCCGCTGACAAGAAGCTCATCGGCATCACGCCAGCGATGCGCGAAGGCTCAGGCATGGTGGAATTTGAAAAGCAATTCCCAAAACGCTATTTTGACGTTGGCATTGCAGAACAACACTCGGTCACCTTTGCTGCTGGCCTGGCTTGTGAAGGATTAAAACCTGTGGTGGCGATCTACTCGACGTTCTTGCAACGCGCCTACGATCAGTTGATACACGATGTCGCTTTACAAAATCTGGACGTTACCTTCGCGCTTGATCGTGCGGGTCTGGTTGGTGCCGATGGTGCTACCCATGCGGGTAACTACGACATAGCGTATTTGCGCTGCATTCCAAATATGGTGGTGATGGCTGCTGCCGATGAAAACGAGTGCCGTCAGATGTTAAGCACTGGTTACCATTATCCAGGACCGGCAGCGATTCGCTATCCGCGCGGTGCTGGCTTAGGCTCGAAAGTCGAAAGTAATTTAGACACGTTGCCTATTGGTAAAGGTGAAATGAAGCGTCAAGGTCAAAAAGTTGCCATTCTGGCTTTTGGCTCTATGGTTCATCCAGCAATCCAGGCGGCTGAGGCGCTCAACGCCACCGTCGCCAATATGCGTTTCATCAAACCTCTTGATACAGAATTGGTCAAGTCACTGGCCGCCACACATGATGCGTTAATCACAGTGGAGGAAGGCTGCACAATGGGCGGTGCAGGTTCGGCGGTTGCGGAAGCATTGTCAGAAGCTGGAATTCAAATTCCAATCCAGATCCTCGGTCTTCCAGATAAGTTTATTGATCATGGCGATGTACATCTACTGCTGAGTCAATGCGGTTTGGATGCTAAAGGAATAGAAGCATCAATACGCACTCGTTTTCCTGAGATTTTCAACACAGTGCCTAAACTCGCAGCAAACTCCTGAGTAGTTAGAAACGAAGTGTAGGGCTAAAAAAATGGCTACCGTGTAAATTGACGGTGGCCATTTTTCTATCTAAAACCTGGAACAAGCCCTGGTTCATATATTCACATCAACGTCCACTCGCGCTGACTCTGCTCAGAATAGCTTACCGGTGCGCCTTGTACATCATCAAACGTGACGATGTCATAGGCGTCGGGTTGGGCTAACAAAGCTCGGAGCAATTGGTTGTTCAGACCATGACCAGATTTATGCGCTGTGTAACTCGCCAGGAATGGATGACCGATTAAATATAAGTCGCCGATCGCGTCGAGAATTTTGTGGCGTACAAACTCATCATCAAAGCGCAACCCATCGGAATTCAGTATCCGGTACTCATCCATTACGATCGCGTTTTCCATCGAGCCACCGCGCGCCAAACCTATGCCACGCAACATTTCTACGTCCTGCATAAATCCAAAAGTCCGGGCTCTGGCCACGTCTTTCACAAACGACACTTTTTCAAAATCAACCTCTGCCGTCTGCACAGTACCATCTACAGCAGGATGATTGAACTCAATGAAAAAATGTAATTTAAAACCATCATATGGTTCGAGGCGAGCCCATTTTTCCGCTTTACCTGTACCCTCGCGGATTTCGACTGGTTTTAAAACACGGATGAATTTCTTCGGTGCCAACTGTTCTTGCAAACCGGCTTGCTGCAATAAATACACAAATGAAGAAGCCGAACCATCCATGATAGGAATTTCTTCAGCACTGACATCGATGTATAAATTATCAACACCGAGTCCGGCGCAGGCTGATAATAAATGCTCAACCGTCGACACACGCTGCCCATTATTGGACAAAGTGGATGCCATACGGGTATCGCCGACACTCATGGCGTCAGCAGGAAAAACCAGTGGAGGCTCGAGATCAGTTCTGGTAAAAATAATACCGGTATCGACCGGCGCTGGTCGCAATACCAGCTCTACTTTCGTACCAGAATGCAAACCGACACCGACGGTTTTGACTAATTGTTTAATTGTTGTTTGCTTTAACATGCCGATATTATAGCGATTCATTCCAAACTCCATGTAACACTGTGCAAAATGAGTCCAAAACCAGAGAATCCCATGACGAACCCATCCCTGAGCATTCGTGCTGCCATCGCTGCCGATCTCGATGGCATTTGCTCACTGAGTCAACAAATCAACCAGTAACATCATCTGGCTGCACCGCAGGTATTTGTTAAAAATATCGATCCGACTTTTGAACGTCTATTCTGGAAAGCAAGATTGGATTTGCCGGAGAATGTCCATCTGATTGCCGAGATCGGGGGTGTGATGATCGGTTATATCACCGCCAGCATCAGCGAAACCATGAAAAATCCGTTTTTACACACTAACAAGATCTGTCGTATTGGCACTATCGTGGTTGATCAACATCACCACCAAACCGGAATAGGCAAAGCCTTGATGGATGCAGCTTGCCAATGGGGCAAGCAAAACGGAGCGGCAGAAGTAAGGTTGGAAGTGTTTGACTTCAATAGCAATGCAATACAGTTTTACGATAATCTGGGCTTTGGCATGCAGTCCCATATTATGCATAAAACAATATAGAAAACAGCGCCAGCCAGAATGGCAAAGCGCTGCCTTAATATCACTGAGTTAAGCGAGTTGAGCTAACAAAGTTTCGGCGTTGGATACCTCAAATTTACCGCCTTCTTCAATGTTGAGTTGTTTAACGACACCGTCAACTACCAACAATGAATAGCGCTGTGAACGCGTACCCATACCAAATTTACTGAAATCTGCATCCAGACCCAAAGCCTTACTAAAATCCGCATTGCCATCGGCCATCATGCGAACAACGCCAGTTGCCTTCTGATCGCGACCCCATGCGCCCATCACGAACGCATCGTTCACAGAGATACACCAGATCTCATCAACGCCTTTAGCTTTTAAGTCTGCGGCGTGAGCAATGTAACCAGGAACATGTTTTGCTGAGCATGTCGGAGTATAAGCACCTGGCAAACCAAAGATTGCAATCGTTTTGCCTTTCACCAAATCTGCCACCTGAAAAGTATTTGGACCTATGCTGCAGCCCTCGCCTTCCACTTCGATAAATTCTGCCAGACTGCCCGCTGGTAACTGTTGACCGATTTGTATGCTCATCATCATTCCTTTCGTGTAGTTCAAAATAATCTGCCGCCGGGTTGGCATGGCAATGGGTGGCGGGGTGCATAGCATAAACAGCAAATGCCCGCGCACGCCGGAAGTATGCCTGAGTAACAAAAAACTTGCAGAAAGCTGATCAAATATCGACCTGAGTATTCAATACCTTCCTAAAAAGACACTCAAAAAGGGGAGGGGCTACACTAGACGCTGCCAATATAATTAGGTCTGCAAGCGAAGTGTCGCTTGCAATTATAGATGTTGGCATGTATTTCGCCTCATCAAGGCTGAGCAAAGGAAAAAAAAAGGAAAAAAATCCGCATCATATCGATGCGGATTCTTATTTCGCCGTCAATACCAGCTTGTCACTAAAGCTGCTAGCTGACTCTGCCTGATCCGGCACGCAAGAATAATCAATCAGCTTGTTTGCGCAAGAAGGCAGGGATATCGTACGTTTCCATGCCATTTTTTTCCAGCGCACGAACGGTATCAGAAGCAGACTCGCGACGCCATACAGCTGGTTTGCTCAGACCGTCAAATGCTGGTGCCGCGCTTGCCATGCCGTTAGATACTGTCGTGCTTGCCACACCAGCAGCAGCCATCATTGGTTCATTGTTAGTGCCTGTGCGCAGCATTGGTGTTTGTACTAACTGGATGTTTTTCTTGCCACGACCCAGACCAGTCGCGACAACGGTGACGCGGATATCATCACCCATGGTGTCATCGTAGGCGATACCTTGTGCGATCGATGCATCAGGTGCTGCAAATGCACGAACTGCCGCCATCACTTCTTTGATCTCTTTACCTTTGAGACTACGGCTTGCAGTAACGTTCACCAATACACCGCGTGCACCAGACAGATCGATACCATCCAACAACGGAGAAGCAACCGCTTGCTCTGCTGCCAGACGTGCACGATCAACGCCAGACGCTGTCGCTGTACCCATCATAGCCTTGCCTTGTTCGCCCATGATCGTTTTCACGTCATTGAAGTCAACGTTGATATGGCCAGGTACATTGATGATTTCTGCAATACCAGCAACCGCATTGTTGAGTACATCATCCGCGTGCTGCAACCATTCGATCATGCTGTCGTCTTCGTAAATCTCTTCCAATTTTTCATTGAGGATGATGATCAGAGAGTCGACGTGCTGAGACAAGGCTTCCAAACCTTCGTCAGCGATGTCCATACATTTCTTACCTTCGTAAGAAAATGGCTTGGACACAACTGCCACAGTCAAAGCGCCTAATTCTTTAGCAACTTGCGCCACCACTGGAGCAGCACCAGTACCGGTACCACCACCCATACCAGCAGCGATGAACACCATGTGCGCGCCACGCAATGCATCTTCGATGCGCGCGCGGGAATCTTCAGCCAGTTTGCGACCGACTTCAGGTTTCATACCAGCACCCAAACCGGTTTCACCGATTTGAATGACGTTATGCGCCTTCGATTGCAACAATGCTTGTGCATCAGTATTAGCAGCAATAAATTCAACGCCGGAAACACCTTTGTTGATCATATGCTGTACCGCGTTACCACCTGCACCACCTACGCCGACAACCTTAATTACGGTGCCTTGTGTGGCGTTATCAACCATATCGAACTCCATCATGACTCCTCCAGGTAGGCAGTTATCAGTCGCTAATCATCACCCGATGAGACGACTAGCGACTAATAACTGTATATCAGACCATTATAAAATGACTACACCATTTGTGATACAAAAAGCTGACTAAAAATTCCCCAAAAACCACTCTTTCATGCGTTGCCAGGCCGCTTTGGCAGAACCTTCCTGCCTTGTGACCAGATTTCCACGCAAGTACTGCTTCTTCGCTTCCAACAACAACCCCAAAACTGTGGCATAACGAGGACTACGGACAACATCTGCTAGTTGCCCGGTGTACGCCGGCATGCCTAATCTGGTTGGCTTCAAAAAGATGTCTTCTGCCATTTCAACCATACCCGGCATCGCTGAAGATCCACCGGTAAGCACGATGCCAGATGACAGCACATCTTCATATCCTGATTCACGAACTACCTGATGCACCAACGCGAACAATTCTTCAACGCGCGGCTCAATCACTGCAGCTAACGCCTGACGTGACAACGAGCGTGGTCCACGATCACCTAAGCCTGGTACATCCAGCGTATCGGAAGGATCAGCGAGCACTTGCTTTGCAACGCCAAATCGGACTTTGATTTCTTCCGCCTCAGAAGTCGGGGTACGTAATGCCATCGCAATATCGTTCGTGATCTGATCGCCAGCGATAGGAATCACCGCTGTGTGACGAATCGCGCCTTCACTGAACACCGCGACGTCGGTTGTACCACCACCGATATCGATCAACACTACGCCTAGTTCTTTTTCATCACGAGTTAATACCGCCTCAGCGGATGCCATCGGTTGCAGAATCAGGTCTGACACTTCCAGACCACAACGGCGCACACATTTGACGATATTCTGAACTGCTGACACAGCGCCAGTGACGATGTGGACTTTGACTTCTAAACGAATACCGCTCATACCTATCGGCTCACGTACATCGTCCTGGTTATCAACAATAAATTCTTGCGGCAATGTGTGCAGCAATTGCTGATCGGTAGGAATATTCACGGCTTTTGCGGTTTCAATCACGCGCGAAACGTCTGCGGCTGTAACTTCTTTATCCTTAATCGCCACCATGCCACTAGAATTGAAGCTACGAATATGGCTACCGGCAATCCCCGTATAGACGCGACTGATTTTACAGTCGGCCATTAATTCGGCTTCTTCCAGCGCACGCTGTATCGACTCCACCGTGGCTTCGATGTTGACTACAACACCTTTTTTTAAGCCTTTGGATTCATGCTGTCCCAAACCAATTACTTCATGCCGACCATCTGGCATGACTTCAGCGACTACCGCCACAATTTTTGATGTGCCGATATCGAGACCAACGATCAGATTTTTTGCGTCTTTTGTCATGTCTTTCCACTTGCTTTTGTTTGCTTTTTCGATCCAACGGGATGGGCATATTTCATCGCTAATCCATTTGGATAACGCATGTCTATACTTTCAATACTATCTTGGGCGCTGGCAATCAGTTGCGGATAAATCATCAATAATTTATCTACTCTCATTTTCAGCGTTGCGCCATCCTGCAATCTACCTAATTCAACTTGCATACCATTGTTTAGTTTCAAACTCCAGGCATAGCGATTTGAATACGTTACTGAGTCTGGTACCAGATTTATTTTGCCGAACCATTCTTTTAATGCCAAATATTGCGACAACACTTCTTTTTCACTGCCATCAGGGCCGTTCAAAGCAATCAGATCAGTATCGTCTTCTGCTTCAGCCAGATTGGCGGTAAAAACATCCCCCGCCACAGAAATCAAACGTCCGTCACCACCCCAGGTTCCCAATGCAACGTGCTCATCAAGCGTGACTGTTAATTTGTTCGGCCATTCTCTTTGCACACTGGCTTTACGAACCCAAGGTACACTTTCAAAAGCGCCACGCACAGCATCGAGATTGGCCGTAAAAAAATTACCTCTGATTTTTGGTACTGCGGCGTTTCTGATGGTGACTGCATCCACGTGACGTAAGGACTGCGATGTCACACCAACCACGCGTATGCTGTGCAAAGTAAACATCGGTCTTTGTATCACCCACCAGACCCCAGACGCCATCAGAGCGAGCAACACCAGGCCGAATAAAGCATTGGCGGTATTATTCATCATTTTGACGTCATGCCACATCCGTTTTTTCCTCTTTATTTAGATTCGGTATGAATTTTCAAACGGGCAGATTTTAAAATCTCCACACAAAGATCTTCATAACTCATCCCAGTTGCCTTGGCAGCCATCGGTACCAAAGAATGTCCAGTCATGCCAGGAGAAGTATTAATCTCCAGCAAGAACGGTTGGTTATCCGACTTACGCAACAAAACGTCAACCCGCGCCCAACCTTCGCAATCGATAGAACGATAGGCTTCGACTGACATTTGCTGAATACGGGCCGTCAATTCTTCATCCAAAGGTGCGGGGCAAAGATATTGAGTATCATCAGTAAAATACTTGTTCTGGTAATCATAGTTACCATCAGGAGCAACAATTTCAATAATTGGCAAGGCGTGGGCGTCTTTACCACGTCCTAAAATCGCGATCGTCAATTCACGGCCTTCAACAAACTCTTCCGCCAATACCACATCATCAAACTGTGCCGCCAACGCGTAGGCTTCCGTCATTTCAGAGTAGCCTTTGACCTTGGTGATACCAATTGTCGACCCTTCATGTGGCGGTTTCAAAATTAACGGCAGGCCTAACTCATCCGGCACTTCGCGCAGGATGGTTTCTGGTGTCAGTACCGCGTATTTAGGTGTGCTCAGACCATGTGTCTGCCAGATACGTTTGGTAAAAATTTTATCCATCGCGACAGCCGATGCCATGACACCACTGCCGGTATAAGGAATATTCAATTGTTCCAATACACCTTGCAAACTACCGTCTTCACCGTAGCGACCATGCAATGCGATAAAAACCCGGTCAAATTTTTCTGCTGCCAACTCAGCAATGCTCCGCTCTGCTGGGTCGAATGGGTGTGCATCGACACCTTTCGCGCGGAGCGCCGCCAGTACGCCAGTGCCTGACATGATGGAGATATCGTGCTCAGCAGACCGTCCGCCAAACAAGACGCCGACTTTACCTAAAGATTTGTTATTCAATTCACTCATGATGATCTGCTGGTTAATTTTTTATTTTGCCTGCGCCAGTTTTGCTGGCACGGCACTGATCGAGCCTGCACCCATGACGATTAAGACGTCGCCATCTTTCAAGACATGCAATAAGCTCTCTGGCATGTCTTGTATATTTTCAACAAATACAGGTTCAACTTTTCCGCTGACGCGTAAGGCACGGGTCAATGCACGACCATCTGCTGCCAATATTGGCGCTTCACCAGCGGCATAAACTTCTGCCAACACGACGGCATCTGCGGTCGAGATCACTTTAACGAAGTCTTCAAACAAATCGCGCGTGCGGGTATAGCGATGCGGTTGAAATGCCAGAACCAACCGACGGTCAGGATACGCTCCACGCGCTGCCGCCAGCGTCGCCGCCATTTCCACCGGATGGTGACCGTAATCATCAACCAGAGCAAAGCTACCGCCAGCTTCAAGTGCAATTTCACCGTAGCGTGTGAAGCGACGACCAACACCATTAAATTCGCTCAGCGCTTTTTGCGTGGCTTCATCAGCAACGCCAATCTCACGCGCAATGGCGATCGCTGCACAAGCATTCTGCACGTTATGCATCCCGGGCTGGTTCAGACTGACTTGCATATCAGGATACCCTTCATGAACCACTGTAAAATGCATTTTCCCACCAGCAGCAACGGCATTCACGGCACGGACTTCCGCTTCTTCATGGAAGCCGTAAGTGACGATAGGTTTAGAAACGAACGGCATGATTTCGCGAACATTCGCGTCATCAAGACACAACACTGCCACGCCATAAAATGGCAGACGTTGTGTGAATTCGATAAATGCTTGTTTTAGCTTTGCAAAATCATGGCCATAGGTTTCCATGTGATCGGCATCGATATTAGTAATAACTTCAATCACCGGCAGCAAATTCAAGAATGAAGCGTCTGATTCATCCGCTTCGGCAACAATAAAATCACCACTACCTAATTTGGCATTGGCTCCGGCGCTATTTAAACGACCACCAATAACAAAAGTCGGATCAAATCCACCTTCAGCAAGAACGCTAGCGACCAGACTCGTAGTCGTAGTTTTGCCATGCGTGCCAGCAATTGCAATACCGCTTTTGAGGCGCATCAATTCTGCCAACATCATTGCCCGCGGAACGATAGGAATATGCTTTGCTCTGGCGGCGATCACTTCGGGATTATCACCCTTGACGGCAGTGGAAGTAACGACCGCATCGGCTCCGGCGATATTCTCAGCGGTGTGACCAATTTTGACATCTGCACCAAGTTCAGCTAGACGTTGCGACGCCGCATTATTACCAAGGTCAGAACCGGAAATGGTGTAACCCAGATTCAGTAAAACTTCGGCAATGCCGCTCATGCCCGAGCCGCCAATACCGACGAAATGTATATGTTTGACTTTATGTTTCATACTAATGATTCCAAAATTTTTGCAATATTCATACTTGCATCACGCTGCCCAACGGCGTAAGCATGGCCGGCCATCTGCAAACATTGCACTCTATCCAGTGCTTGTAATTGTGCTGCCAACTTCTCTGCATTTAACTCGCTTTGGGGCAAATAAATCGCGGCGCTTTGTTTTGCCATCCACATGGCATTTTCTTTTTGATGCGAGGTACTTGCAGCCATAAAAGGGACCAAAATACTTGCCACCCCTGCAGCTGTCAGTTCTGATACCGTAATCGCACCAGCCCTGCAAATCACCAAATCTGCTTCAGCATAACGACGTGGCATATCGTCGATAAAATCCAGTACCTCAGCATCCACACCTGCTTTGGAATAGTTATCGCGCAATGCTTGAATATTTTGCTTTCCCGATTGATGCGTCACAACAGGGCGTTGCGCCACGGGTATCAATGCGAGCGCTTGTGGCAAACAATCATTCAAGACTTTGGCGCCTAAACTTCCACCAACAATCAAAATTCTTAATACACCTTGCCTTTGTGCATAACGCACTTCCGGCGCTGGCAGCTGACAAATATCTTTGCGAATCGGGTTGCCAGTGACTTGTAATTTGGTATCAGCGACCTGCCCTTCTGAAGGCAATCCAAACAACAATTTGGTGGCAAATGGACGCAAAGCTTTATTCGACAGCAGCAATGCGGCATCTGCATTCATCAATACCAAAGGCTTACCACGAAACGCCGCCATCAAACCACCAGGTACCGTGACGTAGCCACCCATGCCCAACACCACATCGGGGCGACGTTGGCCTAAGATTTTTAAACAGCTGAAAAAACTTTTGACTAACTTAAAAGCCCCCGTCAGCGTATGTTTCCAACCTTTGCCACGTAAGCCGGTAAATTCAAGGCTATCCATAGGAACGCCGTGCTTAGGTACGATCTGACACTCCATGCCAGTGCTGGTACCAAGCCAAGAAACTTCCCAACCGCGTTCACGCATGATGTCCGCAATCGCGAGACCAGGAAAAATATGGCCACCGGTACCCGCCGCCATAATCATGAGTTTTTTCTGCGCGCTCATGCACGACCTCCACGCATCAACACGCGATTTTCAAAATCTACTCTGAGCAAAATAGCCAGACCCACACAATTAATCATCACACCAGAACCACCATAACTCATCAGCGGCAGGGTCAACCCTTTAGTGGGCAACAAGCCGAGATTCACGCCCATATTAATGAATGCTTGCACGCCAATCCAAATGCCGATGCCTTTGGCTGTCAAACCCGCAAAGGTCTGATCCAATGCAATTGCCTGACGGCCTATTTCAAACGCTCGTTTCAAAATCCAGTAGAACAATAAGACAACGACCATCACACCAACGAAACCTAATTCCTCACCAATCACCGCCAACAAAAAATCGGTGTGTGCCTCCGGTAAATAATGCAATTTCTCAACACTGCCACCAAGTCCTACGCCAAATAATTCACCACGACCAAACGCAATTAAAGAATGTGACAACTGATATGCTTTGCCGAGTGCATTTTCTTCTTGCCACGGATTCATATAAGCAAAGATCCGTTCACGACGCCATGGTGACAACAAAATAACAAGCGAAAAAATCCCAACTAAGATCGCTGCAATACCACCGAACCAAACGCCGTTAATACCACCCAAAAATAAAATGCCCATTGCAATACAAACGATGACGCCAAATGCCCCCATATCGGGTTCAAGCAACAGCAATAACCCAACCACGCCGACAGCGGTCAGCATAGGAACAAAGCCTTTGGTCAATTTGTGCATGTATTCTTGCTTGCGCACTGTGTAATCAGCTGCATACAAAACCATAAACAACTTCATGAATTCCGAAGGCTGTATATTAAATACCTTAAATGACAGCCAACGTTTCGCGCCATTAACACCTTTACCTAAGCCAGGTACTAATACCGCAGCTAACAAAATCAGTGTTATTACGAATAAATACGGCGTGATTTTTTGCCAGCTAGACAACGGGACTCTGAAAGCAAAAATACCAGCGGTCAGCGATACTAAAATAAACAAAGCTTGGCGAACCAAAAAATGGTTTTTCGTGTAATTCGCATACTTTGGCGAATCAGGTAAAGAAATCGATGCTGAATACACCATCACCATACCGAACAACATCAGTATCATAGTGACCCATACCAGCGCTTGGTCATAGCTCATCATTTTCGAGCGATGTACCAATTGTGTTTGCGGAGCCGGGTCCGAAAACGGCAACCACTTCTGGAATGGAAGCAACATTTGCTTCATCAGCAAATCTCCCCACGTGCCAGTGCCACTTCACGCACAGCACTCGCAAATACTTCGGCTCTATGCGCGTAATTGCGGAACATATCGAGACTCGCGCATGCAGGTGACAACAAAACAATATCGCCGCTTCGGGCATCATTCGCCGCTGCCTGCACCGCAGATTCCAGATCGGCAAAATCTTCACATTCAACCTGTGTCGCCGTTAATATCTGACGAATTTCTTCTTTGGCTTTTCCTATCAGGAATACTTTTTTAGCATAACGCTCTATAGCATCCGCTAAAGGCGAAAAATCTTGTCCTTTACCTTCTCCGCCAGCAATAAGCAATATCCTCTTTTCTGGCGAATCGGATTGCTGTCCTAATCCTTTTAATGCCGCGACGGTTGCGCCAACATTGGTACCTTTGCTGTCATCAATGTAATCGACTTCAGCAATCGTGCTAATCAGTTCTACCCGATGTGGTTCACCTTTATACTCGCGCAGACCATGTAACAAAGGTGCGAAAGCCAACCCAATACCGCGACATAGTGCTAGTGCTGCCAGTGCGTTTGCGGCATTGTGTTGACCACGAATTTGCAATGCATCGGTAGGCATTAAGCGAGTGGTGATGCTTGGGATTTCTTCAGCTTCTTTTTTCTTACGACGACTAGTCACCACCGGTGCATCTTCGGCTGGCGTCGCCGTTACTAACCAGCCCATACCGTGTTCATTCAGCAAGCCCAGATCACCAATGTGTTCGGGCTCATTCAAGCCAAACGTTACAATAGATGCCTGTGGTTTCGCCATTGCCATCACCAGTGCGTCATCACGATTCAATACTTGTGCGGTTTGCTCACCGAAAATTCTGGCTTTGTCAGCACAATATGCAGAAACGCTGCCATGCCAATCCAGATGATCCTGAGTAATGTTGAGTACGGTAGCAACATCTGCTTGCAAACTAAAGCAGCTATGCAATTGGAAACTGGATAATTCTAAAACCCATACCTGAGGCAAGCTATCTTTATCCAGATCTTCACGTAAAACATCTAACACGGCAGGACTGATGTTGCCCGCAATACGGGTACGCAATCCAGCACGCTCACAAAGCAACCCAACCAGACTGGTCACCGTAGTTTTGCCATTGGTTCCTGTGATCGCGATCACCTTAGGCTGGTAGGCACGTTCCTCTTTTAAGGCCGCCAATGCTTGTGCGAATAGCTCAATTTCCCCCCAGATTGGGATATTTTTTTCTACTGCAGCAGCTGTTATTTCTTTTAAATTACCGGATGGTGAGAGGCCAGGGCTGACTGCAACAAATTCAATATCGTTCAACAGTTCAGCTTTAAATTCCCCGGCAACAAAGTTGACCTGGTCGTTTAAAGCGATTAATGCCGGCAATCTGTCAGGTGCTTCACGCGTATCGGCAACACGCAGGTTCGCACCGGCGCGCAACAACCATTGCGCCATTGCCAGGCCTGATTCACCAAGGCCTAAAACTAATACGTGTTTTCCAGAAAAATTCATATGCCGCAGTTCTAAAATCAAATCAACAATCTAACAACAAAATCAACGCAGTTTGAGCGATGCCAAACCAACTAAGACCAACAACATCGTAATGATCCAGAAACGCACAACTACTTGCGTTTCTTTCCAACCTTTTTTCTCGAAATGATGGTGCAAAGGTGCCATTAAGAATAAACGACGGCCTTCACCAAAACGCTTCTTGGTAAATTTAAAATAGGTCACTTGCAGAATGATAGAAACCGTCTCTGCCACAAAAATGCCGCCCATAATGAACAGCACGATTTCCTGACGAATAATAACTGCCACTGTGCCCAAAGCACCGCCCAGTGCCAACGCGCCAACGTCGCCCATGAACACTTGTGCCGGATGCGCGTTAAACCACAAAAATGCTAAGCCAGCGCCCGCCATCGCTCCACAAAAAATCAACAATTCACCCGCACCAGGAATATGCGGAATCAACAAGTATTTAGCGTAGACCACGTTACCTGTCAGATAAGCAAAAATACCCAATGCAGAACCGACCATAATAATAGGCATGATCGCCAGACCATCTAATCCATCGGTAAAGTTCACCGCATTGCTCGTACCAACAATGACGCAATAGGTCAATGCAATAAAGCCCCAGACACCAAGCGGGTAGCTGATGGTTTTAAAAAACGGGACAATCAGATCAGCCTTGGGTGGCAAATCCATACTGAAGCCGGACTGCACCCACGCAAACAACAAATCAAGAATCTTGGAATTGCTTGGCGCAGATACTGAAAAAGCTAAATAAAACGCGGCCATCAAACCAATGATGGATTGCCACATATATTTCTCTCTGGAGCGCATACCCTCTGGGTCTTTATTGACTACCTTACGATAATCGTCGACCCAACCAATCGCGCCATAACCAAAGGTCACGATCATAACCACCCAGATAAAACGATTGCTCAGGTCGCCCCACAACAAAGTCGAAATAGCGATAGAAATTAAAATCAGAGCACCGCCCATAGTTGGCGTGCCAGATTTAACCAGATGCGTCTCCATGCCATAGGCGCGCACTGCTTGTCCTACTTTCATACGAGTCAGCATACGGATCACTGCAGGGCCAGCAAAAATGCCGATCGCCAATGCAGTCATGGTGGCGAATACTGCGCGAAACGTAATAAAACCGAAGACGCGTAGCAACCCCAGATCCTGTTTGAAAAATTCTGCTAACCAGAGCAACATGCTAATGAGTTCCTATTGTTTTTTGTTGTGAAGAAATTTCTGTAACGTTTAATAAATGAGCAACCACGCGCTCCATCTTCATAAAACGCGAACCTTTGATCAGCACTTTGCTGTCTTTGCTCACACGAGAATCTAATGCAGACAATAATTGCTGAATATCGGTAAAGTATTGCGCCGCTTTTCCAAAACCGGCAGCACTTTGTTGTACCTGATCACCGAGCAGAAATAATTCAGAAATGCCAGAAGCACGGGCATACTCACCAATTTCGTGATGAAATTGGGCACCGTTGTCACCGACTTCACCCATATCACCAAGCACCAGTAAGGTATCACCACCCAATTGTTTCAAAACATCAATCGCAGCACGCACGGAATCTGGATTGGCGTTGTAAGTATCATCAATCACTGTCGCGCCGCAGCTTGCTTGCTTGCGTTGCAGGCGACCTGAAACTGGATGAAAATTTTCCAAACCTTGAACGATCACTTCATTACTGATGCCTATCGCATGACAACAAGCCGCCGCAGCAAGCGCGTTTAATACGTTGTGCTCGCCTGCTGCCTGCAAATGAATCCGGGTTGTTTTTCTGGCTATGGTCAGTATGATTTCACTGCCAAACGTCGACGTTGTATATGTGCCTGCGACATCGGCGTCGGGGCTAAGTCCGAAACTGAGTATCTTACGTAGACCATGTTCTTGCGCATACCCGCGCCACAGCGAGCTGTATTCGTCATTGTGCGGAAATACTGCGACGCCATTTTCTGGCAATGCCTTGATCGCACTACCATTTTCTTCAGCTACGGCGCGCACAGTTTGCATGAATTCCTGATGTTCTCGCTGCGCGTTATTTACAAGCACAACCGTTGGCAAAGCAACTGAGGCCAGCAAGGCGATTTCACCTGGATGGTTCATGCCCATTTCTATAACTGCAGCCTGATGTGTATCACGTAATTCCAGCACCGTCAGTGGTACACCAATTTCATTATTCAGATTACCCTTAGTGGACAATCTATGGTTTTCACCAAACGCCGCCGCTAAAATGGCAGCGATCATTTCTTTGACGGTCGTTTTACCGTTGCTGCCAGTAACACCAATCACCGGAATCGTAAATTGCTTGCGCCAGAATTTACCTACCTCCGCCAAAGCCATCTTGGTGTCAGGAACAATCAATGCTGGTAACTGAAAATCTGCTGGCAAACGCTCAGCAATAACGGCGACTGCACCAGTTTGCGCCACTTGCGGTAAAAAATCATGTGCATCAAAATTGTCGCCGCGCAAAGCAACAAAGACATCGCCAGTTTTAATTTTTCGACTATCGGTCGACAAGCCAATAATCTCTGCATCCGCAGTCATGCTTGCCGAACTCAGTGTCTGTGCTAATTGCTGTAAACTAAATTTCATTAGCTACCCCTCTTACTATTGCCACTGGTGGCAATAGTAGCCAGCGCAAGCGCCGCGTGTTCTTCATCAGAAAAAGGCCATTTCTTACCCAGAATATCCTGATAGGTTTCATGACCCTTACCAGCCAATAAAACGACGTCCTGATGCGCAGCATGTTTAATCGCGTACAAAATTGCATTGGCACGATCTTCCACAACATGTGGCTGCGCACTCATACCAGCGACGATATCCTGAATAATGGCGGTCGGATTTTCGCTGCGGGGGTTATCACTTGTCACCACGACATGATCTGCATTTTCGGCAATTTTTCCCATTTGCGGACGCTTGCCAGGGTCTCTGTCACCACCGCAACCAAAGACGCACCATAGCTTTCCATGGCGTTCATTGGCGACTTGTCTTAAGGCCGCTAAAGTTTTTTCCAGCGCATCTGGTGTGTGTGCGTAGTCAATCACTACCATCACATGACCGGCCGTACCCAACAATTGCATACGTCCCGGAACAGGAGTTAATTTTTCTATTGTTACAAGCACTTTTGCAAACGGCAATCCCTTAGTTAGCAAAACAGCCATGACGCCCAGAATATTGCTGACATTAAATTGCCCGATTAACTGCGTCTTTACCAGACCTGAACCAAACGGTGACTCCAGATGAAAACTGGTACCTGTGTGTGAAGTTTTGAGGTGAGACGCTGAAAGTAAAGCCAAGCCGTCGTATTGAGTTCTATTGAGGCTATAAGCAACAATATTTAACGCTGCTGATTTGCTTCGCAAATCATTAATCAGTTGTTCACCAAACTCATCATCGAGATTGATGACCGCATTTTTTAAACCAGGCCAATCGAACAAAGCACGTTTTGCGGCGCCATAATTTTCCATAGTACCGTGATAATCGAGATGGTCACGCGTCAGGTTAGTCAGCATTGCGACATCAATATGTAAGCCGTGCAATCTTCCTTGTACCAACCCAATAGAGGAAGCTTCGATAGCCAATGCTTGTGCGCCCTCATCGCGCATGGAAGCCAGCCCGCGCTGTAAATTGATCGCATCTGGCGTCGTAAAACCAGTTTCGGACAAGCTACCTAGCTGCCCGTTTTTAAAAACACCAACACCAAGCGTCCCGACGACGGCACTATCGCATTTATTGAGTGACAGTGCTTTTGCCAGCCATTGAGTACAAGACGTTTTGCCATTCGTACCGGTGACTGCAATGCTGTACATATCCGCATCAGGTGTCTGGTACCAAGTATTCGCGATATAACCTAGCTGATTTTGTAAATCGTCCACAGCCAGATGTGGCGTCTTGATGGAGTCATCCCAAACGTAATCTTTGGCTTCATACACAACTGCGATCGCACCTTTAGCGATGGCATCGCGAATATATTGACGGCCGTCTCCGTTGTGGGCGCGCACAGCAAAGAACACATCACCAGCTTGTATGGTTCTTGTATTTGAACTCAATTGTGCGGCGGGAGCTACTTGTCTTAGCCAGTTAATCATATCTGTTGTTAATAAATTGTTCGTTGTCATTACATACTCTCCTGAACACCACTATCAGGAACAATGGTTGTAATTGACGAATCAGGGGGTACGTTCATCGAACGTAATACATTTGCTGTGATTGTAGAAAACACCGGCGCGGCAACAGTTCCGCCGTAATATCCGCCAACAGATGGTTCATCAATCATCACTGCAACGATAACGCGTGGATTGGATACAGGCGCAAAGCCAACGAAGTCACCGACGTATTTATTAACGTAACGTCCACCTTCAATTTTGTGCGCCGTTCCGGTTTTTCCCGCTACGCGATATCCCGCAACGCGCGCCTGCGTTGCTGTACCGCCTGGCTGCGTCACTGATTCCATCATACTTCGCATTTCCATCACTGTTTTTTGCGAAATGATGCGTTGACCTTTTGGTGCTTCCGTTGCTTTTTGAAAAGTCAAAGGAATCATGTCCCCATTACGGGCAAAAATCATATAGGCGCGCGCGATTTGTATCAAAGAGACTGAAATGCCATGTCCATAGCTCATCGTTGCCTGTTCAATAGGGCGCCAATTTTTATAGTTCCGCAAGCGCCCTGCAACCGCACCAGGAAAACCAAATTTTGGTTGCTGACCAAAACCAACGCTGGTAAACATTTCCCACATTTCTTGCGGCTGCATTTGGAAGGAAATTTTAGCAGTACCAATATTTGAGGATTTTTGAATAACTTGTGCGACAGTCAGGGAATCCATCTTATGGGAATCGTGAATTGTAGCGGTACCGATAGTCATACGACCCGGTGCGGTCTGGAACACAGTATCCGGAGTAACGCGACCTTTATCCAATGCAAGCGCGACAGTAAACGGTTTCATTGTCGAACCAGGCTCAAAAGTATCAGTCAAAACCCGGTTCCGCAATTGGGCACCGGTCAATACTGAACGATCATTCGGGTTATAGGCAGGTAGGTTAACTAAAGCTAACACCTCACCAGTTTGTACATCAAGTACAACCGCTGCACCTGCTTTTGCCTTGTGCTTTTCAACCGCCTCTTTTAAATGAGTAAATGCGATGTATTGAATCTTACTGTCTATCGATAGATTTAATTCGTGACCATCGTGAGGTTCGCGCACTGCGCGAATATCCTCCACGATGCGACCAAGACGATCCTTAATAACGCGACGACTGCCTAATTTACCAGCTAAGTCTTTTTCAGATGCAAGCTCAATGCCCTCTTGCCCCACATCTTCGACATTGGTAAAGCCCACAACGTGTGCCGTGATTTCACCTTCAGGATAAAACCTTTTATATTCTTTGCGAGTATCAATACCTGGAATTGCCAAAGCTTGAATCTTTTCAGACACTTCTGGTTCGACCTGACGTTTCAGATAGACGAACTGGCGGTCTGAATCTAGCTTCTTGCGTAATTCGGCTTCGGACATTTCTAATAATTGTGCCAATTGCCGGATTTTCTCCGGAGGCGCACTCAACACATCTTCCGGAATCGCCCAGATTGCTTTTACCGGCACAGAAGACGCGAGTACTTCACCGTTTCTGTCTGTGATTTTTCCACGCGTCGCTGGTAATTCCAAGGTACGCGCGTAACGACTTGCACCTTGTTTTTGCAAAAATTCTGTGGTGATGCCTTGCAACCACAGAGCGCGCGCAATCAAAGCCAAAAAAGCGCCAAACAGCAGGAATAGCACCAGGCGCGAGCGCCAGGTCGGCAGTTTTACATCTAATACAGGATTAGATGAAAATGACACGCCCCGTGAAGCAGCAGTGCGCGAGCTATTCCCCGGGCGACTCATTTGAGTTCCTCGGCTTTCAAGTATTGGGTACGTTCTGGCGTTACCACGACCATGTTCAAATCACGGGTTGCCGCGTCTTCAATGCGGGCGTGTTTACCATAGGTGGACTGATCAAGTTTAAGCTGAGTCCATTGCAATTCATATTGCTTACTTAGACTTTGCTCACTTTCCAACTCAATAAATAAATGTCTGGCCTGATACTGCGCGTTAATCAAAGACAAGGCGCAAGCGATCAATATCATCGCCAGAACAATATTGATCTTGGTAGTCATGCATTCCCCTCAGGCAGACGCTCAGCCACGCGCAGAATAGCGGAACGAGATCGGGGATTCTCAGACACTTCGGTGTCGGAAGGTTTAATGCGATTAAGCAAACGCATTTGTGGTTGAGGCAAGTCCAAATGACGGATAGGCAAACGGCGGTCTGGTTGTTCAACCTTGACTTTGGAAGCAAAAAATTGTTTAACGATACGATCTTCCAGCGAGTGGAAGCTAATCACGGACATACGGCCAAACGGCGCCAATGCAGAAAATGCGGCGCCCAGGCCTACTTCGAGATCTTCAAGTTCCTTATTGACGAAAATCCGTATAGCCTGAAAGGTGCGAGTTGCCGGGTCCTTGCCCTTCTCGCGAGTTTTGACGGCGTGTGCGACGAGTTCTGCAAGCTGTCGGGTTCCAGTAATGGCGTCCGTCTGCCGGCGAGCAACAATCGCCTTTGCAATCTGAAAAGCAAACCGTTCTTCCCCATAATTTTTTATAACCTCCCTAATTTTTTCTTCATCTTCGCTAGCCAACCATTCAGCAGCGGAAATGCCACGTGTGGTGTCCATACGCATATCCAGAGGACCGTCAGCGCGAAAACTAAACCCACGCGTTGCATCATCTACCTGCGGGGATGAAATGCCCAAATCCATCAAAATGCCATCCACGTGCTTCACGCCGAGCTCTTGCAGAGCTTCAGACATCGTGGCAAAGCTATCGTGGACAATATGAAAACGTGGATCTTTTATTTCACTGGCACTGGCAATCGCCTGTGTATCTTTATCGAATGCGATCAGACGTCCGTTTGGCCCTAATTGCTGCAAGATCAGGCGGCTATGTCCGCCACGTCCAAAGGTACCGTCGATGTAAACACCGTTAGTACGCTCGCCAGTAATGGCAAGTGCATCCACTGCTTCATTTAAAAGCACTGTCTTGTGGATAAATTCTGTCGCTGCTTGGTTCGTCATTTCTCGCGATCAGAAAGAAAAATTGTTTAATACATCGGGAGCGCCAGCTGCTTTTGCATTGGCTTCATTTTCGGCCAGACGACCAGCGTCCCAAATTTCAAAGTGGCTACCCATGCCAAGTAGCATGATGTCGCGCTCTATGCCGACGGCATTGCGCAATTCAGGGGCAATTAAAATCCGTCCTGCGCTATCGAGCTCAACATCGAAGGCATTACCCAAAAATATCCTTTTCCAGTCACGCGCCTGTATGGGCCATGCGGCGATCTGCTCACGATGCGATTCCCAGGTGGGACGCGGAAACAAAAGCAAGCACCCGTCTGGATGACGGGTCAGGGTAACGCGCCCTGCAAACTGTTCGCTCAGGGCATCGCGATAACGGGCAGGAATAGACATTCTGCCTTTCGCATCGAGATTGAGTGCGGATGGACCCTGAAACACGCTTGTACCTTTAACCTGGACTTTGATTGAAATAAGAAGTCTTGTGAAGATAAACGAAAAATGAGGATTTATCCCACAAAATTACACTTTTTCACACTGTTTCCCACTTTAGAGGATGACTTGATCGTGGTCAAGTAAAATAACACGTGTATTTCTGAATTTCTTTAATGAAGTCAATGACTTAGCGCAACTATCTCGAAACCGTATTTCGGAAATAGTCCAATAAATTAATGACTTACGAAATATTTTGAAAGTGGCTTATCACATACAGGTGTGTACGTGACCAGAGTTTAAGCTCAGGAAAGATGGAAAATAGTAGAAATTACCGGATCATACAAACAAGATACCTGCACTTACATTCTTAACAAGCAATGAATACAAGTGCTAAGACATTGGGGTTAGCGATAGTCTGACTGATCATCAAACGCGTTCGACCATGACCTGTTTTTGAAGTAAAGATGCAAATTCCTTGGCGGATATAGCCTTACTAAAGTAAAAACCCTGATACTCATCACATTTAAACTCTCGCAAGGTACTCAGTTGAGTCGGTGCGTCGACGCCCTCAGCAATCACCTTTAGACCCAAAGTATGAGCCATCGCGACAATGGCAAGAACGATCGCAGTATCATTTGGATTATGTGGTATATCTTTAATGAAAGAACGATCAACTTTGACGCTATCAACTGGGAAGCGCTTCAGATAGGCAAGAGAAGAGTAGCCAGTGCCAAAATCGTCGATTGATAAAGCAAAACCAGCTTCCTTAAAGCCGTCCATCAAAATAATCGCCTGTTCACGATTGTGCATCACCATACTTTCAGTAATTTCAAATTCAATCGCATTGGCAGGAACGCGCCAAAAATCTATAACACTTCTCACTTCATCCAACAGTTGATGATCATTGAACTGCGAACCGGACAGATTAATGGCAATCCGTCCGAAATGACTATCCAGTTGCCGGAAATTTAAAACATCGCGGCACGCCACATCTAAAACCAGCATACCCAAACGGGGAATCAAACCAGCCTCTTCCGCCAGCATGATGAAATCATTCGGATACAAGAGACCACGTTCTGGATGATTCCAGCGTACCAGCGCTTCTGCACCAACAATCAGCCCAGTTTCCACCGATACCTTTGGTTGGTAATAGACCACAAACTCACGTCGCTCAAGCGCTTTACGCAGACGCGCCTCAAATGCAAGGCGCTCTACGGTATGCGTGTTCATTTCGGATGCATAAAACTGGAAGTTGTCTTTTCCTTTGTTTTTTGCGCGATACATCGCAATATCGGCATTTTTCAACAAAGTTTGCGCATCTCGTCCATCTGTGGGGAAGGTGGCGATACCGATACTGGCACTTAGCTGGCACTCTTGACCGTAAATTTCAAACGGTTGGGAGGCCTCAAACAGCAATTTGTCGGCGATATCACCTAGATCTCGCGGTTCATTGAACTGGTCGATCAATAAAATAAACTCATCGCCACCAATTCTGGCAACAATGTCTGACTCACGTAAAGTCTTGCGGAAACGTTGCGCAACACTGCGCAAGACTTTATCACCTTCATCATGACCAAACGTGTCATTGATGTTTTTAAATCTATCCAGATCCAGAAACAATACCGCCAGACGGGTGCGGTTGCGTTCAGCCAAGGATAAGGCTTTGGCTAAATGCTGGTTATACAAAAAGCGATTCGGCAACCCAGTCAACTCATCGTAGTGTGCAAGTTGCAGGATTTTCTTTTCTGAACGTCGCCCTTCAATGGCGATCGTGGCGATCTCTATCATAATACCGATGACACTCATATCGTCTTCGGTCATGCAAGGAACATCGGGAAATAATAACGTAAAGCTACCTAAAACCAAGCCGTGTTTATCCATTAGCGGCCAGGCCATACTAGATTCAAAAGCTGACAACTCTTCGAGCCCGTTAACAAACTGCATGCAAGGAGCTTGTTGTAATTGCTCGATCTGTACCGGACAAGCAACTAAAACAGCATCACTCCAAATGCCATTTCCATGGGTTACTGGCATTTCATTCAATTGCTTGAGCAATAGCTCCGGGAAATGCTGCCCTACACCTTGGGTGAAGGTTCTTTGATCATCAGACAATAATTGGATTCCAACACACCAAGAAGGCCTTAATTCGCGCACAAAATCGCACACTGAATTTAAAACAAAAATAGGATCTTCATTGGCGCCAATGAGCTGCAGAAGTCGATTTTGTCCTTCGAGTAAGCGTTCAGTATATTTTCTGGTATTGATGTCGCGCTCAACACAGAACAATAAGACTTCCCCATCGATTTCCACGGGACTGAGAGATACTTCGCTGTAAAACGGCATGCCGTTTTTTTCGAGTTGCCACTCAAAACATTGAGCTACTCCGGCGAAGGCCTGATCAATAAGGAAAATGATTAATTTTTCTTTGTCTGATTCTTTTATACCAAGGATCGTTTGATGTGCCGCTGAAAAACCGCCTACTCTCTTGCCGATAATATCAGCCTGAGATTTCGCTCCAAGCAAATTGACGGCAGCATGATTGCAGTCCACATAGACATAGTCGCGGTTGATAATCAGAATAGCATCCTGAGCGCCGGTAAATAGTATCCGGTATCGATTCTCACTGGCAGCAAATTTTGCTTTGGAAATCTGCAAGCGCTTTAACTGCCACGTCAACATCAGCGCCAACATCAAAATAAACGCAACAGTCAAAGAGGTGAACAAAATTCTCTGTTGTAGACGTTTATTCCAATCAAGCAAGATACTTTCCATATTGCGGGCATAAACCAAGGTCAGTGGGATGCCAGTGATTTTTCGGTATGTGTACAAATAATCACCGCCGCCATCAATCAAGCCAACTCCCATCAATGAGCCTTCGCTTGCCGGATCGGTAATGGCAGCCAATAACTCAGTCTGGGTAACGGGATGATCAAGAAAGTTACTATCAAAAGGCGCTCTCGCGAGAATGTTCCCACGTTGATCATGCAAGGAAATCGCAGCAGCACTGCCGCGAGCCACAATTTCGTAAAAATCCTGGAAATAGCTAAGGCGCACATCGACTTCAAGGATACCCTGAAGTACTCCTTTTTCATCATAAAAATTACCAGCAATCGGCAAAATCCACTGATCAGAATTCTCCAATCTAGTTGCTGCGCCGACCACGAGTTCTTTATAGGAAGGTCTTTTTAATATTACGGCAATATGACCTGGCGTCCCCTTCGTCGCGCTTATCATCTGATGAGGGCGACTCGAAAGTTGCCTGCTTCCATCTTTATCAAAAACAGAAAGCGCATAGATAAATTGGGACTCTTGTCGTTGATTTAGTAATACTCTTTGAACTGAAGAGTCATAAGAAGAGGATGATGCGTCGAGAACACGAATTTCCTCAACAGCTGCGGTCATTGCACGCATCGCTTCATTTAGAGCTCGGCTGGCATGCTCTTCCAAAATCCTCACGGTGAAATAGCTGTGCTGCTGCGCATCGGCCAGCGTTAAGGTTTTATCTTCCCTTATTGACCACCAACTTTGAGCCACGATTAACGCAACGATGACACAAACGCCAACGACAAATGCCAGAAGCGGCACATCGCGTTCTTTCTTTAGGCCCGTAGTCTCCATGCGTCTGCAATTTTATAAGGTATGAGTTTGAGTAAGACCCGCTGCTGACCGACGCAACAGGAAACGCATTGCAAAAACACTTAAAGGCAGTACTGACGAAAAGGCGAAAAATAAATTATACAAATAATTAATTACGCATAATCGACAAGCTTATCGAAGCCAGAGCAAATTTTCCTTCGTATTTATCAAACAAGCCAGTATTAGTTTAACACTAGAATTTTTGAAAATAGTCCCTATCAAAGGACTTAGATAAAATTATTTCTATCAAGCATGGCAAACAACGAGATTTTAAAAGTACTGCAAATAAAATTTTCCAAATAGTAAAGCAATCTAGCCTGCCTTTTGCTCGCCATTTATTGGGACAAAATGGTGGTTTTTTTTTTGCAGCTCGGGAAAGTAAAGACACCATAAGAACTATTTCTATCAAAAACTGTCGCGAATTTGAGACTGGACCGGGAATTCACAAGTCAAGCAGACTTGTCCAAAATCAATTCGACACAAGGACGTTTTTAATCAAAAACATGGCTAATAAATTGAAGCAGGCCGATAGGCCGGATTTTGTTACGGCATCAGATATTGCTACCTGCTGCTATGACAATCATTCCTCTAGGCGACGGATTACTCCGCCGCTCAAGCTTTCTACCCGCACGCTCCGCGAGCCGCCTCAACGCGTGCCTATTTGAAATTGCTCCGGGTGGAGGTTACCGCGTTTCACCGTAACTTAATACGCTCGTCTCTGTGGCCCTATTCCTCGTCTTATACTTCAGCTTTCGCCTCCGTTTTCAACGTACGGCCGTTAGCCGTCACCCTGCTCTATGGAGTCCGGACCTTCCTCCCGTCACCATGTGAACATGGCAACCAGCGATTGTCTGGCCTGCTTCGAGCTGTATTTTACCTCAAATCAGAGTGTTCCAGTTGTAGTAAGTGCCTGCAAACTTGAATTTAAGAGCTGCACTTTACGCACGTATTGCCACAGATTTGTTCATTTGACGTCAGAAGTACTGCAAATTTTGTATGCTTTCTGGTAGCTTACTGCTTTTACTTGCTCCCGCTTAATATCATGTCGAATTCTCGTTCTGGTGGTCAACTTATTGTGGATGCACTGCAAATCCACGGTGTAGATACAATTTTTGGTGTTCCTGGCGAGAGTTATCTCCCAGTGCTGGATGCGCTGCACGATAGCCCGATTCGCTTCATTATTAATCGTCAGGAAGGCGGCGCGGCGTTTATGGCGGACGCTTACGGCAAAATGACTGGCAAACCAGGTATCTGCTTTGTGACCCGAGGCCCGGGTGCTACCAATGCATCAATCGGGGTACATACTGCGTACCAGGATTCCACGCCAATGATTTTATTTATTGGACAAGTAGGTAATGACTTTGTCGAACGCGAAGCATTTCAGGAAATTGATTACCGTCGTATGTTTGGCCAAATGGCCAAATGGGTAGCACAAATTGATCGTGCTGACCGCGTACCAGAATACATTGCCCGCGCATTCCAAGTCGCGACCAGCGGCCGTCCGGGTCCGGTTGTATTGGCATTGCCAGAAGATATGTTGGCACAAGTCGCGGATGTCGCTGATACCCGCCACTACACGCCGGTACAAGCATCCGCATCCCCGCAGCAATTAGCGCAATTGAGAAATATGCTGGCGGTCGCGCAACGCCCAGTACTACTGATTGGTGGCAGTGGCTGGGATCAGACTGCCTGTGAAAATATTCGTGACTTCGCCAGCAGTAACCATCTTCCACTCGCCTGCGCATTCCGCTTTCAGGATTTGATTGACAATGCCCACCCAAACTACATCGGAGACGTCGGCATTGGCATCAACCCAAAACTCGCACAACGAATAAAAGATGCCGATCTGGTCATCGCGATTGGTCCACGTCTGGGAGAAATGACGACGGGTGGCTACACCGTTCTGGAAGCACCAATACCTCAGCAAAAATTGATACACATTCATAGTGATGCCCTGGAATTAGGCCGTGTTTATCAAGCGGATCTGATGATCAATAGCGGTATGAAAGAAATTGCCGAGGCTTTAGCAGACATGGAAGCATTAGACGCGTCCCATAAGTGGCGTGACACCGTTGCTCAGGCAAAGAGCGAATTACTTGCATGGCAAACCGAGCCCGCCATTTTTGGACAAGAGAAAGCACCGCTCAATTTATGGCAAGTGGTGCAAGACATCATGCAGCAGACTCCTGCAAATACGATACTCACCAACGGCGCAGGCAATTATGCAACCTGGGCGCATCGCTATTTTCGCTACGGCGGCTTCCGCACGCAATTAGCGCCAACTTCTGGTGCGATGGGTTATAGCGTACCATCAGGTGTTGCGGCCAAAATTATTGATCCTGAACGCACAGTGATTACCTTCGCTGGCGATGGCGAATACATGATGAATGGCCAGGAACTGGCTACTGCGGTTCAGTACAAAGCAGGCGTGGTGATAATCGTATTTAACAATGGTATGTACGGCACCATTCGTATGCATCAGGAGCGCGAATTCCCTGAACGTGTTTCTGGCACAGAATTGCACAATCCTGATTTTGCGGCTCTGGCGCGCGCCTATGGTGCGAGTGGTGAAACCGTATTGACGACCGCTGAATTTGCTCCAGCATTAGAACGCGCATTAAAACATTGCCGCAATCATCAATTGCCAGCACTCATCGAATTGCGCTACGACGGCAATCTCATCACGCCTGGTGCCAGCCTGGAAACGATACGGCAGCAAGCAAGAGCATCGGGGAAATAACGGAATGAAGTTTTTGCAAAATTAAAAAAACACCTTGCCCGGGAGAGAGAAACGGCAAGGTGTTACAGCTATAAATACGATGATGGTTATCAGTACTATGCTTTAGTACGCAGCCGGCAATAAACCGCGATTGCCCGCTAAACCCGCACGTAATTTCACTTCTTTTGGAAATTCGACTATCCAGTGACCAAGTAAAAAAGGAGCATTAAAATCTTCACTAATGCGCCCGTACCGGAGCTCTGGCGATATTGCGGTTTGGGCTAAGTAATGCAGCATATCTGAGGTTAACGGCGTGCCAGCGTGGGCCATTGAGAACTCACCGACAATCAATGAACATCCTGGATGTTCAGGGTCTTTGGTAATTTCATAGCGCAAAGCTGCTCTATCGTTGGAGGATCCTGTCAAAAGACGTTGAAATTGTTCCGTTTTCTCTGCACCAAGCGAATTCCAGCTTGCTGAAAAATGAAAATAATCAGTAGCAATCGCCTTGCCGTGCCGGCCAAGCTTTTGGCCATTAATCACAAAGCCATGCTCAAAATCAGTCCAACGGATTTTTATATTACGTGGATGAGTAGCATCAAAAGTAACGGAAGCCATGATAAACCGCCTTGGAAAATGATACCTATCGGTGACAAGGGATTTCTGTCGAATATACCAATAATGACAAATGTGCTACCCGCAGCTATACGACATTCAACCTCTGTGGTTGCAAGCGCCGACGGAATCCAACTCTTATTCCATCACACTACTTTTCAGCATATTTTGTATTATTCAGAAACTCGGATTCAGAAAACAAATTTTGGTTCCATCAACCGATATTTCAAATCGAAAATGTTTTACGGATGTCACCACGAATGAATAGAATTATTGTTTATTTTTCTATTCTTTTCAACATCTTAAATGTATCAGACCTTAACCAAAGTTCTGCTTTAAAGAAATAATAGAAAATGCATGTTCTGGGGAAATAACACTTGCGGCGTAAATCAACAAATTGCAGCTTCTTGGGCGCAATTCTTATCCTGTAATTGAAAGAGAACGTGCTCGCTTGTCGCCTAGGAAAGATTTAAACCTCGTCATCCCGGATACGTCGAAGGAGACTCTTTTGTATCTCTTGCCGGGCTTTGCGGCGTGCTGTACGCAACGGATTAATTGGCTCATGCGCACCGGCATTTCGCTGACGCGCAGCTAGTGCGAGACGATTTCGCGGCTTTCCAGCGGTTGGAAGTTTAATTTTTATTTTCATCTAATTGGATTGCGGTGAGAGTATGCAACATACTGAAGACCGATTAAATTGACTCAAATTTTTAAAAGCAAAAAGACGTCGGACTTCAATTTCGCGGATACTTTTTTGAAATTTATTGCACAAAAATAAATTATTGTAACGGAGTTAATTTTCTTTTGCTTGTGTGACTTTCTTCATTTATTATAATTGCATTTATTGCAATTAACCACCAACACTAACATCAATTCTGGTATGTTAAGTTTGGCATAGCACTCTCTTAATAATTGCTCTTTTTTTCTACCTCGTCGTCTGGTTATAAGTCCAAACAAGGAACGAAGTTATGGCTGCAATTGGATTAGGTCTGTTGAGGCTGATCAAACACCTCATTCTCGTATTCGCATTGTTGCATTGCAGCGACAGTTTTGCCAGTCCGGTCCAAACTGACGCAGTTTGTGGCAAGGCGTCCGAGCTCATTCATATTCCCGGAAATGAGGCTGCCTGGACGCCGGGTTTGGGTAAATTACGCCTGCAAAAGGTGTGCTGGCTCAGAATCGAACGCCCACTTCCAAAAGATGAGCTACTGAGTTTTAAAAGTGTGTGGATTGATATTGCGCTCTTTGACAAACAAGGAAAGTTGTTAGGCAATGCCCCCCACAACGGTGAAAAATTAAACGCTTTTGTGAGTGCAAATCGCATCAGTTTTATTGTGCAAGATGCTGCATATCCAATTTACGCACGAACTACCGTATCACCGTCTACCTCGTTTTATGACGAAATCGACGTTGCCGGAATGACCCTCGATCAAATCAGCTTGCAAGCCCGCAAAGCAGAAAATACCAGCGTTGCTCAGTCGGCAGTGTTACTCGGTTTTGCACTAATTATGTTGGCGTTTGGTTTGTTTTTACGCGACATAAATTACGGTCTATTTGCACTATTCGCCTTCTTCCAGGCTGCGTTTATCATTTTTAATGACGGACTTATTTTTTCTGTGCCAAATTTGCCAGATTGGTTCCCGCGTTTATTTGCATTCACATCGTGGCCATCCACAGCGGTGTTATCGATCATTGTGACCAGAATTGGCGGCTTTAAGGAACACAGCCTCTTTCTTCATCGTTGTATGTTATTGATGTCCGTTGCTTATTTGACGCTCGTCCCAATGTCGTTTTTCGAAGCATCGCTGAGTTTAAAAACCGTCGTTTTACAAGACTATCTTAGCCTCTTGTGGTTCCCTCTCGCTTTATTGGGTTTGTTCCGTGCAACGCAAAGACACCATAAAGGCACCCCCTTACTTATACTTGGATTACTTCCTATTACAGTATTATGGTGGACGTTGTCACTCATCAATGTACAACCAAAAAGTTGGGGATGGAGATTTACCCCTCCGTCAGGAACGACTCTTGATGTAATTCAAAATTTGTTCCTCCCTACCCTGCTATGTATCAGCTTAGCCTACCGCACATTTGTCTTACATAACGAAGCGATACGCATCGCCCGAGAAGACCAGCTTACGGGTCTGGCCAACCGTGAACGTTTAGCGGTTCAGGGTGAAACAATGCTAAAGAACAAGCTACATCCTTACATTGCGGTGGTCGCCCTGAACGTCGACCGCTTTAAAGCCATCAATGAGGCTCTGGGGCACGATATTGGTGACGCAGCACTAGTCGAGGTCGGGCATCGTTTGTCATCTATTCCCAACACGGTGGTTGGCCGTAGTCAGTCGGATCAGTTTTTTATTATCTGGATCGATATACACACAATTGACGAGTTGCAACGGCATTTGAAAGAAAAATTCTTCTCTCCAATTTCTGTAAATCAACAGACGATTGATATATCGCTTTCCGCTGGTGTTAGCCTGCAAACTGATGTCAGCATGCAAAAGCATATGCATTGTGCAGAAATCGCCCTCAACGCGGCGCGCGCGTCTAAAAGTGGTTGGGAGGTGTATCGCCCCGACATGGAGACCAATAAGTTAGGTGATCTGAGTCTGTTATCCGAATTACGGATGGCGATACAACAGAATCACTTACGGATCTTCTTGCAACCAAAAGTAAGAGTCAAGGATGGTGCGGTAGTTTGTGCTGAAGCACTAGTACGCTGGCAGCATCCTACACGCGGTATGATTCCACCGTATCAGTTCATCCCTTTTGCGGAACACACGGGCCACATTAGCGCCATCACAGTCTGGATGTTAAAAGAAGCGATGCAACTGGTCGCGGCATGGAGAGCGGCAGGTGACCCCATACAAATTTCGATCAATTTATCGGCATTTGATTTGCGCAATCATAATATCGTTTCGATCATTGAAACTTTGCGCGAATCCAATAATGCCTCTACCGAAGATATCCGTCTGGAAGTCACCGAAAGCAGCGTGATGAGTGATGCCAATACGGCCATCATCGTACTGGACCACTTGCGCTCTCTCGGCTATTCGATTGCGCTTGATGATTTTGGGACAGGCTATTCCTCACTTGCCTATCTGCAAAAAATGCCGGTATCCGAATTAAAAATTGATCGGGCGTTTGTCGCCAATGTAAAACCAGACACGGATGCATCATTACTCTTGTTATCGACCATAGAGCTTGGGCAACGTCTCAAACTTCATACCGTCGCAGAAGGTGTTGAAACAATGGAAGAGTGGGAACTGGTGAAGCAGTTTGGGTGTGATTATGTACAAGGATGGTATGCCGCTAAGCCTATGCCGGTCAGCGAATTTATCCAATGGCGAACATTGAATAATCCATTTAATTACCTGCAGCCAATTAAATTGGTACCAGAAAAAGTGTGAGATAAAAAAATGGCGTCCAGGCGCATAGTTTGAAACAAATATCAGCATTTAACGCATTGATTTTGTTCCAACATCAGCTAAGATAACGTCGCCGTTGTAGTTAAGTTTAATGAATCGATTCACCAACCAGGAGAGCACGATGTCTATTCAACAAAAAGTACCCGGTGTGCCAGATAGTGCCGAGAATGAAAGCAATGTTACCTCTAGCATGCCAGGCAATGGCGGCGGTGAAAACAATCTCACTTCAAGTATGCCAGGTAATGGAGTAGAAGAAAACGACCTCACTTCAAGCATGCCAGGCAACGGCGGCGGTGAAAACAATCTCACTTCAAGTATGCCAGGCAATGGTGCAGAATAAAATCTGACCTTTAATAAACAATTGAAGGTTGTTAAATAAAAAACGGAGCCCAAACAGCTCCGTTTTTTATTCACGTCAGTATTTAATTGAACTGACTAAAGTCTGGCTTACGTTTTTGAAAGAAAGCCATAAAAGCTTCACGTGCTTCTGGTGCGTTGAGCATTGCTGCAAAGTGCTGATTTTCTTCTGCCATTTTTGTGACGATTGCTTGTGGCTGATTACCTTTCATCAGACGTTTGGTAGTGCGAATTGAAGCGGCTGGCAATGCAACCAATTTGGCAGCGATTTGCTGGACGTAGGGTAACAATTCTTCTAACGGCAAGACCTTATTCACAAAGCCCATTTCAAACGCTTCCTGCGCTGTAAATGGTTCGCCCAGCATCAATTTTTCTGCAGCGCGTTGATAACCAACAATTTGCTGAAATACCATGCTGGATGCAAATTCAGGGCACAAACCTAATTGTGTGAATGGCATAGACAGCTTTGCATTATCTGCCAGATAAATCAGATCACAATGCATGAGTAAGGTAGTACCAATCCCCACCGCTGCACCGGACACAGCAGCAATCACGGGCTTGCCGGAATCATTTAATGCCTGCATAAATTGATAGACTGGCGGAATGCTGTCTGGATTAGCAAGGCTGCCAGCGTTTTTCATGAAATCTTCGAGATCATTGCCTGCAGTAAAAATTTCTGGCTTACCAGTGATCAGGATGGCGCGCACAGCGGCATCTGTTTCGGCTGCACGCAAGGCATCAGCCATCGCCTGATACATGGCGGCAGTAATCGCATTTTTCTTTTCAGGACGATTAAAGCTGATCGTCAGAACGCCATTTTCTTTGTGGGTCAGGATATCTGTCATGTGTGTCTCTCTTTGTCCTAGGACTATATTCTTCAATCATGTGCAAACAAGTCGCTATTGTAACTCGTGAACAAGACCTATTTTCATTGTCGTATTTGTAAAAAAACCGCACAAAATATGTGCGGTTTTTTTTGGGCTAGTAAGGCAAATTACATGCGTTCAAAAATACCAGCAGCACCCATACCAGTACCTACGCACATCGTCACCATACCGTATTTCAGGTTATTGCGATGCAAAGCGTGGATAGTGGTCGCGGAACGAATTGCACCTGTTGCGCCCAGTGGATGACCCAGAGCAATCGCGCCGCCCATCGGATTCACTTTTGCTGGATCGAGACCCAGATCTTGTACCACTGCCAGAGACTGCGCCGCAAACGCTTCGTTCAGTTCGAACCAGTCGATCTGATCTTGCGTAATACCTGCTGCGCGACATGCTGCCGGGATCGCTTCTTTAGGACCGATGCCCATAATTTCTGGTGGTACGCCACGGACTGCGAAGGAAGCGAAACGCGCCAATGGTGTCAGGTTGAATTGCTTCAGGATTTTTTCGCTGACCAGTATCAATGCGCCTGCACCGTCAGAAGTTTGCGAGCTGTTACCAGCAGTCACACTACCTTTGGCAGCAAACACGGCTTTGAGCTTCGCCAGGCCCTCTAAAGAGGTATCTGGACGTGCGCCTTCGTCGCGAGTCACCGTACGAGTTTTGAGTTCGATTTCGCCAGTCAGCAAGTTAGGTACGCGGTCGATGATGTCAACAGACGTTGTTTCTGCATCGAAGTAGCCAGCATTTTGCGCAGCGATTGCACGTTGGTGCGATTGCAAAGCAAATGCATCTTGCGCTTCACGGGATACTTTCCATTGTTGCGCGACTTTTTCAGCAGTTAAACCCATACCGTAGGCCATGCCGACGTTTTCGTCTTGCAGAATCGCCATATTCATCGATGGGTTGCTACCCATCATTGGCACCATGGACATGGATTCCACACCGCCAGCGATCATCACATCAGCCTGACCAACACGAATGCGGTCAGCAGCCATCGCCACAGCAGTGATGCCGGATGCGCAATAGCGGTTGATTGTTACGCCACCGATAGTGTTCGGCAAACCAGCCAGCAACACGCCCATACGCGCCAGATTCAGACCTTGTGCACCTTCTGGGAAAGAGCAACCGATGATCGCATCTTCAACCAGTTTTGGATCGAGGTTAGGCACTTGTGCCAGCGCTGATTGCATGACACGTACCAGCAAGTCATCTGGACGTGTGTTGCGGAACATACCGCGACCAGATTTACCGATCGGTGTACGAGTAGCAGAGACGATATACGCGTCTTGAAGTTGTTTAGTCATGTTATGTACTCCGATTAGTTACGTACTGGCTTGCCAGTTTGCATCATGCCCATGATGCGCTCTTGTGTTTTTGGATGGTTCAGCAATTCCATAAACGCTTTACGCTCCATGTCGAGCAACCATTGTTCGCTGACCAGGCTGCCATTGTCGATGTCGCCACCGCAAACAACTTCTGCAATCATCTTGCCGAGTTTGTAGTCATGTGCAGAGATAAAGCCACCGTCACGCATATTGATCAATTGCGCAGAAATCGTCGCAATACCATGACGACCAGTCACAGGCACGAGTTTCTTCATTGGTGCACGATAACCAGCGTCAAACATGGCGCGGGCTTCTACTTTTGCTACATGCAACAACTCATATGGGTTGAATACAATCACATCGTTCTCGGACAGGTAACCCATTTTCTTCGCTTCGAGCGCAGATTTGGAAACTGCTGCTGTCGCTGCGTTCATGAAGTAGTTTTTCAGGAACTGCAACAAATCAGTGCCTTTCGCATCCGCTGCTGCGCGAACTGCAGCTTCTTTCAAACCACCACCACCAGGAACCAGACCAACACCCACTTCAACCAAACCAATGTAGGATTCGATCGATGCCACGCGTTTTGCTGCGTGCATCAACAATTCGCAACCGCCGCCCAATGCCAGACCAGAAACCGCTGCCACGACTGGGATATTCGCGTATTTCAATGCCTGATGTGCGTCTTGCAAACGTGAGATTGCTGGTTCGATCGCTTTCACGCCACCGGACATAAACAATGGCAACATCGCTTGCAAATCAGCGCCAGCAGAGAACGCGCCGCCGTCTGCTGCATCCGCACTCCAGATAACCAAACCTTTGTAATTTTTCTCGGCTTCGGCAATCGCTTTTTCCATGCCTTCGATCACGCCAGGGCCGATCACGTGCATCTTGGTTTTCAAGGACAAGATCAGCACGTCATCACGTTGTGCTTCTGTACCTTGATGCCAGATACGAACGGACTCATCTTCAAAGAAGGTCGTGCCAGCGTTTGCGCCAGTCGCTTCGCCCGTACCCAGAACTGGTGCACGGAACGCCTGACGGTCGTAAACCGCCAGATTGGAGCGTGGAACAAATGTGGATTTGCTTGCGGACCAGGAACCTGCGGAGGTATGTACACCACCGTTTTGTGCAACAGCGCTATCAAATACCCAGCTTGGTAATGGTGTATTGCACAATGCTTTACCAGCGTCGATATCTTCTTTCACCCAGTTCGCTACTTCAGCCCAACCTGATGCTTGCCATGTTTCGAATGGACCAACATTCCAGCCAAAGCCCCAGCGCATCGCGAAATCGATGTCACGTGCATTGTCAGCAATCGTTGCGCCATGAACGGCGATGTAATGGAACGCGTCACGGAAAATCGCCCACAAGAACTGCGCTTGTACGTGAGTCGATTCACGCAAGGTCTTCATTTTCTTGACAGGGTCTTTTTCTTTCAACATGCGTGCTACGACGTCGTCAGCTTTAGCACCGCCAGTAACGTATTGCGCTGTCGCGAAGTCAAGACGTTGAATGTCTTTACCTACTTTTTTGTAGAAACCAGCACCAGTTTTAGAACCGAGCGCACCAGCAGCAACCAGCTTAGCCAGTACTTCTGGTGTTTTGTAGACCGCGAAGAAAGGATCGTCCGCCAAATTGTCTTGCATGGTTTTGATTACATGACCCATGGTGTCGAGACCAACCACGTCTGCAGTACGGAAAGTACCAGAAGAAGCGCGACCCAGTTTTTTTCCAGTCAGGTCATCTACGACATCCACCGTCAAACCGAATTTTTCAGCTTCATGGATCGTCGCCAGCATACCGAAAATACCAACGCGGTTAGCGATGAAGTTCGGTGTATCTTTTGCACGAACAACGCCTTTACCCAAAGAGGTAGTCAGGAAGCCTTCGAGTTGATCGATGATTTCTGGGCGAGTTGCTACGGTTGGGATTAATTCAACCAAGTGCATGTAGCGTGGTGGATTGAAGAAGTGAACGCCGCAGAAACGTGCTTTCAATTCAGCATCAAAGCCGTCAGACAATGCCGTGATGGACAGACCGGAAGTGTTCGACGCAAAAATCGCATTTGGAGCGATGTGCGGAGCAACTTTTTTGTACAGGTCATGTTTCCAGTCCATGCGTTCAGCGATCGCTTCGATAATCAGATCGCAACCAGCCAGCACGTCCAGATTGTCTTCGTAGTTAGCAACTTCGATCAACGCAGCATCATCTTTATTGCCGAGTGGTGCTGGATTGAGTTTTTTCAGGTTTTCGATAGCACGCAAAACGATGCCGTTTTTTGGACCTTCTTTTGCTGGCAAGTCGAACAGAACGACAGGTACTTTAGCATTAATGCAATGCGCAGCAATTTGCGCACCCATCACGCCGGCGCCGAGCACGGCGACTTTTTTTACGATGAAATTGGTCATGGCTTTTCCTTGTTTTAGTCTCTGACTTTCAGGGATCGCCATGCGTCCCTGTCAGCCTGAGAGTCAAGGTGCGCAAGCGCACCCTACGGTTACTTACATCAGAACAAATCAGCTTCGAGGGACAGCAAATTGGCAGAGCCAGAACGTGCCTGACGAATCAACATCGCTGTTTCTGGGTACAAACGTGCAAAGTAAAAGCGAGCAGTCGCTAATTTTGCTTTGTAGAATGTATCGCCAGATGTCTCTTTTTCAAGAGCAATTTTTGCCATTTGAGCAAAGAAATAGCTGTACACCATATGTCCGACAACGCGCAGGTAAGGTACGGCAGCCGCACCAACTTCGTCTGGATTCTGGAATGCTTTCATACCAATTTCCATGGTCAACTTAGTGACTTTGTCGCCTAATTCAGCCAATGGTGTAACGAATTCAGACATCGCTTCATTAGTGCCATTCGCCTCGACGAAGGCTTGTACTTTGGCGCCAAATTTACGCAGCTTTGCACCGTTGTCCATCAAGATCTTACGGCCTAACAAATCCAGCGACTGCACTGTGTTTGTACCTTCGTAAATCATGTTGATACGCGCGTCACGAACATATTGTTCCATGCCCCATTCAGCGATAAAGCCATGGCCGCCATAAACTTGCAGACATTCAGAAGTTGCTGTCCATGCATTGTCAGTGATAAAGGCTTTGATCACTGGTGTCAGTAACGCAACTTCATCAGCGCAATCTTTGCGAACTTGTTCGTCAGGGTGATTCAGTTCTTTATCGAGTTGCAGAGCAACATAGGAACAGAAAGCACGTGCACCTTCAGCGTACGCTTTTGCTGTCAACAACATGCGACGTACGTCAGCGTGAACGATAATCGGATCAGCTGGTTTTTCTGGTGCTTTAGGACCAGACAAGCTGCGCATCTGGATACGGTCTTTTGCATAGACCAACGCGTTTTGGTAAGCCACTTCAGTCAGACCCAGACCTTGCATACCAACACCCAGACGTGCTGCGTTCATGAACACGAACATCGCATTCAGGCCTTTGTGCGGGCCACCGATCAACCAGCCGGTCGCGCCATCCAGATTCATCTGGCATGTGGAGTTACCGTGGATGCCCATTTTTTCTTCGATCGCGCCGCAGAAAATCGGGTTACGTGCACCGTTTGTTCCATCTGCATTCGGCAGGAACTTAGGAACGATGAACAGGGAAATACCTTTTGAACCTTCTGGTGCGCCTGGCAAACGTGCCAGCACCAGATGGACGATGTTGTCAGACATATCGTGCTCACCAGCGGAGATGAAAATCTTCGCGCCGTTGATTTTGTAGGTGCCGTCTGCTTGTGGTTCAGCTTTGGAACGCAGCATACCCAAGTCAGTACCGCAATGTGGCTCAGTCAGGCACATAGTACCTGTCCACTCGCCGGAAATCAGTTTTGGCAAGTACAAAGATTTTTGTTCGTCTGTACCATGTTCGTGGATACACTCGTAAGCACCGTGCGACAAGCCTGGATACATCGTCCATGCCTGATTTGCAGAATTCATCATTTCATAGAATGAATTGTTCACGACCAGTGGCAAGCCTTGACCGCCGAAATCCGGGTCGCAAGACAATGCAGGCCAGCCCGCTTCTACATATTGTTTGTAGGCTTCTTTAAAGCCTTTTGGTGTGGTGACTGTGTGGTTAGTCTTGTCGTGATGGCAGCCTTCGCGATCACCAGAATGGTTCAATGGGAACAAGACTTCGGAAGTGAATTTGCCGCCTTCTTCCAGAATTTGGTTGATGATGTCAGCATCGACGTCAGCATGCTTAGGCAATTGCTTAAGTTCCGATTCAACATTCAATAATTCATGCAACACGAACTGCATATCACGCAATGGAGCGATATATTGACCCATGATTTTCTCCTGACGGCAAAGTTAAACTAGATAAGGAAACAGATATTTCAAAAATAACGACGGCCCTGCATTAACCCGCTATGACCGGCGCGTAATATTCGATCATTCGTTCAAAACCAGCTTGCGCTCTGTCTACGCTACCTGGTTTGCGCAAGAAGCGCGCATCATGGTGCAAAGCCAGTATCAAGCCGTACATTTCATACACAATCTGGTCAGCGTCGACATCCTGGCGCAAATGGCCAAGTTGTATCGCCTGGCTGGCAGCACGCTGTAATGCACCCTGCCATGCTTTTACCATACCGACCAATTCATCGCGTATCGGGCCCTGCCTATCGTCATACTCAGCAGCACCACTAATATAAATACAACCCGACGCAATCTCGACCGTAACGCGCTTGATCCACAGTGCAAACATGGATTGCAAACGCGGTAAGCCACGCTCTTCTTTCATGCTTGGATAAAACACCTCTTGTTCGAAGTGATGGTGGTAAAGCTTTAACACTTCGATTTGCAAATCTTCACGCGAACCAAAATGGGCGAACACGCCAGATTTGCTCATGTTCATTTTGTCGGCCAGCAAGCCTATAGTGAGCCCCTCTATACCGTCACGACTGGCGGCGTCGAGTGCTACGTCCAGAATGGCTGCGCGGGTCAACTCCCCTTTACGCATGAATTTCGATGTCATATTCATATTACTGTATCTATATTGAAATGCTTCACGTTGACACTAACAACATGCAAACTAGTGAATTAATCGAACGCTCGTACTATTAGCCACGGCGCATTAAAAGTCAAACTGGATTCGCCCTTTAGAGGAGAGTATCTATTTGTTTTCAGATTTGTTTCATATTAGCAATGTACTTAAAAATCGTTAACCTCAGATGAACTTCATAGTTAATCGACGCTAAAAGTCATTTTTAAACATCCCTGCCTGACACGGCTCCTGGTTTCTGATTCTTGCTATCAACTTAAATATGTTACTTCGTAACAATTGTCTGCCGTGGAAAAGCTTGCCTCAATCCCACGACACATCCAATTGCCGACGATCACGTTTCGTTGGACGCCCTTGAATATGCGCGGTCGGTTCACGGAAATATTTTCTATCTTCCGCCGCTTTTTGGCGCTTTTCTAGGCTTGCCGGGGTTTCTTCATACATCGTCTGTGCCACTGTTGCGGGACCGCGCACCTCTAATATGCGTAAAACTTTGACCTGCCAGATTTGTTCGCTATGATGAATTTCGATCAGGTCACCAATTTTGACGTCATGGGCGGGTTTGACACGCTGCTCGTTTTGCAGGACACGCCCTAAATCAACCGCATGGGTTGCCAGGCTACGGGTTTTAAAAAATCTGGCTGCCCACAGCCACTTATCGATACGGGTGGTGTTGCTCATGGAGACTCACTAACAAATCCAATTATTCAAATTATTCCAATTATTCCAATGTTCCGGATTTAATTAACGCACGTTCATTCTATTTTGATGCAATGTATTGCAGGCGCTGGTCAAATACAAGGCATTTATGCTCAAGAAAAGCGATACTGACAGACTATCTGTGCGGCATCGCAGCATTACGGACAATGGACTGAAAAAAGGATGCCTAAAGCATCAAATTTGTACTTGGTTATGCGCATTTGAGCACAAGTGTCAATAATTTAATTGTGTAAATTCAACAACAAAAAATTTCCTCGAACCAATTCCCAGATCATCGCTTGAACGATTCTTACTTGTAGAATTAAATTTATTTTACAATTGTCGCCGCGCCTGTTGTTGCATGTATAGCGACGTTTCCAGGCACTCGATATACGCTATATCTGATTGAAATCGCTCTTTGCGTACAACCAGAAATGCGCGCCGCAGTAAGAATCAGGGGGCAACATGCAGGGAAACGCTGTTCAGAATCTGCTTTTGAACAATATACACATGCCTTTCGATGAGGTTTTGCGGCAGTCCCCCATCGGTATGGCGGTCATCAATTTTGATGGCACTTATGAAGCACTTAACGAGGTGTATTGCGACATCTATGGCTACACCAAAGCGCAAATGCTCGGGCATTGTTTTACGATGGTGTTTAAGCCTGAAGCCCGTGCTTCTGTACTCGAATTACATCAGCGTTTTTTAAAAACTGGCGGCATACTCGGTGGGGAGTGGGATGTACAACGAGCTGACGGTACAATCTTACATGTTATCAGTGAATCAGCACAAGTTCCAGGCATCGACGGTACGATGCGGAGACTGGTTTATGTTACTGACATCACCACCAGAAAAAAAATTGAACGCGACTTAGAGGCCTCACATTTATTTGTTCACTCCGTTTTGGATGCGCTGCCAGCGCAGATTTGTGTGCTTGATGAGAAGGGCATCATACTTTCAGCAAATAGTGCCTGGATCAATTTTTTGATCTCTAATGGTGGCAACCCTGAGATTCTGCTTAAGCAAACTAGTTACCTCGATTTATGCAAACCAGATGCGAAAGTGACTAACAAAGGTTCTTTAGAGGCAGAACTATTTTATGAAAAATTACTAGAAGTACTTGCTGGCGATAATAATTATTTTGAAATTGAATATCCATCTCATCTGCCCGATGAGCGTCGCTGGTTTATCGCAAGGGTAACTCGCATTCCCAGCGCTGAGCCACCAAGAATTATCGTCTCTCATGACAATGTCACAGCTCTCAAGGTCGCACAAGTAGAGTTGCATGAATCGCTGACATTCACGCGCAAGCTCATCAATTCTATGCAAGATGGATTCACCGTTCTTGAACGTAACGGAAGAGCATTGGAAGTGAATCCCGCTTTGTGTCGCATGACAGGTTTTATGGATACAGAACTACTCCGCTCGGGCGCAGGCTTTCCGTACTGGCCGCAAGATGAAAACGATCAATTACAAGCACTACTGCAACGAGTCTTGCAAGGTGCTGAAGGCGAAATTGAAGTCTCGTTGATCCGTAAAAATGGCACACGTTTTCCAGCCAATATGACTTTCTCTTGCGTCAAAGATGAAAATGGCTATCCGATAAATTATATCGCCACCATCAAGGACATCACCGAACGCAAACGGATGGAAGATGACGTGCATCGACTAGCATTTTATGATCCGCTCACCAATCTGCCTAACCGTCGCCTGTTACATGACCGCATAGAACAGAGCATCGCCGCCGGAAAACGCAGTGGCAATCACGCCGCGCTACTAATGATTGATCTGGATAATTTTAAGCCACTCAATGATAATTTTGGACACGATGTAGGCGATTTATTGTTGATCGAAGTCGCCAGCAGATTGCGGTCTTGCGTCAGAGAAATCGACACGGTAGCGCGTTTTGGTGGAGATGAGTTTGTCGTTATCATCAGCGAGTTACAAGCAGAAAACGGGAACTCGAAAAATCAGGTCACGGTAATCGCCGAAAAAATCCGTAACGCCTTACGTACGCCTTATATGTTACCGATTCAATACGACGGCAAACCCGAATATATAGAACACAGATGTTCCGCCAGCATTGGTGTTGCCCTGTTCAATTCACATAATACGACTGAGACGCAGGTCATGAAATGGGCAGATAAAGCGATGTATCAAGCCAAAGATGATGGTCGCAATTTGATTCGTTTTTATGTTGCACCAAGCCTGCAATAGCAGGTGACAATCAGTGAAAATCAACCGTAACTTCCAAAAGTGGCAAGGCGCATCAATGCGCGGTACACAAGATAAGCAGTGCCGTACCATGCACGTTTGTACCACGATTGATTAACATAATCTTCTATAAATACTTCAACACCATCGGCGACGCCACGCTGCAGTTCAGCGCTTAACTTTGCAGTAAACGCCTTGTCATGAATGACGATGTTTGCTTCGTGATTGACAAATAAACTCAATCCATCAAAGTTACTCGACCCCACCGTTGCCCAGTCATTGTCTACTACTGCAACTTTGGCATGTAATTGCGTTTTTCGGTACTCGACGATGCGTACACCTTGTCTGAGCAACTTTGGATAATACGAATGTGCTACCGCGTCTTGCAATACAAATTGTCCGACACCGATGAGCAGCACCACCTCAACCCCGCGCGATGTTGCCTCGATTAGTGCACGTCTGAATTTGCGACCAGGTGCAAAATAAGGCGTGACCAGAATCGCATGTTGATGTGCATTTCCTAATGCATGTAAATACGCTTTTTGAATGGTGGCGCGATTACGCAAGTTATCCCGCACCAATAAGGCTGCGCGGCTTAAGGAGGAGTCTGAAATATGCGCTTCTTCGTTCAGGTTACGTAAAAGAGCGATTCTAGAAAGTAAACCAAGGCGCCCGGTTTTCCGCCATTGGGCCTCCACTTCCAGATGGACATGGGCGACCAAAGGCCCTTGAATTTGTACCGCAAAATCCCAACGGGGAAACGGTAATACATGCTCCCAGCCGTCATCAGAAATATGATCATCGATGATATTTAAACCACCCACCATCGCCACTTTTTGATCGATCACCGAAATTTTTCTGTGCGTACGCGCAAGACCTCGTCGGAACCATCGGTTAAAACAACGACATTGAACTCCACCCGCAATAAATATCTGGCTTAACTGCAGCGCTTTTTCACGCCCACTTCCCAGCCAATCGATGACCACCCTGACCACAACACCGCGCAAAGCAGCCGCAATTAAGGCATCACGTACCAATGAGGCAGTCGCATCATGAGAAAAGATGTACGTTTCCAGATAAATTTCGCGTTGTGCAGATTCAATCGCTTGAAGTAAGGAAGCAAAGTATTCTCCGCCACAGTGCAAAAGTTGCACATCGTTGCCATCAACGTATTGGAGTTTCCCCATAATTTAATTTTCTGGCGTGAATGACTGTGGGAGAAGCAATTCAAGATTTGCCATAATTGGTACATGATCAGACAAGGTATTCCATGGAGCACCTTTGAGGACTGATACCTGCTCAAGTTGAAACCCGCGTATATACACTCTGTCAAGAGATAAACATGGGAATCCCGCAGGAAAGGTTCGTGCGTGCATCGTGCGAGACGGCAAGAAAATATCGCCCAGACCGCGACGAAGAAGCGATCCAGGTTGTTGCTTTCTGTTGAAATCAAACGCTTCTACGACACCAAGATGCTGGTACAAGGTGGCGCTAAGACGCTGATTCCAGTCGTTAAAATCTCCGGCAATAATCAATGGCGCGTTCGCTGGCGTATCTCTGATGATGGTATCGATTAAAGCTTGTACCTGGCGGCGGCGACTTGCTGCAAACAAGCCAAGATGTATCACGAAACAATGAACATTTGCACCAGCCATATGCACTACGGCATGCAAGATACCGCGCTGCTCATAGGCATGGTCTGACACATCGTGGTTGACATGTGAATTGATTGGATAACGACTCAGTAAGGCATTACCGTGATGCCCATGTTCATAGACCGCATTCATTCCGTAGGCGACATGGTGCGAATCTCCGGCAAGAAATTCGTGCTGACCAGTGATTGGCCATGAAGGATGTCGCTTCGCATGAATGTCATGCTGGCCCTGCACCTCTTGTAAAAACACCAGATCGGCATTGAGGCTGGCAATAGCCTCTTTCATGCCGTGTATCCGTGCCTGACGCCCAAAAGCACTGACACCTTTATGCATGTTATACGTCGCAATCCGTAATTTCATACGCTCACCTGATGATAGACATTGTCACTCAGATACGGTCCGGCAATTGCAGGATTGCTTCCGCATTGGATGCAGAAAAACATTGATCCGCAGCCTCTTTCCAAGGTAGCCATTGATATTGCAGATGTTCACGCGGAGACAATTGCACGTCCAGACGAGAACTCACACACAAGCCAAAGACATGCTCCGTATTATGCGTGACGCCAGGTGCATAGCGATGCCGCCAAACCGGATATATTTCATAGATGTTTGATGTTTGCCAATTATGTAGTGAAAATTGGCGGGCATCGATACCGGTTTCCTCACCCACTTCTCTGATTGCCGTCTCCAGCACATCTTCATCCGGCGTGTCTTTCGATCCGGTAACCGATTGCCAGAAGCCAGGCTTGTCGGCACGCTCCAACAACAACACATCAAGCTGCGGTGTATAAATAACGACGAGAACTGATTCAGGAATTTTATAAGCAGGCATTTTTAGCAAAATGAAAACGACAGTTTCTACAGTCTGCTATTTTAGCGCCTTTAGTTGATTCCTATTTTTTATCGTTGCATTCACAATCACGAGCAACTGATTTGGCGTTCAGATGACACAAAAAAACCTGCGATCTGAATTAGATAGCAGGCTTTTACGCACTTTGACAGCAATATTAATGTCGTTTATTTTTCGAAATAGGTACCGACACACAACATCGTGTCCCCTGCTCCACGCTCGCAATACGACTTCTTCAACTCATAGGTCTGATTCGCAGGATTGCTAAACTTATAGGGACCATACCACCCCTTAGAAGATGCTTTCACCATGTCTATCATGCCTTTGATAAATGCATTGCCATCGACATCTTTCATTGCAAGCAAATTTTTGCCCACCATCTTTGGCGTCGCTCCCTGCGCAATACAGGTACCGTCAAAGTTATATGCAAAGACATACAAGTCTTTTTCTTTAAACGCGCCATCTGTATGCTCGGTAAAAGCTTTATAAGCCTTCTCCGGCCCGGCGGACTTCACTAGCGCAACAGCTTTTTTAACCATGTCCTGCGCTTCAGCTTCTGTTCCGTGCTCTGCGGCCATAGCAGAAGCAGAACACATCATCGTCAGAAAAACGGTAGCAAGCCCCAGTTGAATACGAGTTTGTTGTTTCATACTATTTCCTCAAAAAGAAAAACAATAGACCAAACGTTGATTAGTTTCGTTATAGCATGCCAGGCGTGCAATGAACGCGATGACACTAAAATTGACAGATTTTTCGATGCTGCTTTGCAGCTATTTTCTAAGCATAAGTATGAAATAGCACCTTGAAATGTCTGTGTGCTTACGCACCAAGTTTGATAAAAAACTGTTGTAAATGAAACGCTTTTAAAAGAAAAAGAGCTTGTCGTAACAAGCTCCTTTTATCTCAGATCACAATTTCGACAATTATTTCACCGGCACGGCGGGAGGCAATTCTTTGCTTTGCAACTGACGGACCTGTGTCACCAATTTATTATGCGCATCGAGAAATGCGGCAACGATCACCTTCACTTCATTGGTGTTACTCCAGCCAGCGCCCAGACCACCGCCAGCGCCACCAAAACTCAAACCTCCAAGACCCAGATCGGTCGTTCTGGCAGAACCAGTTGATGCAGCGATTTGCTCTGTCGTTTCATTGTCGGTCAACAGCAAAGCAACTTGTGCCTCTTTCAAGGTAACTTTTTCGGCATAGCCAGTCAGATTTTTGAGTACAGGGATCATTCCCAATAATGCAGTAATGCCGCCGCCAGCCTTGTTTTCTGAGAATGTCAAACTTGGTGTCATCGTGTACTGCGCTTCGTAGCCATTGCCTTTGTGGACAGTGCTATTTTTACGAATAATGCCCTGGTCCTGCAAGCTTTGTTCCTGCACAACAGCCTTCAATCCGGCAGCACGATCAACCACGCGGAAGCAGCCACTTTGTTGCGCCAGCAAACGGATCAAAGGAACCGGTGATTGCGGTAAATTGTATTGTGACAGCACGGTATAGCCGTTCGGGTTTTCGACCAGCGCCAAAGTGGCAACTGGCGCGTCACATTTAACCAGCGTTTTACTCGCACCCTTGGCACCAGCCGGACCGGCTGAACCCGTAACTTCTGATGATCCTTGTCCTAATTCAGTCTTCTTTTCGCCACATGCTGTGAGCATGAGTGTCGCCACGGACAGGGCAAGAAATACGTTCTTTTGATGTTTGGATACGCAAAATTTCATAGACTACATCTCACAATGTAAAGAAAATTAGATGCGCTAAATTACACGAATTCGATTCGCCTTGTTTGAAAAATATGTAAAAATTGTAACAAATTTTACATCTAGCGCTTGTCTTTTTTAATACTCGTTGCAACTGATTTACATAATAAAAAAGCGAAGCCGCAGCTTCGCTTTTTTTAATCATGCTAACGACATTGATGCAATGCGTATTAAGCCTTGATAGCTGGCTCTGTCGCGCGCAAACGAATATGCAATTCGCGCAATTGTTTTTCATCAACAGCGGAAGGCGCTTGCGTCAACAAACACTGTGCACGTTGCGTTTTCGGGAACGCAATCACATCACGAATCGATTCAGCACCAGTCATCATCGTAACAATACGATCCAGACCGAATGCCAGACCACCATGTGGAGGCGCGCCGTATTGCAATGCATCGAGCAAGAAACCGAATTTCAGACGTTGTTCATCTTCGCTGATTTTCAGCGCATTAAATACTTTCGCTTGTACATCTGCGCGGTGAATACGTACAGAACCACCACCCAATTCCCAACCGTTCAACACCATATCGTAGGCTTTAGCGATACATTTGCCTGGATCGGTTTCCATCAAGTCTTCATGACCGTCTTTTGGTGCTGTGAACGGATGGTGAGTTGCAGTCCAACGATCGTTTTCTTCATCGTGTTCGAACATTGGGAAGTCGATCACCCACAATGGACGCCATGCGTCTTCAAACAAGCCATTCGCTTTACCGAATTCACTATGTCCGATCTTCACGCGCAACGCGCCGATCGCGTCATTGACCACTTTCGCTTTATCCGCACCGAAGAAAATCAAGTCGCCGTCTTGCGCGCCTGTTTTTTCCAGAATTTGGGCTAATGCTGCGTCATGGATATTTTTAACGATAGGTGACTGCAAGCCATCACGGCCTTTTGCCAGTTCATTGACTTTGATGTAAGCCAGACCTTTAGCGCCGTAGATCGCAACAAATTGCGTGTAAGCATCGATTTCAGAACGTGGCATGTTGGAGCCACCTGGTACACGCATACCAACTACGCGGCCATTGACCATGTTCGCTGCACCAGAGAAGACTTTGAAATCAACGTCTTTCATCACGTCAGTCAATTCTGTGAATTGCAACTTCACGCGCATGTCTGGTTTATCGGAACCGTACAAGCCCATTGCTTCCGCAAATTCCATGACTGGGAATGGGTTAGGCAAATCAATATCCAGGGTATTTTTGAATACCAGACGAATCATGTTTTCAAACATGTCACGAATCTCTTGCTCGGACATGAATGAAGTTTCGCAATCGATCTGGGTAAATTCTGGCTGACGGTCAGCACGCAAATCTTCATCGCGGAAGCATTTGGTGATTTGGTAGTAACGGTCAAAGTTTGCGACCATCAACAATTGTTTGAACAACTGTGGAGATTGTGGCAAAGCGAAAAATTCTCCCGCGTTCACACGGGATGGCACCAGGTAGTCACGCGCACCTTCTGGCGTGGATTTAGTCAACATCGGTGTTTCGATATCGATAAAGCCATTCGCATCGAGGAACTTACGCACTTCCATCGCCACTTTATAACGCAGACGTAAGTTGTTTTGCATTTGCGGACGACGCAAATCCAATACGCGATGAGTCAGGCGAGTTGTTTCAGACAAATTGTCATCATCCAATTGGAACGGTGGCGTGACGGACGGGTTCAAGATTTCAACGTTATGCGCCAGCACTTCAATTTTGCCGGACTTTAGATTAGCGTTACCAGTACCATCAGGACGGGCACGAACCAAGCCAGTGATGCGTAAGCAGAATTCGTTACGCACCGATTCGGCAGCAGCAAAAACGTCGGCACGATCTGGATCGCAAACCACCTGTACCAGGCCTTCACGATCACGCAGATCAATAAAAATCACACCGCCGTGATCTCGACGACGATGCACCCAGCCGCACAGGCTGACGGTTTGGCCGAGTAATTCCTCAGTAGTGAGGCCGCAGTAATGGGTACGCATGGACATATTTCTTACCTGTCTGTATTCAAAATTAAAAATGGTTTGATAGGGTCAATTGGGTCAATTAAGCTATCAATTATTTTGGTGGGAGATGCTCGGGAGCCACCACGCCCATGGAAACAATGTATTTCAGTGCCGCATCGACACTCATATCCAGTTCAATGGCATCTTTCTTTGGCACCATTAAAAAGAAGCCAGAAGTTGGATTAGGCGTCGTCGGTACATACACACTCACAAATTCGCCTTGTAAGTGATTGACCACATCACCACCTGGCACGCCGGTCAAAAAGCCTATCGTCCAGGAACCCTGACGCGGATATTCAATTAAGACCGCCTTACGAAATGCATTGCCTGAAGAGGAAAACAAGGTATCCGAGACTTGTTTAACACTAGAATAAATCGAATTAACAATAGGAATGCGATTTAACAAAGCCTCCCAGAGTCGCACAACATAATTGCCAATAAAATTTTGTGCCAGCAAACCAGTCACAAAAACGATCAGCAAAGTCAGGATAGTTCCTAATCCGAGAAACTGAAAACCGACTAACTTCTCGGGACGCCACTCGGGTGGCAATAACAGCAAGGATTGATCCATCGTGCTAATCACCGCATGTAGCACCCATGCTGTGATAGCCAAAGGTACCAGGATCAATAAGCCAGTAATAAAATATTTACGCATGACGATGATTTCTTTGGTAAGTGGATCGGGCTTGCTTGGTCAACATCTTAGTCAGCATTACCAGCAGATGCCGCAGGTGCACTGGCAGGTGCAGGAGCCGTTGTAGTTGCGGCAGCCGTTGCCGAATTACCAGCTGCGTCAGTTGACGCCACGGCAGGTGCCGGCGTACCGGTCGTCGCTGCAGAGCCAGATCCTCCACGAAAATCCGTGACATACCAGCCTGAGCCTTTTAACTGAAAACCAGCAGCAGTCACCTGCTTCTTGAACGCGGATTTGCCACAAGACGGACATTCCGTCAAAGGATCGTCGGAAATTTTTTGCAATACATCTTTGGCAAAACCACACTCTTCACAACGGTAAGCGTAAATCGGCATACTCTCGCCCTAAAAAAACTGATAAAACCCTGAATTATAAAGGGTTTCAGTCAAGATTTGCGCATCGCATCAAAAGCTTTCAGGCAGCGATTGATTTTCGTGAGTATTGTGGCAACAATGACCCCAACACCATTCCGACCGCGCTCATCACTAAACCCACCAACTGTGGCGGCCAGTAACCATCCGGGGCAATAACTTCCAACGTGATCCAGAAGCTAATACCAAAGAGTATCGACACCAGCCCACCCTGTGCCGTTGACCGCTTCCAATACAATCCAAACGCTAGAGGTACAAATGCTGCCACTAAGGTAATTTTGTAGGCGTTTTCAACCATCTTATAAATACTGGACTCTGTATTCATAGCAAACATGGTCACAATTGCGGTAAATACAAGCACGACAATTCGCATCATGCGTAAAAATTGTTTGTCGGTCTGTTTTGGGAAAAACGGTTTCATGATGTTTTCCGAAAAAGTGACTGATGGCGCCAATAAAGTTGCACTAGCGCAACTTTTAATTGCCGACAATAAAGCGCCAAAAAACATTACCTGCGCCAACATCGGTACTTTCGTCATAATTAGGGTCGGCAAGATTAATTGCGAATCCTTGTCGATCAGACTATTCACCATTCCCGGGTCGATTAGTGTGGCTGAATAAGCCAGGAACATAGGAATGAACGCAAAACAAAAATACAGCACGCCACCGAGAATAGATGCATTTCCAGCAATTTTTTCATTTTTGGAAGAAGCGACGCGCTGAAAAACGTCTTGCTGGGGAATTGAACCCAACATCATCGTAATCCACGCAGCAAAGAACCACAGCATCTCCCGCCCTTCAGGCTTGGGCCAGAATTCAAACTTACCGGCGTTGGCAGCATGCGAGATCACAGCACCAGCACCGCCGACCATCCCCGACACTTCCCAGCCGATATAAATCATCCCGACGACAATGATGATCATTTGTAAAAAATCAGTGATCGCTACCGACCACATGCCACCCATCAGGGTATAGATCAGCACACTTGCAGCGCCAATAATCATGCCGGTATTCATTTCAATATAGCCACCGGAAACGACATTGAATACAAGACCCAATGCTTTAATCTGAGCGGCAACCCAACCCAAATACGACACCACAATGCAAAGGGTGACCAAAATCTCAACGGTACGGCCGAACTTGTTTCTATAGTAATCACCAATCGTCAGCAAATTCATGCGATACAAAGGTTTAGCAAAAAACAAACCGACCAGCACCAGACACAAAGAAGAGCCAAATGGATCGGCGACAACGCCTTTAAAACCTTCTTTGACAAAGGTGGACGAGATTCCCAATACCGCTTCCGATCCAAACCAGGTGGCAAATACTGTCGCCGTCACTACATACATAGGCAATGAACGACCAGCCACCGCATAGTCTTTGGAGTTATTCACATAGCGGGCTGCATACAAGCCAATACCGACCGAGATAACCCAATACAGAATGACGAACCAGATGAGTGTGTTCATGAATGAATGAATGCAAGAAGGTCAATAAAAAAACCCGCAAAGTTCTTATGCGGGTATTCCAAGGGCTTGGTCGAGAAAATTGCAACTGGATAAGCTGCAAACAGACATCCGCTTACTGAAGGTTCAGCAGCTAATATCGCCTGTATTTAACGATGTTTCCCCAATAATTGCAGGAGTTTGAAGGAGAAATTCGCCTCGCGCAATAGAATTCGGGCAAAATTTTAGGGGACTTAATCGAGTAGAAATGGCGTAACAAAATCAAGATGCTGCCTGGTTGTTGCCTGACAGAATAAAAGTGTTCTTTTTATTAATCAGGATCAAGGAATTTTATGCCTCAGGAAGCCTTAGTTAGCTTGCGGCTTACTGATATTTTGAAGCATATTTCCGACGAAAAAAATTTCCTCAGTCGGCACGAATGTAGTTATGACACATGTTGACCAACTGTGAAAATTGCGCTGCATCCCGACGATTACGCAAAATATCCATGACTTCCAGAATTTGAATGCGTGACGGAATGATTTCCAAGACGCTATTGCACATCCACCCGATCAATAACGGAGCAAGTGTGTCTCTGCTAAGGGTGGCGACTTCTTTACGGGTCGGAACATAAAAGTGAAAATGGTATTTCTTTTGCCTTTTCGCCGTTTTTTCTGCCGCTTTTATCGATGAATCAGGCATACCAAAACGGTCTTGCTGATTATTTTTCATTACTATCCTTCCTCCTGCTCAACCATTCTATTGAAACCGCTGAATACGCAGAAATTTACCTTCTGGCATCAATAATCAAACTGACAGCGATTCAAATTTGAAGGTCACCACATCTGGCATTTCTTACATTTAAACAAAAAATAGCTGTCGACAAAATAAGCACATTAGACAAAGTGGTCTTATCTGCATGCCTTAATACATGTTTCAATTAAACAACATTATGACAACAAGATTACAATATTAGCTATTTTTTACTAGTTTTCAAGGTTTTTGTTAAAAAATGTCACATCGCTGTCATTTTGACTAAGTAGTTTTGCGTAGTCGCACTATTTCTGCGATATCCAGAGCGCTAAACAACGTCGCTCAATGACTGCTATTTAACAATTAATTTACTTAATTACTGGAAAACTTATGTTATCTAAACTGATCAAAGCATCTGTCGCACTGATGATGGCGATGCTGGCAAATACCGCAGCACAAGCACAAACAGCAGATTATTTTTTACTTGCCGCATCTTGGGAGCCAGGTTTTTGTGCGACCAACAGTGGCAAATCAGAATGCCAAAACATTCGTGGCACCTATGCTGGCAGTCACTTATCAACACATGGCCTGTGGGCGAGTTCATTTGACGGTAACAATCCACAATATTGCAATGTACCTCAACAAGAAATTGATCTCGACAGTGGCAGTACCTGGTGCAGCATGGATCCCTACGGTGCGAGCGACAACACTTTGAGCGTACTTGCAACCTACATGCCTGGCATCCAATCGTGTCTGGATAACCATGAATGGTATAAACACGGTAGCTGCAGCGGTCAGACACCAGACGATTTTTGGGCAACAACGATCAACCTGATCAAAAGTCTGGGACAAACGCAATTGAATACCTTCATTGCCAACAATGCAGGTCGCAATGTTACCCGTGCACAATTAATGCAAGCGGCAACGAATACGTTTGGTAGCTCTGCTAGCTCCGCCATTGCATTTAAATGTGTCAAGAAAAACCGCGTAAGCTATTTGACTGAGGTATGGACCAATCTGGATCCATCTAGCTTGAATCAGTTCCCAAATGCCAACGCACTGGTAACTAATGCAAACATCGCAGGAACTTGCCCGGCAACAGGCATTTATATTGCCCGTCCATAATAGGATCTGCAGGACATAGTCGGACATCACCTGCTGCCATTTTCAAGATGACAGCAGGTCTGAGCCTTCAAACATAGTAAAAATCAACACTTGCGCACAGATTTATCCACATATTTGTACACAGTTTTTACCCATATGCACACAGCATATGCACAAGATACCCACAAGCCAAGATGACTTCAGCACGACTTATTAGCGCCGTTATTGCGATCGCCATTTGTTTATTGGCGCTGGTATTCCTGGTATGGCCAAATGACGATTCAGGAAAGTTGGAGAGTGAAAAAATCAATTCAAGCCATTTGCAGCTCCCCATGACGAGTTCCCAACCTCTCATTTCTGAAAAAGAAACACAAAAAGGCCCAGAAACCGATCCGTTGGAGCAATCGCGAGATTTACGCGCCTTGTTTGAAGCAAACAAAAATGCCAAAGATCCTGAACATGCGCTGTTGGCATATCGGGCATGGCACACCTGTATGCCCAATCTATTTGGCGCTCGAGCTGCTCTCTGGCAACAAAACATGAGTCGTCTTGCGGATGACAACCCACAAAAAATCGCCTATCAACGCATGCGTGAACGATGCCAGCATTTCGCTGATGTTGATAACGACACGCTAAAGCGTCAACAGCAAGAACTGGCTGGACGTTGGCTACATGGCGATGCCAAAACCACCGGAGAATCTGCATCTCGTCTCATGCAGACTGGTGATTACCAAACCGCCATGGAAATTGCTCGTGTCGCCTTCAACAGCCATAAACCGCAAGATTTAGCATCGTTAAGCGGATTCGCTTACACGTATTTGAAAGACCAGATTGGCAATGATGAAGATGAAATGCAAGCGCAGTCTTATCGTGCCAGAGCATTTACTATCGCCGCATGTCAAACAGGAATGGCATGCAGCCAGGATTCACTACGCGCGACCGAGCACTGCATGTACTCAGGTCAGTGCGAAGGCAGCTTGATTGACCACTATATGCAAAGCCTGGCAAGCGACCGGGAACGCCAGCAACTCATGGCGCAGAGCAAAAAAATCATCGCAGCCATGCAATCCAATGCCGATCTTGAAAGTTTGCTGGCTCCTTAAACGTCGATATCAAAAAGCAGATCAGGAATATAAATTGATATTCACGCCGACCGTGAGGTTAGCCGCTACCGGCGGCTGCACCGCATTAACACTAATTTGATTTTGTGCAGCTTGGGTACTATGCGTAGCAGAATTAATCGTAGAGGCATGATTAACTGCAGTAACCGGATTGTTGGCGTTTACTCCATTCACCGCATTGACTTGATTGGATTTATTCACCGTCGTCGGACTTGCAGCGGCTTGCCTGGATTCAATTGCCTGCCTGATACTGCCAATTTTGCTGGAAATTTCAGCAATCTGCTGCTTCCCCTCCGGGGTTTTAGCAGAATCACAATTAACGCAATCGGATAACTGATGCTGATATTGATCTAATTGTGCCTGCAACGCACCAGCAGACGCTGCCGCAGAAGCAGCGCCACCGCTCGACGAACTGGAAGGATCTATCGCTTGTACCATATTGAACTCCTGATCAAAGTCATATCGTCGTCAAATAATGAACCCGGCAAATCAAGACGATGTTTTCTTTGGTCGTACGACAGAACCTTTACTTACACAAAACAATAAAAATTTTTATAGCTCAGGCTTTTCAATTTGTTTCTTGACCAATTTTGCCTCTGCGCTGGCTGTCCAATCAGCAATACCTTTCGCCATAGAAACAAATTCGCTCGGCATCATGATAATCGTGGTGGTGTTTTGCTCCGCGCCAACTTCGGTGATCATTTGCATGCGACGTAGTTCCAGACCGGCTGGGTTTTCCATAATCAAACCCGCGGCTTCGCGTAATTTGAGTGCAGCTTCGAGTTCCGCTTCAGCCTTGATGATACGGGCACGTTTCTCACGCAATGCCTCAGCTTCTTGTGCCATGGCACGTTGCATCGATTCCGGGATTTCGACATTGCGCATTTCTACGCGGGTGACTTTAACGCCCCAGGGTTCTGTCGCGGTATCAATCACCTTACGCATATCAGTGCCGAGACGTTCTTGTTCCTTGAGCACATCATCCAAGGTATGACGACCAATCACGTTGCGCATTGAGGTTAACGCCACTTGCACTACGGCGCCGCCCACATCAACGACTTCAATGACTGATTTAATGGGATCAGTCACCGAATACCAGATCACCACCGTCACTTTGACAGGCACATTGTCTTTGGTGATGGTTTCTTGCTGATCAACCGAGGTGGTTATCGTTCGAATATCCACCATTCTTTGCCATTCGATTGCAGGGATCAGCCAGTACAAACCCGGACCACGGATGCCTTGTAATTTACCCAGCCTGAATACGACCCCGCGTTGATATTGATTCGCGACTCTAAAACCAGCCAGTACAAAAATAAGGACGACAAATAAGACGAAGAACATGATATTTCTCTCTCAATGAAATCTGCACTTGCGCTGCTTCGAATGAAACAGCAGCCTGAACAAAATTGCTAAAGAGATTGTATGCCTTGCATCGGTACAAGTCACTGAGAATTACGCGCAACCAGGGCCGCGATGAAATACCAACTCCTCTACCGCTTCTCCGCCAACCAGATGCTGTTCAATGATCTTATCCATGTTTTGCGGCGTGACATTGTAGTACCACAAACCATCCGGTTGCACGCACATCACCGGCCCACCTTTGCAGGCAGCGAAGCAACTCACGCGGCTGCGCTTAACCCGTAACTCACCTTCACTCAGACCAGCCGCCTTGAATTTATCCCCAAGGCTATCGAATAAGGCCTGTGCTGCGCCGTCTTCAGCACAGCGTGGCCCCGTACAAATCAGAATATGCCGTTTGTATGCGCCAATTTTTGGTTTCACGACTTCACTCATGCTTCACTCTCCGTCACCATTTCTGTCGCTCCATCATTGCTTGAAGATCCCACCGCTTGTTCCAACGTACTCTGTATATAGTCCAGCGGCAAATGGTGGCGCTGTGCCAATTCGATCGCACTGACACCTGCTTGATGATCCGCCTGCAAATTCTCCAGCCAGCCAGTTAAACCAGTCGATAAAGAGCGACCTGCTTTTTCGCCGTCATGGGTAGCATGACCATCCATAGAGTATTTGTTGGCATAACCACGCGGGGTTACCATGCGCCCTTCGCGGATGAAGGTATTACTGTTACCAATCAACACCGTCGTCAACATGCCAATGTCGCAATCGCTCATTTTTTCCAGGGTAGTGAATTCGATTCTCTGCTTGGGACGATAAGCTGATTTCACGATAGCGACTGGCGTATTCGGATCGCGGTGTCTCAAAAATAATCGTTGTGCCTCAACAATCTGTTGTGTACGTCGACCGCTCTTAGGGTTGTACAAAGCACACACAAAATCTGCGGCAGCGGCAGCATCCAGGCGGCGTGCAATGACCGGCCACGGCGTCAACAAATCAGACAAAGAAATCGAACAAAAATCATGCGTCAGTGGTGCACCGACCAATGATGCGCACGTGTTCAGGGCAGAAGCACCGGGAACGATTTCAACTTCAATGCCCGTCGCCGGTGTCCAGCCAGCCTGAAATAAGACCTCAAAGGTCGGCCCCGCCATGCCATACACTCCCGCATCGCCAGAAGAAATCAAGGCGACCTTTTTGCCTTGCTGCGCAAACTCTAAAGCATGAATTGCTCTGTCCAATTCTTCGGTCATGGATTTACGGATGATTTCTTTACCAACAATCAAATCCGCAACCAGCTTGATGTAAGTTACGTAGCCGATGATGGTATCGGCTTCGGCGATGACATCACGCGCTCGCTGGGTCATGTGTGCGTGACTGCCGGGACCGATACCGACCAGAGAAATTTTTCCGCCAGAGTGAAACGATGGTGATACCTCGATTGCCTCCGCAGTCGCTTGCTGTTCAGCCTGGACTAGTTGATTCATGATGAAATTTCCGCAATTGAAATAGTGACGTTCTTACCGCAAACGCCTTGATGTTTATATTTTTCCAGAACTAACGCTGGAACTGTTTGGGTTGGCTCTTGCGGATTCATGGCTGGCTGATAACCCGCCCCCAATAAAGCTGCGGCTTCCGATACCGAAGGCGTGCCTACATACTTCAAGACCGTCATCGATGGATTAGCAACCGGCACTTTAGCTAGCGCAAGTGCGGGGTAACATTGCAAAGCTAAGCCAAGATGTTTTGCCAAGGCGATAAAAGCAAATTCATCCGCCTTCAGATCAATCGTAGCAACGCACCTGATCTGCGACTCTTGCGCAGATATCAGTTGTAGCGCTTGCTTCAAAGCCGTCTGCACGGTCAGCAAAGGTGTGCCGCGGTCACATCCGAGGCCAATACTGTAATAGCGCATATCAGGCAGTAACCGGAGGACGATAGACAACCAGACGTTCATGCAGTTGTTCCCAACAGGCGCGAGTGATAACTTGATGCGTGACCCATAACACCGCTGAGAATTTGCTGACATCGACGTCGTCAAAGCGGTCAAACAAATGAATATTCGATGGCAAGGGATTTGTCCGATTCCACCAGTTTTTTTGTCCGGCTTCCTGCACAAAAGCAATCGCATCGCCGTTCACCACGTGGGCTGAGACGCGGGTGATATTGATTTTGGGTGCTTCCACCTGCCAACCTAAATCACGACCGAGAATATCAACCGGAATTGTTTTACCTACGTCAGATGCGGTAGTCAGTACAGGAGTCGCATGTAATAAAGCGGCAATCTTTTCCGCCCATTCGTTCGCACCGCCCACATGACCCGACAACACGGGAATAACGAATTGTGCTGCATCGTCGACCACAATCACGCCCGGATCTTCGTCTTTATTTTTCAAATGAGGCGCGATCAAACGTACTACAGCACCAAGTGATACAAAAAATACGACCTGATCAAAATCCGCCATCAATGCCGCAATTTCATCGCGAAACGCGCCCGTATAGGCGCGTACAGGATTGCTGATATCGTTCATCAAACCAGAAAATTTTTCTGCGACACAAACATGAGCCTGAGGCAGAAGCTGCGCCAAAGCGGCGGCTTGCTGTGCGCCGTGTTTTGTAATCGCTACCAAGACAATCCGTGGTTCACCCAGAGTAAACTGAATCACTTCGCTATTTGTATTCATGCTGGCATTTCCTGTCTATTTTCGTCGAAAACTACACTTTCATTGGCAACCAACCTATCGATTTTCCGGCAGCCACGTAACAATTCACCGCGTTCTCGCTGAGGATTTTTAACGATGAGCAAAGACAAATAATTGACCTTCTCACCTTTGAGCGTCGCCACATCTGTCACGATACGTTCGACTGGCGAACCGGCTTTTTCTATGAAGCGTGCGTGTGGCAATAAATCACGACGTGCTAATAAATCAATCAGGTCATCGAGTAAAGGCTTCACCTTCATCAGCACCAAGGTGTCGAAATCATTCAGCATGCGTTCCACCGCACCGATGCCGTAAGCGGCAGGGACAATCGCAATGGTATCGTCTTGTTCCGACAGCGGTATTTGCAAAGTTGCGCAAGCTGCATTGAACGAATTCACGCCAGCGATAATCTCAATATCCGCTGTCGTGTCAAGCTCGCGCAAAGTGCGAGCGAGGTAACAAAAACTGGCGTAGGTTGAAGCATCACCTTCAACCAAAAATAATACATCGCGTCCGGATTGCAATAATTGTTGAACTGTTTGTGCAGCCTTGAGCCAATGCCGTGCGAGCTTTTCGACCTCATGCGTCATCGGGAATAACAAAGCCTGGTGCTGTTCTGGCAAAGGTAAACCAGCACGTAGAACGATATCTAAGGCATAGCTTTCTTTGCGCAAACTACGGATAGGATAGGTCCACACCGCATCAGAACGCTGCAGTTGTAGCCACGCGCTACGCGTGATCAAACCAGGATCACCCGGCCCCAGCGATAAGGCAATCAACTTGCTCATACGTCCGCCCTGGCTTGCGCACACACCAGCCACACAGGATTTTCTGCCGCCATTCTGTGCATATGCAATATTGGTTTGCTACGTGACGCTTGCAGGCTGATCACATCCCACTCTGCATCCGCCTTTTTTAAGGCGGTGATCGCGGTGGAAAGATTTTCGAGTGTGACGAAATTCATTACTAACTTTCCATTTGGTCGAAGACGTTGCAAACAAAGTGATATGAGTTCATTCAATTCGCCACCAGAACCACCGATAAAAATTGCATCAGGCGCAGGCCAATGCTCCATGCCAGCAGGTGCCTTGTCATTAACCAAGGTGTAATTGCTGAGACCAAATTGACGCCAATTCGACAAGGCGATCTGACTATCTTCGAGATTTTTTTCTATCGCATAGACATGGCCACGACGACACAAGCGTGCCGCCTCCAAACCAACCGAACCGGAACCCGCGCCGATATCCCACACAATACTATCCGCACGCAATTGCAGACGCGCCAACGATACTGCGCGAACTTCTTGCTTGGTGATCAGACCCTTTTCTGGATGTCTTTGATGAAACTGGTCATCAGCAAGGCCAAACAACACCGGTTCTCTTTGCATATCAGTGCGCCACAGCAGCATCACATTTGGATCAGCAAAGCGCATTTCAGTCGCGGCAGAGACGCTCATATCGGTGACGATATGTTCCTCATCCTGACAAAGGCGTTCGCATACTGCCATCTCATAATCGTCTTGCAGACCTTCGATGACTAACATGCGTGCAATTCTGTCTGGTGTATTGTCTGGCCCGGTTAAGATAGCTAGCCGTGCATGCTGCCGTATATCTTGCATCAAACCGTACATACCGTGACTGGCGTCGCTACCTTGCGTCCATTCACCCGCATCTTTTGCATGTACTGAACTAAATTTCATTTGCTGCCACGGCATGCCCAAGCGGGCACACGCCAATTGCAAGGTCGATACATTGGGAATCACTTCTATCGCTTCGATACATAAATGCGCAGCCAAATAGGCAGCGATGCCATAGCATAAGGGATCGCCTGTCGCCAGCACCACCACTCTTAAGCCATCGCTCTGCGCGGCACGTATCCATTCAGGGACCTGAGATAGTGCGCCGCTCAGCGGCCTTTGCTCTGCTGTGGGTGCAATATGGTTTTGAAATATTTCCAGCGTGCGCCTGGCACCGATAATCATCTGCGCATTTTGTATATGCAGCAATGCATTCGCGGATAAGCTGGCGATGCCGTCATCAAGCACCCCAACAATACGGCAGCGTGGATGGGTAGGTAAGCTGTCTAACATAAATTTTCTGACCTTACTTCTGCAATCTTGCGACCATCGAAATCGCAGACCAGTACATGTAATTGAAATTGATCCGGATAGCGCGCGTTCAGCGTCTCAATCACGCGCTCCGCCAATACCGTATGAAATGCCACAGAAAGACCTAGTAATTCCATCTGCTCGCTGGCATACCTCGCGGTTTCTCCGGCAGCAATCGCCGCACAGACTTCAGCTGGTGCGCCGAGGCCAGTTGCAATGTTTGCCAACAAACCGGTATCCACTTCAGCGCGTCCGGCGTGGGTAATTTCTTCACCTTGGGCAATCTTGGTGAGCTTGCCGACCATGCCACCGATGATGACTTTTTTGATGTGATGCCGGCTGGCAGCACTCATGGCATAGCGTAAAAAATCGCCCATTTGCACAAACGCCGCAGCGGGCAAATGCGGCATTTCGTCCATGACAAATTTTTCCGTACGACCACCGGTGGTCAATACCACGACATCATGCCCCAGCGTGCTTGCCACTTGCACGCCTTGCACCACACTGGCGCGATAAGCCGCCGTTGAATACGGTTTAACAATGCCAGTGGTTCCTAGAATAGAAATGCCCCCCAAAATGCCCAAACGTGCATTGAGCGTCTTCTTCGCCATTTCTACGCCTTGTGGTACAGAAATAATAATTTCTATCCCGACGTCATCCAACAAGCCTGCCGCGACGGCCTTCACATTCGCAAGAATATTCTTGCGCGGCACTGGATTAATGGCCGGACCACCAAGCTCTAAACCCAAGCCCGGCATGGTTACTGTACCAACACCAAAGCCACCCGATAGCAATAATTGCCCCGCGTCCGGCAATAAACGCAAATCGGCAGTCAAATGTGCTTTGTCGGTGCAATCGGGATCATCGCCCGCATCCTTGATCACCATGGCATGGGCACGTTGTCCGTCGCAATAACCATCCTGTACCGCAAAAGTCACCAGATCACCATTCGGTAAACAACATTCCACCTGATCCGGTACGCTACCAGTGACTAAGCCGATGGCAGCAGCCCGTGCCGCCGCCGCAGAACACGCACCGGTCGTAAAACCGGTACGGGTGCCACGCGGCGCCTCTTTCTTCATCATGGATGTTCAGCAGCCTCAGCCAGACCAAGTAAGGCATGAATCGCTGCGACTACTAAGGTCGACCCACCTTTACGACCACGAATCACGATCCAGGGCACTTGCTGTTCCAGCGCCATCAAGTCTTTCGATTCTGCCGCCGAGACAAACCCGACTGGCATCCCCACGACCAATGCGGGACGCACCCCGTATTCATGAATCAGTCTGACCAGTTCGATCAAGGCAGTCGGTGCATTGCCTATGCCGACGATAGCACCATCCAATAATCCCAAATGATGTGCACGGCGCATCGCTTGTACGGCGCGCGTCGTTCCTTGCTCTTTAGCATCAGCAATGACTTGTGGTTCCGAAATAAACTGATGCGTCGTCATATTGAAATGCGCGAGTCGTGGTTGCGATAAGCCTACGCAGATCATTTCCACATCAGCGACAACACGCGATGTTCTGCTGCGTATCGCCGCCACACCCGCACGTATCGCATCGGGGTGAAAATCCGTTAAGCCATTAAAATCAAAGTCTGCATTCGCATGAATCATGCGCCGCACGACCGGCCATTGCTCGGCGGTATAAGAATGGCTGCTCACTTCACTGTCAATCACGGCAAACGAATCATGTTCTATCGCGCGTCCGGCAGCGGTGAGCTGTTCGGTGATCACGTTATTGTTCATCATTTATCCTGCTACTGGGTGTGCAGTATGCGCATGGTCGTGGTGTTCGTGGTGAGCATGATGTTCATGTCCATGATTATGTTCATGGTGATGATTAATTGCCGTTGCCTTGATCGCAATGACTGGCATATGTTCATGCTCATGATGATGGTGGTGATGCTGCGCATCATCGTGATGATGTCCACCTAAACCATGTTCAACTGCAAAATCACGGAACTTACAGCCATCACAGGGCATTTTTGAATCCTGATGTCCATGCTGCAAATCATGTACACGCTGTTCCAGCAATTCAAAGACTTCTTTTTCAAATCCAAAATAAGTGCTCGCGGTAAAGCGTATGTGTGGATATTGCGTCTTCAAATGCTCAACCTGACGTTTGATGCGTTCGACCAGCGTACCGTTGTACAAGTAATAAGGCAGCACAACAATCTGCGTCATTCCCAGCATGTTTTGCCGTTGAACGACCTTTTCTATACGAGGATAAGTGATGCCGGTAAATGCCAGATCGACTAACTCATGATCTCCTTCTTCCATTAACCAGCGCGCCATTTTTGCCATGTCACCATTAGCCTGACGGTCAGACGAACCGCGTCCCAATACGATGACACCTGTCGTCGTCGGATCGGGCATATCTAAAGCTTGCATCGCTTTGCGTAAGCGGCGTTTGAGGATGCTCAGGATAGGATCACAAGCCGTAAGGTGCGGTGCGTATAAAAACTGCGTTTGCGGAAACTTGATCCGCGCGCCATCAATCGCTTGCGGAATATCCATTTTCACATGCCCCGCCGCATTCAGAATGAGCGGCAATACCAATACACGATCTGCGTGTTCTGCGGCGCGTGCCAGGCCAACACTCATCGTGACCTCAGAAAATTCGATGAAGCAAACCTCAATGCGCCAATCAGGTTGACGCAAACGCCATTGCGCAGCGAAGTCTAAAATTTCATCATTGCCGGAAGCCTCGCGGGAACCATGTCCGACTAACAAAATCGTATCTTTTTTCATAAACTCTCTATTGAATAAGGAGTGGCCGCGCTATTTGCATCAGGCGGCAAAGGGGCAGCATCAGCATTGGTGGTCGCCGTGACACTGGCGCGACGAAAACGATGAGTAAAACTAGCGTCATACAGTTTTGATTTGATCAGAGTCGTCCATTGCCGCGCCCCTAACGTCGGGCTGGCAATAATCATGGCCTGACTTGCCACTTTCGCTTCACGACACAATTGTTGTATCGTTGAAATCGTGCCACGGATGATTTTTTCCTGTTCTGGCCAACTGGCTTTGTGGACCACTAATATCGGTGCATCAGGAGACCAGCCAGCGGCGATCAGCGACTTGGTTACGCGTCCGAGTAAAGTGATACTCAAAAAAATGCACAGGGTCGTGTGATGACTGGCAAGTTCTTCCAGCGATTCACCTTCTGGCATCGGCGTACGCCCTTCCACTCGCGTCAAAATGACGGTTTGGGTGATCTCGGGTAAAGTCAGACTCTCGACCGCAGCCGCGGCGGATGCCATTGCCGATGACACGCCAGGTACGACCTGTACCGCAATCCCCGCCGCATCCAGCGATTGAACGACTTCAATCAACGCACCATATAAACCCGGATCTCCGGTTTGCAGTCGTATCACGGTTTGGTGTTGATGTGCCTGCACTATCAGCCATGTCGCCATTTGCTCCAACGTCATTTCTTTAGAATCAGCAATGACGCAATCAGGTGGCGCCCAGCGCGTGGCCGCTTCATTCACCAGTGACCCGGCAAATAAAATGGCGCCAGCACGGGCAATCAGATCGCGTCCTTTGACTGTCAACAGATCAGGATCACCCGGCCCCGCACCAACAAACCAAACCGTGCCGGGTTTGTCAGTCGTCGCAATCTGCTTCATACGTCAGAACTAGAAGCGATGGAAGAAGCAGACAGCGTGCCTTCGTATAAGCACAAGGCCACTAATTTTCTATGCGAGAAACGACGTATCAGCCATAAAATACCCAAACTAAAAACCGGCTCCAGCAACACCAAGCTCAGATAACTGGAAGCAAATTGAGCCCATGCCAAAAACGAGGTCGCAGGATTGGAGACAGCCAACCAAAAACCCACCATCAAAGTGACGCCGCTGTAATACATCGCATCTAACTTGAGTAAGGTGGTGACATTAACGCTCTGCAACTTGCGTCCAAAGCTGTAATGCATCGCCATGAGAGGCACTGCAAGGCTCAGACTATTCACTGCCAGATGCACCAGATCTTGTGGTTCAAACAAAGCGCCTTGCAACAGCAAACCTAGTGCAAAGCCAAACAAAGTAGGCAAAAATCCAAAGCTCAGATAAATAGGAATAGCACCAATAAAATGCAGTTCCGATGGCCCCACTTGCATGTGGAAAGCCTGCATAAACATAGAGAAGAAAATGGCCGCCAGCGCTGTACGCAATAGCAAAGCGGGGCGACGAAATAATTGCGGTAAATAGCCGAGATATACTGCGGATGCAGTCACAGCGGCAAAAGCCAGTTTAGCCGGAGCAATCATGCCTGGTTCGATATGCATAGCGATTCCTCATCAAAAGAGTCAATCATCGCCAGCGTGTGTCATCATCGATAATGATGAATAGAAAAAAATAACATCTCTCTTTGATCCTTAGCTTAGCCAGAATCAAAATCAAAACAAAGGCGCAACAGCATATAGCAAAAGCCAAAGCCATGGAAACTCAGGAACGCCAATTGAGAGTACGAACGTCATTTTCCACCCGCACACCCGCGTGGCAAAAAATGGCAATCTGGGAAAAGAAATGGATACGGAACGCGTGCGCGAGCACGGATTACGCAAGCATCGCCCACCGCGAAATTGCCGCTAGTGCATAAGGCCGGTATCAGGACTGATGAGCGGAAAAATTCCAGCTGACGCGCCTTCCCATGTAAAAAACACAGTGGCATATTGCGCAGCATTAACCGAAGTTAACTCATTTACCTTTGCGGGGGCAGTGCCGGGTTTGCGATGAAACTGAAATCATCTGCGCACCGGCTTCCCGTTTAATTTTTTTGCGGAAAACAAAAAAACACCTTAACACGACAGGAATTCTACCTGATTTTTTTATGAATCTGAAACAACTTATTGCGCTGATTTTTCAAACCGCTTTTACAACACAAAAATTCTGAATGCGATTTAATGCGTAATTCCACCGCTGACGTGAATATCATGCGCCGTGTGCAGCGTTGTTTCCAACATCAATCGTATTGCTACCGTCATCGTCGTGACTGCCATACTTGCAGCCCCCGGATGAGCAGCAGCCTGATCGGGCGAATACGGAACATGAACAAACCCCGCACGCTTTACGCTTGGGTGGTTAGGCAATAAATGCATCAGGCCATAGAACACGTGATTGCAGACATAAGTACCAGCGGTATGTGACACCGAAGCAGGAATCCCATGCTCTCGCAAAGCTTGTACGATGGCTTTGATCGGCAAACTGCTGAAATAGCCTACCGGGCCATGTTCTGCTACCGGCGTATCAATCGGTTGCTGCCCGATGTTATCCGGGATTCTGGCATCGTTAATATTGATTGCCACCCGCTCAACCGTGATATCGACACGCCCCCCAGCCTGTCCCATGCTCAACACGACTTCAGGCCGGTGCTCATGCATTGCATCCTCCAGCACTTGCAAGCAAACATCGAACTCGCATGGAAGTTGAAGGCTGACAATCTGTGCATCGTCGATCATCTGGCCATCGAGCACCTGCACCGCATCCCACGAGGGGTTCGTCGTCTCCGCACCAAACGGGGCAAAACCGGTCAATAAAATTTTACGCATAAAACCATCACACTTTATTTAGAAAAAGCTAAAAAGTACATCAGCACGATATTGCAAGCCAATACCATCAACGCCGTTGGTATCTGCGTCTTAATCACAAGATACTTATCTTTTAACTCCAATAATGCGGCAGGCACAATATTGTAGTTGGCGGCCATTGGCGTCATTAAAGTACCACAATAACCGGAGAACATCCCTATCGCGACCACAGTCGCCGGGTTTGCATGTTGACCAACAATCAAAAATGGTAATGCTATCCCGGCGGTCATAATCGGAAATGCAGCAAAGCCATTTCCCATGATCATCGTCATGATCGCCATACCAACACAATACGCAACCACCAGACTGAGGCGACTATCAGGGTTAACCACCATACTGACCAGAGTTTGTATGGACTGACCGGTATGCGCAGCAACGAAAACCCCACCCAGCATCGCCAACAATTGTGGCAACACCAAAGCCCACCCCAGCGCATCAATCAAACGACGAGACTCGCGCACTGCCTGCAACGGAGTGCCACGTGTCACTAAACATGAGAAACCCAATGCGCCAATACAAGCAAGAATCAAAGAAGCCAGCGTCAAATTAGATTGATCCAACAAATACCAATCGCCGAAGCGTATCGTTTTACCGAACAAGGTCAGCAACACGGTCAACACGGGGATCGCTAACGCGGGCAAGAAAATTTTCATGCCTATTTTTTTTAATTTCTCCTGGAATTCTGCATCCGGCAAAAAACGATGCACGCCCACACCTAGAAAATTAAATCCCGCAATCAGCGCCAGCAATAAAACGATAACGCCATTGATGCGATAAGCGAGTGATTTGCCAAGCTGCGCGACCATCAGGTCACCGAATAAAAAACTGAAGCTGAACAAAAACCAGAACAAGCCGGTTGCTCCGCGTTTTGGATTTGATTCATCGCGCCAGGTCATCAATGCGACCAACAACAAAATCGTACCGATGACATAAAAAATAAAGTGGATATTGAATATGCTATTCATCATGCGCTCGCTTTCACAATTGCTTGCTGCGCCAGACGCCATGCCTGAACCTCGGTCGCAATTTTTGCATCCAGACGTGACAGTCTGACCAGATGAATCAACAAGGCGGCAATCGCGGTTGGCAGGCCCCATAAGCCGACTGTCAATGGTTCAATCTGGCCAACGCCGTTTTCTTTCAAAAATGTCGTCATCAATAACACAGCGCCAAACGCAATAAAGACATCCTCACCAAAAAACAAGGCGATGTTGTCACAGGCCGCTGCATGCGCCGCAATCCGGTCGCGGAGTTCTGGTGGCAAATCACCGTAAGCATTTTGCGCCACACCTTCTGCCATCGGTACCAACAAAGGACGTACTGTCTGCGCTTGTCCACCTAAGCTTAACAAACCCAGCATCGCAGTTAATTCACGCACAACAAAGTACAGCATCAAAATTCTTCCGGTGGTGGCACTGCGTATGCCCCTGACCCATTCTTGCGCGCGCTCGCGTAAGCCGTAGTGTTCTAAAAGACCAATAATGGGCAGAATAAGAATAGAACTGGACAACTGCCGGCTATTTAAAAATTTCTCGCCAACGGTTTCTAATAAAGTGCCAAAATCCAGACCTACCGCTAACCCTGTCACCAGCCCGGCGAGCGTGACGACCATTAAAGGATTAAAGCGAAAAGCAAATCCCAGTACGATGATGGGAATGCCGATGAGCGGTAAATAAAGTTGTATATCCATGTATTTGTCTCCGACTATTTTTTTGTATTGCAGATGCAACCCGCGTGGATTTTAGCTAGGTGACTATTGGCAGATGGCACCCGCCTTGCAGACGGTGATCCCTCGTTGCTGCAATTGCTCTCGCAAACGACGTGCAAGTTGTAATGCATGTGCGCCATCGCCATGCAGGCAAAGGGTGTCTATATTCATCTGCATCTCTTTGCCTTCAATACTGACCACGCTCTGTTGCTCGGCCATGCGCATTGCTTGTTGCAGAGCTAACTCTACTTCATCAATCGTTGCACCGGGTAGTTTGCGCGACACCAGACTACCATCACTGTGATAGCGACGATCTGCAAATGCTTCCTCTGCAACGGTCATTCCTGCGCGGCGGGCGGCATGAATTAGCTCACTACCAGCCAGACCTACTACACGTAGTTGTGAGCCAGCGGCAGCAATCGCTTTAACTACCGTTTCGGCAAGCCTGACATCACGTGCCGCCTGATTGTATAAAGCGCCGTGCGGTTTGGCGTGTACTAGCTGCGTGCCTTCCATTTTGCAAATATCCTGCAACGCACATATTTGTTCCAACACCTCGTCATAAACTTGTTGCATAGGTAAATGCATCTCAGTACGACCAAAGTTTTCACGATCAACAAAACTAGGATGGGCACCGATCGCAACACCGCACGCCATCGCCGCACGGACTGCAATGCGCATACTTTGCGTATCACCAGCGTGACCGCCACAAGCGATATTGGCTGAACTGACGCACGCCAGAATCGCGGCATCATCAGCACCGCCTTCACCTAAATCAGCGTTTAAATCTATCGTTATATTGTTCAAGGTTTTATTTTCCATACAAACTCCATTCAAACCGATATAGCTCATTTTGCCATTGCTTACGGGCAGCTTTTGCGCCGTCCAGATCGGTTTCTACAAAGCAGAATTGTCGCCCCAACGGCGCTTGTGCAAGCTTCCACAAATCGGCAGCGATCACTACTGCAATGCGCGGATAGCCGCCAGTAGTCTGGGAATCCGCCAGCAATACGATGGGCTGCCCATTGGGCGGCACCTGCACTACGCCGGGCAAGACGCCATGTGACAACAAATCGGTGCTTTCGCTTTTTTGCAAAGCGGTGCCCTGCAATCGATATCCCATACGATTACTTTGGGTACTGACCGTCCATGCCTGTTTAAAAAAACTTTGACGGCTGGCTTCATCAAACTGATCAAATTCAGGTCCACGTAATACCCTGACTTCGGGCGTCCATTGTCGTTGCGGCGTTCCTAATTTATTTTTTAATGGATAGGTAACACCAAGCGGTAAGCGGTCACCTTTTTTCAAAGCGCGCCCTGCATGACCGCCAAACCCGGCTTTGAGATCGGTAGAACGTGATCCCATCACAACCGGTACATCAATCCCGCCATCAAACGCCAGATAAACACGGGTGCCCGATTTGGGGCCGCGTAAGCGTAATTTTTGCCCCTTTTTAACTGGATAACGCCAACCACATACCAAGGCTTGTTCATCCAGCGTTGCATCAAAATCAGCGCCACACAAAGCGACCCAGCCGTCGCGCATAAAGCGAATTTCAAATGGGCCAGCAACCACTTCCAAACCTGCTGCAGTTCCAGCATTATTTACCAGACGATTCGCCAGCCACATCGCAGGCGCATCCAATGCTCCTGCCTGGGCGACGCCCATGTGGCGAAAACCGCTACGCCCTTGATCCTGAACGGTAGTTTGTATGCCTGCACGTAGAATCTCAAGCATGTTTAGCCCCCGTCTGTTCTGAAGCGTCTACGGGTACAAATCGCACGATATCGCCGCTTTGCAAAAGGCTGGGAGCCCGGCGCTGCAAATCAAATAAGCGCAAATCAGTGCGCCCGATAATTTGCCAGCCACCCGGGCTGGTTACCGGATAAATGCCAGTTTGTTGCCCACCTATCCCAACGGATCCGGCAGGTACTTCCAAGCGCGGCTCGGCACGTCTTGGCGTTGTCAGTGTAGAGGGTAGCCCGCCCAAATAGGCAAAACCTGGCTGAAAACCTAAAAAATAGACCCGGTATTCCGCCTGACTATGCGCAGCAATAACCGCTTGTTCAGTCATCCCCGTGTGTGCTGCCACATCTGCCAGATCGGGGCCATATTCCCCGCCATAATGAACCGGAATTTGAACTTCACGTGGTGTAAATTGTTCTATCTCGACCAATTCCCATAGCGTTTTGAGGCGCGCCAGCAAGGCCTGACCTTGTTGAAGTTCGGGATCAAAAATGAGCGTCAGATTATTCATTCCCGGCACCACATCGATACATACGGCCTCACTGGTGATCACCTGCGCGATCGCCCAGATGCGGCGTTGGCAATCTAAATCGACCGGGGAACGCGAATACAAGACTGCGGCGTTTTCGCCAGACAAATAAAAATCGACGGATGTTTGCGGCAGGATATCTTTCATATTGTCCAGGTCATTTGCGCTGAGGATGAAATTGAATTCAGACAAGAATCCTAACAGAATTGCGTGACGGTGAAAAAACAAAAAAAATTATCTGTCGCCGCGTATTGTCTTTCTATCGCCAACGCAATTGGCGCTTACATTCAGGCCGCTTCTACGATATATTCTCAGCAATAAATGATCTCTGCACCGGTTTTCCCCCAGGAAGGACTTTCCTTGCGCTTTATCCACACATCTGACTGGCATCTAGGCCAGACACTGCATCAATTTGAACGTAACACAGAGCATCAGGCTTTTCTCGACTGGCTGACGGCCACGCTGGTTCATCAGAAAGCCGATGCTTTGCTCATATCCGGTGATATTTTTGATACCGCCAACCCTTCAGCTGCAGCACAAAAGCAGTTTTATCGCTTTCTGCAACAAGCCAAAACCGCGCAGCCGCATCTGCAAATCGTGATTATTGCCGGCAACCATGATTCTCCGGGGCGTCTGGAAGCACCTGCACCACTGATGGAAAGTCTCGACGTCACGGTCATCGGCTTCGTGCCGCGCGATCTGGATGGAAATATCGACCTGCAACGATTAGTGGTACCACTACGCAATGCCGAAGGTGCGATTACAGCGTACTGTCTGGCGATTCCATTTTTGCGCCCCGGGGACGTGCCGCGCATTGAGGACGCCAACGATCCATATATGGAAGGTATTGCGCTGCTCTATCAACAGACACTGGAATACGCTTTGCACCTGCGCCAACCGCAACAAGCAATTATCGCGCTCGGACATTGCCACATGACAGGCGGTGAAATTTCAGAAGAATCAGAACGCCGCATTGTCATCGGCGGCACTGAAGCCTTGTCGGCAAATATCTTTGACAGTCATGTTGCGTATGCCGCTTTAGGGCATCTGCATCTGGCACAAAAAGTCGGTAAACAAGACCATTTGCGTTATTGCGGCAGTCCGATTCCCCTATCATTTGCCGAAGTTGATTATCAACATCAGGTGTTGCAAGTTGATCTGGATGGCGAGCGCGTCAGCGACATTACACCCTTATTTGTGCCACGCGCGGTGGAACTGTTGCGGGTGCCGCGTCAGCCTCAGGTATTGGCAAAGGTATTGGTGGCTTTAACCGCACTCGATATCCCACGTGATACCCCTGCCGATCGTATGCCGTTTCTAGAAGTGCGTGTCTTACTTGACGCTCCGGAACCTGGTTTGCGCGCCACCATAGAACAGGCGCTGGAAGGAAAACCTGTCCGATTAGCGAAAATCGAAACTACTTTCGTCAAAAGAAATGCGCAAGTCAGCGATAACAACACCATGGCTGAACTGGAAAAATTGCAACCTGATCAGATTTTTGAGCGCTTGTATCAAAGCAAATATGGCACTGAAGAAGGCACCCCGACACCACCAGAATTAAGCAAAGCATTTGCCGAACTGATGCTGGGAACAAGCGGAGACCAGGCATGAAAATTCTCGCCCTCCGTGGAAAAAATCTGGCATCACTGGCAGGCGAATTCACCGTCGACTTTGAACAAGAACCGCTGCGTTCGGCTGGCCTGTTTGCGATTAGCGGTCCAACCGGCGCAGGAAAAAGCACCTTGCTCGATGCCCTTTGCATGGCCTTGTATGAAAACACACCACGCTTGGTCAGGGCTGGCGGCAACAAAACGCTGCCAGATGGCAAAGAACTGATCTCGCAGCAAGATACCGGCAATCTCTTACGTCGTGGCACTGGCGATGGTTACGCCGAAGTGGATTTTGTCGGTAACGATGGTGTGCAGTATCGCGCCCGCTGGAGCGTCCGACGTTCGCGCAATAAAGCCAACGGTAGCTTGCAACCAACCACCATGACTCTGCACCAGCTACCCGAGCTGCTACCGATTGGCGGTAAGAAAACAGAAGTCAAAGAAGAAATCGTCAAACGTATAGGGCTCAAGTTTGAACAATTTACCCGTGCGGTACTGTTGGCTCAAAATGAGTTCTCCAGCTTTCTAAAAGCCGATGACAATGAGCGTGGTGAATTACTGCAAACCTTAACTGGCAGTGTGATTTATGAAGAACTGTCTAAACGCGCATTTCAACGCGCCAAAGATGAGCGTGACGCGCTAGACCGTTTTCATTTGCGTCTGGCTGATAACAAGCCCCTCAATGACGAAGATCGCGAACAACTGCAAAAAGATATCCAGCTTGCATCACAAAAATTGAAACAGCTTGATGCGTATGTGGCAGCAATCGATTTACATTTGCGCTGGCATCAAGATGCCGCCAAATTGGCGCAGCAAGAACAATCAGCATCGGAGGGTGCACTACAGGCTGAACAAGCACAAACAGCCTGCGCTCCGCGTTACGCCTTGTTGCAACAATTGGATGCCGTGCAGAGCGCGCGCCCTATCGTCGCGGATCTCCAGCGTTTAAGTCACAGCATTACGCAAGATACGGCGAGTATCCAAAGTACGCTCATCAAGCTGGAAGAAATCAAACAACAAGAAGCGTTAGCACAAGTTGCTTTGCAAACCGCCACAGTACAATTACAAGCAAGCGAACAAGCCCAGGCAAACGCCGCAGGTGATCTGGACCAGGCAAAACTGCTTGACGCTCACATTGCGAACTTGCAGCCAGTACGTCAGACGTTGCAACAACAAGTGGCGCAAGCAACGCAACAAGCTGAGCAAGCAATTTCCAGCTTTAGCAATAAACAAGTCCTGGTAAAACAATGCGAGAAACGCCTGCAAAACGCGCAGACCTGGTTGCAACAACATGCATCACTAAGGGTCTTAGCAGAACAATGGCCAGTTTGGGAACGCTTATTTAAACAAGCGGCACAAACCCAACATGAACTTCAAACGCAGCAGCAGCGCGTTGCGCACTTTGAAGAGTTCCAGCAAACACAGCAAGCGACGTTGGAACTACAGCAACGCACCTTCATTGACGCCCAAGAGCAACTTAATGCCGCAGAACTGCAACGGCAAACGTCAGCAAAGGTATATGCAAATTTTGATCTTGCTGCGCTTCAAGACGCAAAGCATAGCGCCGAACAAAAACGCGATCAGATTCATTCTGCCATGCAGCTGGCGCATCAACGACACGAACACCAACAACGCGTAGATAAGTTGCAAGCACAGATAGCGCAGTCAGACGAGGCAATCAAAAAAGCGAATCGTGAAGCAGAGCAAGCGCAAACCCTACTTCCGGTAGCAAGCGCCGCGCAACAACAAGCGGAACAAGCACTCAAAGCTGCCGAACTGGCCTGCGCAGCAAACGTTGAAGCCTTGCGACATCAATTGCAAGACGACGCGCCCTGTCCGGTATGTGGCGCAACTGAGCATCCGTATGCGGTGGAACAACCACAATTACATACGCTGCTAAAAACACTGCAAGAGCAACTGCAAGCATGCCGGCAACAAGAGCAATATCATCGCGACCATTTGCATCAACATCAGACTATCGCCAACCAACAAAGCCAATTACGCCAGCGTTTGCAGCAAGAAGCCAATAGCTTACTTTTTCAATGTCAGACGCACGAGCAGGCATGGCAACAACACCCTCTGCACCCGACAGCACAGAAAATCAAATTAGCGGCAAGCGAGGCGATATTGGTGTGGTTGGAGCAATCCTTGAGAGACGTTGATCAGCAACTGCAAACATTAAAAAATAGCGAGACGCAACACCAGCAAGCAATGCGTGCCAAAGATGCAGCGCAAGCCGCGTGGGATAAATGTCAGATTTTTTTCACACAAACTAAAGAAGCACTGCAAGCGACGCAGCTCGCCTTACAACACACACAAACGCAACGCGACCACGCTGCAACACAGGTGCTGAATGCACGACAAGCCTTAGGTCATACGCTTGATGAATTGGATGCCGCTTTTATCGTCCGCAACGCACATAGCGATGTCGAGGACAATGAAAACAATCTGCGCGATACCTGGCGTGATCTATGGCAGGCTGCACCTCTGGCGTTTCAGCAAAATTGCGAACAACAAGCGCAACAATGGCATAGCCAACAGCATCATCTGCAACAGGCGAGTGAAGAACTGACAGCACTGCAATTAGCACTTAATACGCTCGCCAGCACCCAGCAACACGCGCAACAAGAGCAGCAACGCCTGAGCCATGAATTGCAGATGTGTGTACAGCAATTGCAAACGCTTCAGCAACAACGTTTGCACTTATTTGAAGGTGAAGCTGTCGCCAAAGTGATAGAGAAATTCAACGCTGCAATACAAAGTGCAAAATCGCAAGTAACGACAAACACCGAACATCTGAGCGCACAACAACAAGCACTGATTCGGTCAAATGAAGCTCTGGCACAAGCACAGCAACGACTCGCACAACATCAGCAAGAGCAAGGGCAGACGCAACAGCAGTTAAATCATTGGCTGCAACAACAGCATCAAAAAAATACAGGCAGTGTGCTGGATGAAACCGGATTAAACGCCTTGCTGCAACATAGCAATGAATGGATTGCTACTGAACGTCAGGCATTGCAAGTCATCGCCAATGCCAGCCAACATGCGCGCGCCGTATGGCAAGAACGCCATCAACAAAGCGTGGCACACCGTGAGCAATTACCAGCTGCCTTGCCCGCGAACATGGGCACTGATGGCGAAACGCTGGAAATTGCGACCGACGAAGAAAACAATACGATAGATGCCTCTGAACGCTCCACAACGCAGAGTGATATGCTCAGTGTGTCTGCTCTGCAAGAACGCCGGGAGGTGTTAAGTCAGCGTCAGCAGCAAGCACAGGCAAGTCTGATTCAGCTACAAGCAAATATCACGCAAGATGATCAACGCCGTATGCACGCTGCTGACCTGCTTGAAGACTTGCAAACACAAGAAAATCGTCACCGTATCTGGGCGCAATTAAATGATTTGATCGGCGCTGCCGATGGTAAAAAATTCCGTAACTATGCGCAGCAATATACGCTCGACGTTTTACTCGCTTATGCGAATCAACACCTGCATCAACTCGCCGGCCGCTACCGCCTGCAACGCATACAAGATAGCCTGGGTCTGATGGTCATCGATCAGGACATGGGCGATGAAAATCGTTCGGTCCATTCACTGTCGGGCGGTGAATCTTTCCTTGTTTCATTGGCACTCGCACTTGGACTCGCATCACTGTCAAGCAACCGCGTCAAAGTGGAATCCCTGTTCATCGACGAAGGCTTCGGCAGCCTCGACGCCGACACCCTCAGAGTCGCCATGGACGCCCTCGACAGCCTGCAAGCCCAAGGCCGCAAAGTTGGCGTGATCTCGCATGTGCAAGAAATGACGGAACGCATAGCGACCAAGATTATGGTACAGAGAACGGCGGGGGGAAGAAGTGTGGTTAGCGTGGGGTAACAAGAGTTCACAAACGTTTTAGGTATCAGAAAAAACAACCTATGCATAAAACATCAGTCAGCATTAAAATACCAAAAGCTTAAATTATCAGGAATCCAGCATGCAATTTAATGAAGTTTTATCTGCCCTGCCAGAGATCAACCATCTGGCGGCGATCGAATTATTTGATGGCGACACTTTGATAGCGAGAATCGACAACAAACCTGGCTCGGCAGGCAGTGTGCGTGTCTATCATGCCTTAGCGCAGGAGTTTGAAGTGATCAATGCTGCTGCGGCAGCGAAGGGGTTGATCTTGTACGCGGAGCATACCGCTGACGCGATTGCGTTTCCGGGTAAGCATCCGAACATCGACCGCTTGCTGAGTGTCGAAGAGAATCAGCAATGGATGGTAAAGCTTATCCCTTTGGAACAAGCGTAATTTTTTAGGGCGGGTGCAAGCCGCCCTGGCGTAACTCTTACACCATCATCGAAGCACTCTTAGGATTACGCAATAAATCCGTCAACACCTGCCAACGTAAATCCTGATCTTGCGTACCTGCACGTCTCTCTATGTACGCCTGCACCACGTCTTGCCCCAGATTGTAGTTAATGACATAGGAGCGTAGATTTTCGATAAAGCGCACACGTTGCTCTGAGCGTTCAGCATCCGATAAACTGTATTTCATCAACATGGTAATCGCTGTATCACGATTTATTTCACCATCAAGGTATTGCTTGGCGACCATGTTCCCGGCATAAGATAATTTTTGCAGCACCGCCTGAATTTCATAATAGCGCTCGGCTTTATCAGGATCGATTCCCGCTAAAGGAAACAAAACCTGCTTCTCAAATTTCATACGTTCGGCATGCGGGAAAGCGACTTCGATTCCGTAATTGGCGCTACCCTCAGCGAGGAAAGACATGGGTGAATATAAAGGTGATATTGCATATTCAATCCAGGCTTTATCTTTCACCAATTCGTTCTCGATCAATACATTAAATACGTGGTGCCCCGGATACGCCTCGTGACTGGCCAGATCAATCGCGCGACTAATAAACATCGGAAAATCGGTATTCACTTCAATCAGACTATGGCTATTGCCTTTGTACCAGTTGTAAGCGCTCCAGACTTTATCGGTCACGTATTCAATCTGAAAACTTTCATGCTCAGGCAAAGCGATATATTTTCTAGTGCGGGCACGTGCTTCGTTAATTGCTGCGGTAAAGACGGCATCGAGTTTTTCACGCGGGATTTCGAATTCTTTATTGTAGGCGGATAAACGGGAATTCAACTCTCCGGTGCCGGGCAATAAATCATTTAACTGCGCCAGCGTCAAATCCAGATCTGCCGGAGTCAGATGGGGTGACACGGCATCATACAAAGCTTTGGTCTCATCATCGAAAGCCAGCGTATGTCCTGCCAAACGATCCACATGGGCACGTACGGCACGCAGTTGCAAAATCAAAAACGCTTGCCGTTCAACCTGGTCAGCGGGAGCGGCAGGTAAATTTTTTGCTTGTTCCAACAACTCATCGGCGTGCGCTTGCAATTCAGAAAGTGGTTTCTGAATCACTTGTTCACGCCATTCTGCAGGGCCAATATAGGCATCCACGTAGCTGTCGTCATATTGACCAACAGCGAGCACCAATTTGACGTAGGCTTCGGCGATTTGATTTAGATTCATACCTTGATCGTTTCAGATTTTTGAAAAATTGAAGGGAGAAGAATAATTCTCAACAGTAAGCACAAATCTTAAAAATGTACTCGAAGTCGTAAGCATATACCATTAGGCTGGTAGCGAGTAAATGTAGGCGGCAGCACTGATTGAACCGAACACGTATTGATTTATATTTACATTCAGCGTCTAATTCGGCTTTCGGGTTTGCGTGGGCAAACCTTCACTTTTTCGACAGATGAAACATGATAGATGCTTTAATTTCAGGAAGAATGTACGGTCGCGCTGATGAGCGTAGCGGACAAGGTGGTTCATTGTATGTGACATGCAAAGTACGCGCCACGACCGACGAAGGCGATACGCTGATGTGCAATGTGATTGCTTTTAACGATAACGTTCGTAACACCTTGCTCGCTTTAGAGGATGGCGAAAGCGTAGCACTCTCAGGCGCACTGACACCAAAAGTGTGGACCGATAAACAAGGGAAGACAAGACCTGCCGTTGACTTAATCGCGCACGCAGTGTTGACGAGTCATTTGACACAAAGAGAAACGGACTTCGAATAATCTCAAAGCCCGTTCTTCGTCTTTGTTTTTCTTTACCTCTTTGATTCGTGTGGTTTTTAAGCAAAGCCCGAGGCTGCACTCACAATGTAAATTACGGCAAACCGTTACGCCCTTACTGCATAAACGCCGCACGCAAACTGAGTCGCTCATATTTGCATTTAGAAAATCTTCATATGCCGGTTCCAGTTTTATATACTGGCCGCAATGACTTGCTGATCGGTGTAGCCTGAAATTGATGGGGACTTAATTTTCAGAGGAGAGAATTCAGTTTTTTTACTTTATTTATCAACAATAAAACACGGTAAAACAATACGCAGAAAAATACGAAAAAGAATAATTGAAGTCTAGTTCCGATCGCACATTATTTAACCTTTTTTCATATAAATAGCATTATTAAAATGCCTTTCATTATAGGTGTAAAAAATTATTTAAAAGTCAGAAAAATTAGTTGACCGCAGTAAATCTCAGGAGGACACTTAGTACCTCTTGCTGCGGGTAAAGCGATGAGCATCTTACTTTCACCAGATATACGCACGGTCATTTTATTGCTATTTGCTGGCAACCTGCTAGCGATCGTGATGCTGAGTGCTTATCGCCGCAAAGAAGGTCTGGAGTTAGCTTACCGTCGTTATATCGCAGGAAAAATTTTTCAAGCACTCGCCTGGATGCTGATCGGTGCGCGAGGCACCATCCCTGACTGGCTATCGGCAGATGTTGGCAATGGCAGTCTGTACGTGGGATTTGCTTTTGAGGGGCTGGCTTTTGTCCTGCTGGAACGACGCGAAAAAAAGTTCACCCGTTTGTATGCCGCCGTGACCATCACGGGCATTTTCCTTTTTTCGATGTTTAGTACCACGCCAGCACTGAGAGTCGCACTTTCATCAGCGTCCGTCGGATCAATTACCGCAATGACGGCGATATTGATGCTGTACTCAATACAGGCCTCTCGCTTACGTGTTCTGGTTGCATGTTTCTACATCGCCTTCAGTATCATGCTTGCCTGCCGCGTTGCTTATGCCGTTCTTTATCCCAATCAAATATCGGTATTTCAAAATGGGCCGATTCAGGCTTTCACCTACTTGATGACATTTGCATTTACCTTGGTTGGTGGTGCTGGTTTTTTATTGTTACTCAAGGAACAAAGCGATGATGCCCTCGCCATCGCAGTCAATGAATTGCAAATCAGAGAAACCTTGCTCACCAATATTTTTAATACTTCAAGTGTCGCCATATTTTTGGCAAATGACGATGGCTATATCAGTATGGCCAATCAACGTATGGCAGAAATGTTTGGCCGCACGATAGATAGCTTGATCGGTAGCCCTTATTTGGACTGTGTCGCGGAAGCGCAAAAAGATGAAGCGCATGACCAACTACAAAAATTACTCAGTAGTGAAATCTCTTTTCTCAAACTGGAGCGTGAATATAGTCGGCCTGACGGTAGTCATTTTTGGGGACAGTTGACCGCAACCCACATGCATGATGGTCAAAAAGTCGGGCATCAGTTAGTCGGTGTCATCGCCGATATTACGGATCTTAAATTAGCTGAAGTTAATATGCGGAAAATGGCGCATCACGATCCGCTCACCGGATTGGCCAATCGCGCCTTATTTTCTGATCGGCTACAACAAGCAATGATGGTTGCAAAGCGAGATCAGACCCGCTTCGCTTTACTGTATATCGATCTGGATAAGTTCAAACTAGTCAATGATAGTTTTGGCCACCAGGTCGGTGACAAATTATTGCAAGAAGTGGCTCTCCGAATATCTCGCTGCGTGCGTGACTCAGATATTGTGGCACGTGTTGGCGGTGATGAATTTGTCATTTTGCTGCGGTCTGTGAACACAACTGAAAATGCTTTATTGGTAGCAGAAAAAGTTCGTATAAGCCATGCCAAAAACTTTAAAATCGAAGAGCATGACTTAGCCATTTCTTGCAGCATAGGCGTCGCTATGTACCCAGATGATGGTACGAGTGAAAGCGAGCTGTCAGCAAAATCCGATGAAGCGATGTATAAAGCTAAACATGGTGGGCGTGATCAGGTTCAATTTGCTACTATCACAACTACCAACAATTCACTATAGTTCATCAACGAATTCATTCTTTGGGTAATGGCATCGCGGCACGATTTGCAATGTCTTGCGCCGCCATCTGATCACGCTGCAAATGGGCAATCAAAGGCTGATTGGCATCGGCATTTCCCCATTGATCAAAATACACCAGCTCTTCAATCGGCAAACGCGGTAACCAACCTTTGGTTTCCAATTCTGGCTTGGGGTAAAAATGGCTCACATAGCCTACACACAAATAAGCAATCGGAACGATATGTTCTGGGATTCCCAGCGCCGCTTGCAATTCATGTTCATGAAAAATACTGACCCAGCCTACACCGAGTCCTTCTGCCCGCGCCGCTAACCAGAGATTTTGAACAGCACAAACGCTGCTGTATAAATCCATCGTTTTCATATGCGTGCGTCCAAGCACCACGCTGCCAGTGCGTTCGCGGTCACAGGTAATGCAAATGCCTATCGGCGCATCACGTATGCCCTCTAACTTCAGCTGTTGGTAGGTATTGCGCTTTTCTCCTTCAAACATCGTCAATGCTTCGGCATTGGCTGATATATACGCTTGCTGCACGCGGGTTTTAACGTCCTCCGATTTGATCAGTAAAAAATTCCATGGCTGCATAAAACCGACAGAGGGAGCGAAATGTGCCGCAGTCAAGATGCGACTTAGCACCGCATCATCGATTGCCGTCGGTAAAAACTGACTACGCACATCACGTCTGGAAAAAATCGTGTGGTAGATCGCATCACGCGCTTCTTGCGAAAAAGCGTGAATATCCGAGGTGTCGGAAACTGGTGTTGTTTGCATGAATTCCCCTAATGCAAATAAATTGGGGGCAGCCTGACCAAGCTCCCGGTGACATTTTCAGGCCGGTCTTCTGACTCAGATTCATTTGAGACTGGCACCTTCCCGCGCATTTTATGTCGCAGTGGCATTTTGCCAATCTCATCCTCTTTACAGCGTTGGGCACGTGGCGGATTCACACCGCCTTCCCGATTCTCCCGGCATGGTTGCCAGGCACCTGAAGTGGGCGATGATGCGGTGGAATGCCCCCGATTGTCAAGCCAATGATGGACTTAAGTCATTTCTGAAAATTTCGACATATTTAAAAAAAAACCGGATCAACAGGGGGAGTTGATCCGGAAAAAGGGTAAGTACTAAATGACAAATTTAAATTAAAAGCGATAAGTAACCGATGCCTCAAACGCACGACCAAAAATAGGGCGCGCCATAATCACACCAGAACCAGCGCCCAACACACGAGAGTCGCCTTCTGTCAAACCCAAGGTATTGTTGAGATTGGTACCAGTTAAACGGAATTCAAGCTTGTCGCCAACGACAGCAAGGATACCCGCGTCCAGCGTGTTGTAAGAAGGTAAAACTTGCTGATTCTGAATATCCGAATAGCGTTTTCCAATGTAGCTGTAGGTACCATACATCTTGACAGAACCCCAGGAAGTTGGAATACGATAGCTCGGTGTCAGACGTGACTGGAATTTTGGCTGACGTTGCAGTTGATTACCGTTATTGCTTGTGCCGGTAGAGCTATCGATGCCTTGAAATCCGGTATATTTGCCATCTTCATAATCTCCCGAAAATGCCAACTGGAAATTCGTAAAAGGACGCCATGCACCTTCAAACAAGACACCATTAGTCTGTGATCCATAGTTGTACCAGACCGTAGAGCCATTCGTCAAAATCTGGCTTTGTTGAATACCTGTAAAGTCTTTATGGAACACTGAGGCATAGAGCGAAAAATCAGAATTGACTGCCTTAATCCCAACTTCATAGGTCTTGATATCCTGCACTGGTGCTGTGGCAGATGTTCCTGCATCACCACGGATATCGTCAAACTGTGGCATTAAATGGCCCGAATTGATGCGCGCATACAGATTCACATTCGGAGTCAGTTTGTAACCGCCACCAATTGTCAGGGAAGTCGCATGGTCTGTCTGAGTGACGGACTGATAAGTACCCGTAAGCATACTTGCGCCCTGGTTATACAGATGCAGCGGGTTACTATCGATATTTCCGGATGTGATATTTCCTAAGGTTGCATTCACTCTTTGGGTCTCATAGCGCAGACCTGCATCCACTGTCAGTTGAGAATTCAGCTTCCATTGATCCGCCATGAAAAACGCCGTTTTTTGCCCGTTGTAGCTATCATGCTGCGCATACGAGACCGGACCATCGATACCATTATTTGAAATCACCGCACCATTATTCAAAATGACGTTGATAGGTTTAGGATTGGACGTCGCTGTCATCAACACGCTATTGCCGAGGTACCACAAATCTTGTGAAGAATAATCGGCCAGGAACGTACCAAACGTAAAGGTATGATCCTTCATCAATTCTTTGCTAAATTTGAGTTCATCGGTTGTCGATCTGATTTGTTTATCGACGTACCACGCACCTGCATTGAGCACTTGCTGGTTAGGATCTACGGCACCGCTGCCATCTGTGTAGGTAGCGGTACCGCCAGTTGCGAGGCCACCGGCTATCACAGTTGCGCTATTACCGTTCGCTTTAGTCAGGGCGGCATTGAGGTAACTACTCATCGTCTGCGGAACACTACCAGTGAAAAACGCATTGGTTTGCATATCGCCGCTGACGTAATTCAATTTGTTACTGACTTCCCAATCATGAATTTTTTGATTGAAGTCAATGCCAAACGTATGCACATCAGCACCACGTCCGTTTGCCATATCAATGTTTTGCGTCTGACCGGGAGCCGTTTGTATGGTGAAGAAGCGTGTTTCATTTCCGTACAAGGATCCGGTTAAAGGATCAAACCCGGGAAAGGCACCAGTGGGTACGCCCGCCGCTGAAGCGCTGACCGGAATGGCTGTGAAAAATAAATTCTTATCTTTCAACGTCCTGGCATATAAGGTCACTTTGCCATCCTCCAATAAACGGGTCAGCGTACCGGTGAGTTGGTAGCCATCATTGGTAGGAAACTGGCTATCACGAACGCCGTTATCTGTGCGATAAAAACCGCCGATCGTCGCAAACCAGCCATCCGAAATTTTGCCGCCATAATAGGCATCGTAGCGTCGTGCATTTCCCGTCCCAAACGTGGTACGGAGCAAACCTTCATCGCCGCCTTCTCCTGTCTTGAGAATAAAGTTCATCGTTGCGCCTGGCTGTCCGTTCGACAGTACGGTATTTGGCCCACTGACTAAGGCTTCCATATGATCGATAGTGTCATCAAGACGGAACATCGAGGAGTTATCCATGAAGGACAAGGTAGGAGCAGGAAAGATCGGTGCGCCATTCAATTGTATGGTCACATAATTGGCGTCGCCGCCACCTGGAAAACCTGCGACCTCAATGTTAGGGCCAGTTTGCCCACCAGAGGTTTCTGCATACACGCCCGGAACGATTTTAAATAAGTCTGCGGTGGAGAGGGGCGCAGCTTCTTTCATCTGTTCTTCTGTCGCAGTGGTGATGGAATAAGGCGCGTCGACCTTGCGCAAACCACGCCCCAAGGCGCTACCAGTGACAACGACTTGTTGCGCTTCGGCAGGTTTATTTTCTGGTGCAACGACAGTGCTGCTGACTTCGCTGGAATTTGGTGTGGCATCCGCCGCACTCGCCTGATTAATCAGGCTAAGCACGGCCAAAGTGATACTGGAAAGTAAAAATGGACGATGAACTTGCATAAGGTGTCTCCGATAATTTTTAAAAAGGTGGTTCTATCCTGAACCTTGGTGAAACTGAGAAATTCGCCCAGGGACGACTTCTATTTTGTTGCGTTAAATTGTTTGTGCGCTCTTTTTACTGATCACTTTTTAGTCACGATCTTTTTTTGTAACCTGATCAATGTTTTGATCAAACAGTGATGGATAAGCATATTGAAACAGCCAATGTTATCGATGTCAATCTTTAATTGTTATCGATAACATTTGATTTAAATTGATGTTGCTTTTTACTGAAAAATTTCTGAAATACAAACTCTGAAACCACTGCGACAGTGCGGCCAAATCAACTTTAGAGAGCAAGCTTAGTCAACCGACGGTTCTAGTTTTTTTTGCTATGCCACGCCAAGACTGACCTGCTCGACTTCTGATTGAGCGTCTAACGCCCTTCTGAAAAGGAACAATGAGGGAACCATAATACCTAGCGGGATCAGCGTCAGATAGAACGCCGTTTGTCCGCTAAAATGGGCAAACACTAATCCTGTAATCAATGATCCCGTCGTTCCGCCAAGTGCCGAGAAAATGACAATGAGTCCTGTCATCGCCGCATGTTGATAGGTCGGCAGAGCACTCAAAATCAAAGAATTAATAACGGGATATATCGGCGCCATAAATATACCAATTAATGGAAAAATAAACGCAGCTAAAGGTGCATTTCCCCATCCGGTCACCGCTTCGGCATTCAATGCATGGGTCAATGGCAAGGTCAGGAATATCAATCCCGCCATCAGACACAGGCAAGCACTCAACATCGTAAACCAGTGAACTCTTTTGAGTAATAAACTAAATCCCATACGGCCAATCGCACTCGATGCGGCGAGAATACTTGTCATTTGCACCGACAAGCTGAGTGGCAATTTCATAATTTCGTTATTAAACGTTGGCAACCAGGAGGTAATCCCTTGCTCCACCAGAGCCGATAAAAAAGCTGCAATCAGAAATAAATATACGAGGGATTTTCTAGTCAGTATCCACATCAGCGAGAAGCCTCTCGATTCGGAGGTACCCGCTATCCTGCCATCCGGACGCGCCGCACTTTCATCAAGTGGCGTTGTTGCGAGCAACATAAACGCCGCAGCGCATAAGCAGGCCAGCACCCAATACACTTGCAGCCAATGACGCGATGTCATGTCAGCAGAATCAATGAAATATGAAAATACCCAATAGCCACTTAGTACACCAAGCATGAATATTCCCTCAAGCATATTCATGAACTGCGCGTGTTCTTGCGCCCCCTTGGTAATGAGGCCAATCGTGGAATAAATCGATACCTTGATCAAAGCAAATGAGATACCACAACACATAAAAAACAAACGCGTACACATAAAGCCTGGCCACAAAGGCATGGCAATACACGCAAAAAACATCAACCCCAGCGCGATCAATATCGATTTTTTATAGCCAAGTCGCGGTAAAAAAGCGGCACCGAGAAACGAGGCAGCAGCAATTGATAAGTCTTTAAATGCCTCCAAAATACTGGCATCTGATTTACTGACATCAAAACTATTGATCACTTGCAAAATGACGGTGCCGACGCTGTTCAGTAGCATAGCGAAGAGAAAATAGATCAGGAATAGCGCGATGCCAATACGTGAATTTTTCATTTGTTAGCTCTTGTCTCTGATGTTATATATTTTTATGCATTGTCAGGTATTACATTCGCTTGCATCTCTTCGTATGCATGATCGAAACTTTAAATCGCTAATTGACGGCATAATCGTTTAGCAAAAAATGTCGCAAATCTGGAATAACCAGATCTGCGTCTGTCAACACATTTGCAGAACCAATACCAAGTGCAAACATACCCGCAGCCTTAATCGATGTAATTCCCGCCAAGGAATCTTCAACACCGATGCATGCGCTTGGATCGACGCCAAGATGATTTGCTGCTGTTAAAAAAATTTCTGGATGCGGCTTCGTATGCGTCAAAAAAGCAGCATCAACGATATCGTCAAAGCAATCACGTATTTCTAATCTTTCCAGAATAAAAAAAGCATTTTTGCTTACTGATGCAAGACCTGTTTTCAAGCCAGCAGAACGCACTGCTTCTAATGCTGCGCGAGCTCCTGGTAAAAGATCGGCAGGCGTTATTGTGGCAGTGAGTTGCTGATAATGCTGGTTTTTTTTGTTCGCCAATACTTGCTTTTCTTCATGCGTGTAGTTGCGAGATGACTGACGCAATATCAGATCCAACGATGCCATTCTATCGACACCTTTCAAGCGCTCATTAAAGGCTTCATCAAAATCAATCCCCTGTGTTTGCGCCAATTCTCGCCATGCTAAAAAGTGGAAGTGCGCCGTATCCGCGAGCACACCATCTAAATCAAAAATAACGGCTTCAATTGCTTGCTTATTCATCCTCATACTCATCTTTCTTTGTCTATTTCAAAATAACAACACGTCGCTGTTCCGTATTGAGGTGCATACTTTGTTCACCGTGATGAAAATGTATTTCGTCACCATCAACCAGGCGATATTCGGTGCCCTCTTTATCTATCCGGATGTTTAATGTGGCACGCTTAAAGTTAATTTGAAATTGACAGTGCTGCCACTGCTGAGGTAAATTGGGTGAAAAATGCAGTTCTCCGTTGATCACCCGCATACCGCCAAAGCCATAAGCGATACACATCCAGGTGCCTGCCATCGCAGCTGTATGAATGCCATGTTTGGTATTGCCATGCGTATCATCAAGATCGAGGCGGGCAGTTTCCATGAAATAAGAATAGGCTTTTTCGTGTTCACCAATTTCTGCTGCGATAATGCTAAAAATGCAGCTAGAAAGCGATGAATCATGCGTCGTTATTTTTTCGTAATAGTCGAAATTACGACGTTTTTCAGACAGTGTGAACTGATCGCTTTGCAATAACATTGCTAAAAGCAAATCAGCCTGCTTACAAACCTGATGGCGATAAATAACGAGGGGATGAAAATGTAGTAAGAGCGGATATTTATCATCCGTTGTATCTGAAAAATTCCATATTTTTTTACTCAGAAAGCTATCATCTTGGGCATGAATTTTTAACGCTTCGTCATACGGCAAGTACATGCTTTGCGCGGCTTTACGCCACGCGATGATTTCTTCATCTTGCAAGCCGATCTGTTTCTTAATCCGCGAGTAGTCAGCCGCAGATTCTTGCTGTAATTGTTCTACCAGACGCAAGGCAAACTCTAAGTGCGCTTTTGCCATCGCATTGGTGTAGTAATTATTATTCACTAACGCTGTGTACTCGTCGGGGCCGGTTACTTCATTGATGCAAAAAACCTCAGGTCGGCTTGTCGGATAATGCCCCAGACCTAGCCAAATACGCGCTGTTTCCCACACCATTTCGGCAGCGCCGTTCACGATAAAATCACTATCACCGGTGGCTTCAAGATATTGTTTGACCGCATAGGCAATATCGGCATTGATATGGTACTGCGCCGAGCCAGCGGGAAAATACGCCGAGCATTCTTCGCCTCCGATCGTCCGCCAAGGATAGAGCGCGCCTCGTTGATGACCCATTTCTCGCGCCCGCTGACGCGCATGCGCTAAACCGCGATAACGATATTCAAGAAGTTTTTTGGCTATTTCTGGCTTGCTATATAAGAAAAAAGGCAGGATGTAAATTTCGGTATCCCAGAAGTAATGCCCCTCATATCCCTCGCCACTTAAACCCTTAGCAGCGATATTAGTTTGTCCATCACGCCCGACCGATTGCAACAAATGAAATTGGTTAAAATGTATTCCCTGTTGCAGCGCCGGGTCGCCCGCAATCTCTACATCTGCTTTCTGCCAGAACGCATCCAAATACGCCGCTTGTTGTGTCGCCAGGTATTCAAACCCTTGCTCACATGCCCGCTCAAGATATTCAACACTACGTTGCATCAACTCGTTTGCAGGATAATCACGAGATGAGAAATAGCTACCAAATTTGCATAAGGACAGACATTGGCCTTGTTCAATCTGCGCACTGAAGTAGCGTTCTAGCACCTGCTGCTCGGCGCTACCATTGGTTTCTTCTGCTGCCCAATCCTCGCTGGCATGTGCAATGGCGCTCACGAGGTGAAATTCACTATGCGTCGTTTTATGCTCCATCGCCTGCATCGTTGGCGTATTTTGATACCGCTGGATCTTTAATGGCGGCGTGCTGATTTTAGAACCAACGCGCGGATCGTCCCCGGCTGCTAAATTTTGTACATTGGCGTCAAGTGTCGACACAAGACGTAATGTCGCATTGAAGTTCAGTGCCGTTACCCGATAGCGTATCGCGTACAAATGGCGCTCAACAAAACTCACGAGCCGTTCAGATTGCACCTCAATTTGACGCCCTTTGGGCGATTCCCAACGTACGATGCGCGTCAATATTCCGGTTTTAAAATCCAGCTCACGTTGATAACTGAGAATTCGCCCATTCGCCAGATTAAACACCTCATCCGCGAGCCACAACTCCAACCCTTTGCCATTCGGCAGGTTAAGCATAAAGTGATTATTTCTTGCCAATCCGAACGCATTTTCAGGGTACGTAATAGGTTCCGACTCATAAAAGCCATTGAGATAATTACCCTCTTGTGAACTACCCGCCGGACCGCAATATGACTCTTCATGCGTCCCACGCAGCCCTATCGTGCCATTGCCCTGCGCAAATAAACTCTCCAACAAATAGTTATTTTTAACATCGTAACTTCCTTCGGAAATTTTCCAGGAATCAAGCGCAAACGTGTGATGAGAATCAACAGGTAATGACACGGTAATTGTCTCTGTAATTGAAATTACGTTCATTGAAACAAAAAATGTTATCGATGTCAATTCAAATTAAATCAAAAAAAAATCCCGTTTTAATAGTTACATTTAAATTAATTTATATAAAGAAAGCGCAATAAAGATAACTAACTTATCCCCATGGTCTCTGCTGATGGCAGTCAAGCATATTCATCACAAGCAAAGTCAACATGAAATAATTTGGCAGCAAACAGGACGCTTTTTGAGAAGTAATCATTGAAATTAGCTATGTGCTTTGCCGAACAGAACCAATGCTGAACAACATGTAAAAGTAATTGCATGCGGTTCGAATTACAAGACGCACTTTGCCGACGGTTCGAAACAGGCTAAAAAATGCTACTCCTCACAATTAAAGGATTTAAAATGAAAATCGCAATCACATTGCTATTGGTAGGAGGCTCAATTGCCTTCGCTGCGCCCGTAATCGCAGCAACGGCCGAAGCCCATACAACCTATGATGCCGCAAAAAATAGCGCCGCTGCAGACTATAAAATTGCCAATGCGCGATGCGACGGAATGGCGGGAAATGCAAAAGATGTTTGTGTTGCGGAAGCTAAGGCTGCACGCATTCAAATCGAAGCCAATGCTAAAGCGGTGTACAAAGGTACTGTAAGTGAACGAAGCAATGCCCGCAAAGACATTGCAAATGCTAACTATGATGTAGATAAAGCTAAATGCGAAAACCAAGGTGGCAATCAAAAAGACGTATGTATTAAGCAAGCCAAGGCGACCATGAAGGCTGCCAAAGCCGACGCAACCGCTGATAAAAAAGTGATCGACGCGCGCACTGACGCACGCGATGATAAGCAAACAGCTAATTACAAAGTCGCAGTAGAGAAGTGCGATACACTATCTGGCGCAAGCAAAAATACTTGCATAGATTCTGCTAAAACAAAATACGGACAATAGTCGCATAGGCTAAAAAAAACGCAGTGCAGTAGCCGAAATTTAGGTAAAAAATGGCACTGCACAGCGACATTTTTCGCCAGCTTTTTGTTCCTTCTTTGAGCATGTATCCAACTTAAGCGGCGATGATCGATGCCCGGAATCTCTGGGAGCACTAACCAATAATTTTACGTTCTACAATTTGTTCCGTCATGAATAAAACATGCTTTGGAGAAGACAATGAACCTGCTTTTCAAAACGGCCTTTATGACCGCGACCCTGACTTTGTCAGCACAAGCGATGGCACAAATCACGCTTTATGAAAATAACGAATGGCGCGGACGTGTCTTTTCAACTTCACGTGAAATTGGCGATTTGAATCGGTATGGTTTCAATGATAAAGCCTCGTCAATCATTGTCGAGAATGGCCGCTGGGAAATATGCGATAACGCAGGTTTTGGAGGCAAATGCATGATTCTCCAAAAGGGGAATTATCCCTCTCTAAGTGCTATGGGCATGAATGACCGGATATCCTCAGTAAGGCCCGTCAATCATAACGATCACTACGATAATGAGGTGCCACAGCAAACAGGACCTGCATATGAATATCGCCGTCGTCCAGATGAAGATATTTTTCAGGCGCAAGTTACCTCAGTACATGCAGTGTACAGTGCTGCAGAACAGCGCTGCTGGACCGAACGTCAACAGGTTAATGAACCTTCCCATAACAATGTCGGTGGCGCAATCGTTGGAGGCATCCTCGGCGGCGTGCTTGGTCATCAGATAGGCGGCGGAACCGGTCGTGATATCGCCACTGCAGGCGGCGCCGTTGCGGGCGCAGTTCTTGGTTCCAACGTTGGGTCTAACTCTGGAGAAAGCTATTCAAAAAACGTTCAGCGTTGTCGGACGGTACCAAATCAAGAACCCGATTCATGGGACGTTACCTACGATTTTGGTGGTTATGAACACCGTATGCAAACACGCCATGCGCCAGGAGCGACCATTTCTGTGAACCGCAATGGTGAACCTCGGCAATAAAGTTTCTTCTGAAGTATTTGATAGCATAAAGATTGAGCATTATTGGGCTCACAGGAACTGAATAGAAACTATCAATAACAAATTCACGTTCAGCTTCGACAACATAATCAACTAGTCCTACGATTAAATCATGCTTAAGCTATCGATGAGATTGAATATCAAAATATATCAAACTTCAATTTAAAATTGAGGTTTCGCTCGGGTAATGCCACCGCGTTCTATCGCTTTGATTCAACACGTCCTACGTAAAAACTCCATTCTTCGCTACTAACCTCATTCGCGTTCGTTAGCGGATCCTTGATAAACGATAGGATTATTTTCAACACCAAAAATTCTTAGTTGCGTAGTAATCAATATTAATTCAGCTAAACTACGAACCTCCTTGTTTTGATATTACAGCACCGATAAACTTAGACGATGGAATCAGAAATCCGCAATTGGTCAGCAATTTCTTTGTTTCATTCACCCTTGAATACCAAGCGAAGAACTCCGGATTCTTGCATAGATAAAAGATGATTTTCATCAACGCAAGGCTGAGCAGCAAATACAAATATCGGCCAATTTTTCTGTGAATGCCTGGGTTATTTTCCCAAAGCAGGCAGATCGCACTCTCCGGACCATTCATACAGAATCAAAGAAAAAAAATTTTATCGACAACTTTGAGATGAACAGTATCTTGATAGTTTCTTTACAGACATCGGCTATTTTTTTGTAAATTCTTTGTACGTACTTTTGTATACTTAGACTGGCTCAGTCAATTAGTGACTTATGCCAACAATATGCCATATTTGTTCTGACAATCAGTCAATTATTTTTTCTCGTTATCCATATGAAACTTCAACCGACAATGTATCACTTGTGCGGTATGGCCATTGCTTACGGTATCGTTTTATTTTTACCGATGCTGGTTGATTTTATGTATGAATCTCAAACCGAATTAATGATGATCGGCTGGCTCAATATTGGATTGATAGTCATGGTCACAAAACGGATTCCTTTTCCTGCACCAGACAGAAAGCGTATCGATGTGATTGGCGCACTGAAAACCTTATGGTGGGCATTTTTCTGGCCAAATTATCTGGTGAAATAAATTGAGGCTTCTTGATAAAATCTATATAAATTCGCGCCAAAAATTAGCAACATCTTGAGTTCATACTTATTACGATAGAGGCCATATTCATTTTACTTAAAAGGTAAATTATGCGTCTCTCACAACTTAAATATCATGATGACCGTTCAATGCTCAGTGCCAGAGAGCGCTTTGAGAACGCGCAGAAATTAAAAACCCTTAAGGTCTATCTTTTGGTCGAAGTCATCGCAGTGGTATTGATCGCTTACCTGGCAACAAATCTCAGCTAAGGTACGTTGTTATGTTGTGCCACCGCGGCACTGACATAATCGTGCAAAAATATCCATGAGCACCTTGCGTTCACTCGTCGCTGGCTTTAGTTTAGCTGGGATATTTTTGCTGATGATCTGTAGCGCGGATATCGTAAGCAGAAAAAAAGCTGCACTCAAACATCCATTGCCAGCATTGCCAGGAATGTACTTTTCTGAGATCGAGAAAGATTCTCAAGCAGATTTGATAGTTCCCTACGCCACTGCGATAGCCAACACAAAAAGCATCAATCAGCGTAATGTAAATCCGCTGAATATCTCTCTGAATGAGGCGTTAGCCCAAGTCGCAAAAATTGCACGCTTGCGGCATATTGAACCTTCTGCGTTGAATGAGCTGGTGCGACAAAGCCAAATGCCTGCTGATGCAAGTCGTCGTGAGTATCAGGTGAATCTGCTTGTACTCAATCTCTGTCTTGATCTGTATGTCACCAACAAAGCAAACCATAAAGAAGATTTAAGTCTGACCCAGGTAAAGAAATCAGGCCGCTAGCCATTAATGCAATCCATGGTTATGCAATAGTAAATCGTTTCATTTGAACTCCTTGCCTCCCACCTATAAGCTTAAATCAAAATTAGTCTCCATTTTTACGCCACTTTTACAGGGCATCATCAGCATTTTAGAGATTCTTTACGTACATAGGGCTATCTTTAACAGGTCGCCAATAATCACTGAGCACAACATGAATCATACAAAATCAGCTTCACAGCAAGCGCGCTTTCCATGGAATAGCTATGGTAATAGTCAAAGTAATGCCGTCAACAGTACACCAAATTTCAGGACTAACAATAGGTCTAATGTCGCAGGGCCTAATGTCACAGCGCCTAATGTCACAGCGCCTAATGTCACAGCAGTGGCCTATCGCGTAAAACGTCACACCATACAACAGGATTTCATGATGCGCATCACAATAGACAGCGACAGCGCCAGTCAATTCAGGCATTTAATTCTCAACACTTGTGGTGAACAAGTAACCTTTATGCGCATGCAAGCAATTGAACATGCGAGCCGCCTTAAAGTCTGGCTATGTTTATCCAAGCCAATTGCCGACGAAATCATTCATGCAATTGTTAGTACCTTACCCAATGCAGAATTCGGTCGTATGACACCATTGAATACAGCATTACGTCACTGATTTCATAAAAAAATTAGAAACTTATTTGGTAACAAAGGTAGCAGCATGAGTATATTTGAAGGCATCTGGGTGCCAATCGTGACACCGTTCCGTCGACAAGAAGTTGATCTTAACGCGATACAAAAGCTTGCGGGAGATTTGTACAAATCCGGTGTCAACGGTATCGTCGTCTGTGGCACCACAGGAGAAGCCGCGATGTTAGACGAAGGCGAAAAAGCCCAAATCCTGGCAGCCATACAAGAGGTCGTCCCTTCGACGTTCCCTCTCGCTATGGGAATTCAAGGTAGCGATACTCGCAGTACTGCGGAAAAACTCACCAAATTAGAAAATTTTGGACAACCCCCAGCTGCTTACCTGATTTCTGCTCCAGCCTATGTAAAACCTTCACAGGAAGGCATACGTTTGCATTTTGAAGCGATGTGCGCAGCAACAAAGCTGCCTATCATCATCTATAACGTTCCATCCAGAACGGGCGTCAATATTGAGTTTGAAACAGTGAAAGCTCTATCGCAATATGGACAGCATGAGCAAATCCTGGCGATCAAAGAGTGCAACGGCAAACTGGAACAAACGGCGCGTCTGATCAAACAAACGAAATTACAAGTCTTATGCGGTGATGATGTCAGCCTGTTTGACTTTTTGTCGATAGGTGGTCATGGCGCGATCTCCGCTGCCGCACATTTACGTCCAGATTTATTTTCGTATCTACGACATTTGATCATTGCCGGAGAAACCTCCGCCGCCGTGCTGCTGTTTAATCAAATGCTGCCAATGATACGGCTGTTGTTTTGCGAACCGAATCCTGTGCCTATCAAAGCTGCTCTCTCATTGTTAGGCTATCTTCAAGAAGAATGCCGCCTGCCCATGACTCCCATGTCAAAAGTTGGAAAGCAGTTTCTGGCCAGAGAATTAGAAGTATTTATGGCAATCAAAAAGCCAGAAATAACACCACCAAAAGTCTCCTATGCGTATCACCCTGCATTAATCCACTAAGCGGCGCAGATCATGATCGTTACTATCACCAATGACAACGGGCAAATAGATCAATCAATGTTAGCTGACGCTCGCGCTACTTTGCGTGTCAGTTCTGGCAGAAGCGTGATGGTATATCCATGATTTCCATCACGTCCTTCGTCGTGTTACTTTTTGTATTGATCTCTTCATCCACAGTGAAAAATTTCAAGCTAAAAACTAACAAGGCCTCTGAGTTAGAACCGACAAGAACTTCCGGTGACCAAAACCGTTTATTTTTATTATCGATCCTGTTAATTGGTTTGATCTGTGCGTACGTCATTTCGTCGTTAGCTGTCTGGGACAAAACCAACCAGGCCAGCCTACAAATTGGTGCCGGCATCTTGCTGTTTTTACTCGCCATAAAGACCAATTTCACACCTCACATTAAAGAAAATATTCGACAACAACAAATCACCAGAATAGTAGAAAACACCGGCATGATGAGCGGCGTTGCAGTCTTAGTTTTGTTATGTATGTCGCAAAACAGCGGTCTGAATGATTACCTAATGAGCTTCTGTTCTATGGCAGCGGCGATTGTCATCTTCGAGCAATTTTCGAATAAATGGGGCCAATGCAACACATTTTTAATGCTGATATTAAGCATACAAAAAACCCTGGGATTACTGCTATGTGCAATTGCGATTGAAAAAATTCTGCGAGGATTACATCTGTATTTTTCTTGACTTTCTCAGCTTAATCAAGATGAATAAAAATCAGCTTGCATGACTCAAAAAGAGAAAATCCTGTTTGTGAATATCATTCTTTTTCTATGGAGAATCTGATGCTGGTCAATATCATTGCCAGTCCCGGCGAACTCTCTTATCTTTATGCCTCCGAGCTAAGCAAAACCTTGAGTCTGCAGCGTGCTAATGCAGGTCGCAATGTTCTTTTTGTTTCACAGAAACAACCCGTGTGGAATATCTACGAAGTAAAACATTATCCGACGCCGTACAACGTAGTATCTGGACATTTACTCACAGAGCTGGAACGGGTACGCCCCTATTACAACGATGTATTTGTAACCTCTCCTCTGCATCATCAGGTCGCTAAGCCGTTGAGCGAAATCAGCGATATGACAATTCTGAATACCGACGCTTCTTATCTGAGTCAAGAAAATTTAGAGAATTTAAGACAGCAAATAAAAGAAGAAAATTCATCCTCAAAAAAGCATACGCTGGTTATTGTCGTTAATTCCAATACTACTGACGATACCACCGACGCTAACGATTTAGCTAAAAATACGCAGTTATATCTCAAATCCATAAAGCAACATTTCTCAATTCAATTACTCTTTTATGGAAAGGGTAAAAGTCTCGACAGCATAGCGAAAGACTTGTATCAAATCGTATTCCGCAATCACGAAATCTGTCACATCAATCAGCATTAGTGATGAAGAAGCGATTTTTTCCGTGGCGAATATCGGAGATAGCAAAGTCCGACTGGAATAGTATGTAACTTGTCCATAGCCTGATCGCGACATTCTGTCCATGTGGCACCAATACCAATGATTTTTCCATAGAGGTGTTAAACCGTGTTGAACAAAATTCAGCCTCAAATATTTCTAAACTCTTCGCAGATCACGGAAACAACGATGCACATCAACTTCACTGCCATCAGATTTGCACGGCGCTACTTAACCATTTAGTATTTGAGGCGGAAAATTGCTCAAATGCATAGTACCTCCAACGCGATTCACTTTTCACTTTATTCTTTTTTCTCAACGCCTGCGGAAGTGAAGCTTAAACATGACCCAAAACCCAGCCACAAGCACTTCTTTTAAATCTACCGTTGTTGTCGCCATGGCTGCCATCGGCATTGTTTTTGGTGATCTTGGTACGAGCCCGCTCTATGCGTTACAGGCAGCGTTTGAAGGAAGCGCAGCGGTATTGCCAAACGTAGCTAATGTCACCGGCATCGTATCGCTCTTTTTGTGGTCATTAATATTGATGGTCAGTCTAAAATACGTGTTTGTATTAATGCGTGCTGACAATCGCGGAGAAGGCGGTATTCTGGCGCTCATGGCCTTATTGGTTGGCAATAGCACGACCGGTAAGTCAAAGAAAAAAACCATATGGATTTTATTAGCGCTGGTTGGCATGGCGATGCTATATGGTGACGGAGTGATTACGCCTGCGATATCAGTCTTGAGTGCGATTGAAGGGGTAGAAGTCGCGACGCCCGCTTTCCATCCTTATATAGTTCCACTGACGATTGTCATTCTGATTGGCTTATTCGCAATTCAACCCTATGGATCAGGCAAGGTGGGTGTGGCGTTCGGTCCGATTCTGCTACTCTGGTTTATCGTTATTGGTGCCATGGGGATCGTCTCAATATTTGAGACACCCGCAATATTGAAAGCGTTTAATCCTATTTATGGCGCAATCTTCTTCAAAGAGAACGGCGGTAAAGGCTTTATCGCTCTTGGCGCGGTGGTACTTTGTTTAACTGGTGGAGAAGCGCTGTACGCCGATATGGGACATTTTGGCCGCAAACCAATTCGTCTTGCATGGTACGCAGTCGCCTTGCCCGCATTGGCACTCAATTATCTGGGTCAGGGCGCTTTGCTGTTGCGTCAGCCAGCCGCAGCCAGTCGCCCATTCTATTCACTAGTACCAGATTGGGGTTTATATCCTATGGTGATTCTGGCGACATTAGCTACCATCGTAGCAGCACAGGCCTTAATAACTGCAGTATTTTCTTTAACCAGTCAGGCAAGTCATCTGGGACTTTCACCACGCGTTAAAACCGTGCACACTTCTGACAGTACCGTTGGTCAAATTTACTTGCCAGGACTGAATTGGGTATTAATGCTGGGTACGATTGCCGTAGTGTTGATGTTCCCCTCCTCCGCGCAATTAGCGGCGGCCTTCGGACTTGCCGTATCGACGACGATGGCGATTACGACGGTCTTATTTACCGCACTGGCAAAAAGCCGCTGGAAGTGGTCTAACTGGAAAATTGCCGCCGTTGCCGGCGTCTTCTTCACCATCGACCTCGCGTTCGTTGGTGCAAATAGCTTGAAATTTATGGAAGGTGGTTGGTTATCAGTCCTCATCGGTACTGGTGTTTTACTGATTACCTATAGCTGGTTCAGAGGTAGCTCGGTACTGTATTCTTTGCGTGATAACTCAGGTATCAGCCTTGAAAGTCTGGTTGAAAGCCTTGCAATATCACCTCCATATCAAGTCAAAGGAACAGCCGTGTTTTTGACTGAACAAATAGTCAACGTACCAACCGTATTATTCCACCACCTGAAACACAATCAGGTCTTGCACGAAAAAACGATTATATTGACTTTAAAAACCGATGAAACTCCACGAGTTGATGATAATGAACGATTGGTGATTAATGAATTACAACTTGGTTTCATCCGCATCGTAGCCCGGCATGGTTATATGGAAGAACCAAATGTCCCACGCATGTTGGAACTCGCAGAGCTAAAAACAGGACACCATTTTTTTGATGAGATGACTACGTCGTTCTATCTCGGTCATGAGACGCTGGTCATCAATGAGGGTAGCGGCAACTTACTTCGTCGGCTGATATTGAATATATTTATATGGTTTCGAAAAAACGAAAATGATGCCACTTCACGCTACCACATTCCGCCTAACCGTGTAGTCGAGATGGGGGCAAGATTAGAACTGAGTGAAGCACGCTAATTCAACACAACATAGTTATTCAGTTTTAGATCGATCTTCCTTAATGCACTTAAAAGTGTTGATGGGGCAACTCAATCGTTGCCCTTTCTGCGCATAATGTAAAGCCAAACTCGTCACCACATGGTAACGTTCTGCCATATGCAGAATAGCAATAAAATGGACGCTTTCCTTCCCAAACGGCATCGCAACGTGTCGGAACGAGCACGGGTTGCCGCCTCCCTACGCAATGAATAAGCTGCGATCAGCAAGGCATGACGACGCAGACAGTACTTTAGTACGGCAAGGAGTCATAACGCAGTTAGGGCGGTTTTATATTTCCGGATAGAGGGCTTACGTAAAATCGTCCCAGCAAGGCATGACGACGTAGACAGTACTTTAGTACGGCAAGGAGTCATAACGCAGTTGGGGCGGTTTTACGTAAGTCCTCTTGGTTTAAAATCAATTAATCTGCCATAATCAACACCACTGCCATTGCCCCACAGATCGCCCCGCAATACTGAAAGAACCGGAATGCCAAATCAGCCGAAGACCGCAAAAAAAACCGACACCAACCGCACGATGGAAGATTTAGCGGCGCTCGCTGGGGTCTCGTCGATCACCGTTTCTCGCGCCTTGCGAAATAGCCCCTTGGTTACGGAAAAAACCCGTGAAAAAATTCAACAAATTGCTGAAGCACAAGGCTATCGCCTGAACTTGAGCGCCCGCAATCTGCGCCTGCGTAGCAGTTATTCGATCGCGGTTGTGGTTGAAATGACGCCAGCTAAAGATCGTCCTATGTCGGGCTCTTATCCTTTGGAATTATTAGGCGGAATCACGCAAGAGTTGACTTCTGCCGGGTACAGTGCGGTACTGACGTCCAAACAACTGATTAATACCTCACCGGTGCAAGGTGCGGATGGAATTATTCTGCTTGGTCAGGGTTCGCATGGCGAAGCGCTAAAAGAAATACAGAAATGTGGTTTGCCGCTATTGGTCTGGGGTGCGCCACACAAGGATTTTACTTGTATCGTCGTCGGTAGTGATAATTATGCTGGCGGTGCCAGTGTTGCTGAATATTTTCTTGCAGATGGTCGCAAGAAATTTCTTTTTCTTGGCGATATTAACCACGCTGAAATCGAACAGCGATATTTAGGGTTTGAACATATTGTTGCGCAATCTGGTTGGCAAGTTGAGAAGATGCAACCAACTGCGTTCACTTTTGAAGCTGGTTACGATTGCTTACTTCAACAATTACAAGCACCAAATTTTCCGTTCGATGGCATTTTTGCTGCCAGTGATTTACTGGCGATGGGAGCGATCCGTGCTTTAACTGAACACGGCTTAGATATTCCTAAACAGGTTTCAGTGGTTGGCTATGACGACATTCCTAGTGCGGCTAGTTTTGTCCCTCCACTGACCAGTGTGCATCAATACCTGCACGATGGCGGCGTTCTGCTGGCGAAAAAAATTCTGTCGCTGATTCAAGGAGAGCATGTTGAATCGGAGATGTTACCGACTTTGTTAGTAAAACGTGAAACCTGACAGTTGGCATAAAAAATCTTAAGACACAGTAATAAATGGCGACTTTAAAATTCATGTTGCCTTGCATCCTGTATCGTTGTTTGCGATATGAATAAATACCAATTTTTAAAAATTAAAGGAATATACCAAAATAATCAATAACTTAGCTAGTTGTAACAAAGTATAATAACGCTACTCAAGTAGTCCACTTTGCAAGATAATAATATTTCCTATAAGAAAAATAATGTAGCTTTGCGATTTCAGTTGACGTAGAGAATTTGAATTTTTTTGCTTCAGCTTGCCTGGTTCCACATGACATTAAGACATACCATCATCACGACTGAAACTGGATTCGATGCACTCGCGTCAGATTGGCGCACGCTTGAAGCTGAAATTCCTGATTTGCTGCCGTTTCAAACATTCGACTGGAATCGCCTGTGGTGGCGTTTTTTCTCAGATACTTCTTTGTTTCACCGCGATGAACTAGCTATTTGTGCGATGTATGAAAATGAAAAACTGGTTGCGGTAATGCCATTATGCAATACCCACATAGGTTTTTACCGGTTTCATGTTTATCGTTATGTCCGTCCGTTCGGTGCTGATCCCAATTTAACCGAACTTAGATTACCTCTTGCATTGCCAGCATATAAAGATAGCATTTTGCGATTTTGGGAGACCATGTCGAGGCAAGAAATAGTTGGCCTGGCGGAGTTTCAATTGATTCATACGCAGGCGCATGCTGAACATTTTTTGACGCATAATCAAGAAATACATCCTTTAAGTAGTCGTACTATTCCTAATTTTGTTCTCCACCTGAACGACGATTGGCACACATTTAAAACGAAGCTCAAGCGTAATATCAAAGAATCACTCAGGCACTGCTACAACTCATTAAAACGTGATCAGTTACATCCAGAATTAAAGCTGATCGATGGTTCAGAAAATCTGAAGCTAAACATCACAAAGTTTTTTGCCTTACACACTGCGCGCGCTTCAGCGGATGCTGATGTGTCACATCCTGACTATTTTGCAAAAGCTCAACACAAGGATTTTATCCTTGCACTTCTTGATTCTGAGTTTTCCCGTCGTTGTATCCTGTTTAGCCTGGAATTAAATGGCGAACCTGTCGCTATGCGCTTGGGCTTTAAAATGAACGATGAGTTGTATTTATACTACTCAGGCTATGATCTCACTTATAGCAAATATAGCGTGATGACCACATTGGTTGCAGAAACCATTCAATGGGCGATAACGCAAAAAATTCAACGCATTAATTTGTCTGTTGGAGAAGATGTTTCAAAGACCCGCTGGGGCCCTGAGGTGATCAATTATGTGGAATATCATTGTGTGAGAAATAATTTTCTACGACGCACTTTTGGACAACATATATACCGCTTGCGACAATGGCGAAAAAATACCCTGCTCAGAAAATTAAATCAGGCCTGAGAATATCAATTATCTATCCCAGATACCAATCAGTAAGAGCAACATAGCCATCCTGGCAAGCGACAACCACCGTTAATCCACTCGTCTGAACAACTTGCCCGGCTTGATGGGTATGTGGCTCATCCCAGGCATAACCGGCTTTGACAAAAAGTCGTTTCTGATTGACGTAGGCAATGCACTCCAAAAGACCAAAGGCTCGCAATTGCTTTTTGATGACATAAGCAGACTGATAAAAATCTAAGGTTCTGTCTTCATCTTTAAACAGTGGCCAGTATTCACCTTCGGTCTGCGGTTTTGCACTTTGCCACAAATTGATAAAGTTTAATGCCACGCGCAAACCCAGACGAGCTTCTGCCATCTGTAATTTGATACTCAGGCTTTCGTGCGTATCGTACTCGTCGAGGGAAAAATTTTCGCTATCAAGAATTGCACCTGCATCAAACTCGTATTCTATTTTGTGGCAAGTCACCGCCCATCGCTGATGCTTTTCTAAAATCGCTTTAACCTGAGGATAAGGTCCACGTCCAAGCGGGAGTGGCGCTGGATGGAAGTTAATCGCAAACGGCAAACTAGAACGCCAGTCAGGTATGCGCCAATTGTAGCTGCCAACCACCAGCAAATCACACCCTACATCTTTTAACGCGGCTAACTCTTGCTCATTGATGCGAGATAGCTGAATAGGAATTTTATTTAGCTGCGACAAAGCCACTATTGCCTTGTTACTGCTCAAAAGATTAATTTCAGGAACGGAAAAAAGTTTGACAGGTTGCCATCCTGCCTGCATCAGCATTTCAAATAATTTAAGGTTTCTGTCACAACCGGCAAATGCAAAGCGCATGATTTTCTCGTTCTTTGGGCGCAGACGCGACGGCCCCATACTCTGCTCATCCCAACACTAAATTTTTGCACTTAGCGCCGTTGGCATCATCGTTATGATGCTTCATTTACCTGCTTGTCTTGTAACTTTTTGGATCGGCATGTATAAAAGCTTTTATGTTCCCGAGACCATTACATGAAGCTAAGTTTATGATCGACAATTAGCCTTTGACGAAATACCAATCATTGAAAACGACAAAGCCGTCTTTGCATGCAATCACAATGTTAGACGCATATTCATGCGCCACCTGACCAATCGCTAAATTATGCGGCTCAAACCACGCATAGCCGCTTTTCACGCGGGCTTCCTGATGATTGACTCTCGCACAGCATTCAAGCTTGCCAAAAGCCTGTAATTGCAAGCGTATCTGATGCACAGAAGTAGCGAAATCGATGGTGCGATCAGCCGCTGAAAACAAGGGCCAATAATCGCCCTCTGACTGTATGCTAGCTGCGTCCCATAAAGCACCGAATTTCTGACCAATCTGTGCCGCTAGTTGGGCGGCAGCGATTTGAATTTTAATATTCAAACTTTCATGCGTATCAAATTGATCGATTGCAAATGTCTGGGCTGCAAGAATTGCCCCTGTATCATAGGTGGCGTCGATCCGATGACAAGTGACCGCCCAGTGGCGATGTTCGTGCAAAATCGCATTTACTAAAGGATATGGACCCCGTCCTATTGGCAATGGCGATGGATGAAAATTGATTGCATACGGCAAATGCTCATTCCAGTCAGGAATTTTATAGTTGTAACTACCAACGACCAAAATATCGCAAGCAAGCGCTTCCAGCGCCAGCAAATCATGTGGGCGCAAGGGATCGAGTTGCAATGAGATGTGATGATCGTTAGCACAAGCGAGCAGAGCGCCGTGATAAGCAATGCCTTCTTGTTCAGGAACAGAGAAAATTTTGACTGGTTGCCACGATGCAGCAACCAGTGCCTCGAAGATGCTCAGATTTCTATCGCAACCTGCAAAAGCAAAGCGCATAAAATAAGCTCAAAGTGAATGACGGTTTTGCGAAAATACAGACATCAATTTAACCAACTCCCCCGCTTTATCTTCACATGTAAGCGCGATCATTGCCATCACTTACAATACCCGATAAGCGAGACGATCAAGTCGGACGGAACTTAAACGTGCAAGCAACTTGCGCACTTCATGCGGATAGTCGCGCACCTTCTCCAACTGGCGATAATGGGTAATCACCGAAGTATGTTGGATGATACTCACCAGTTCGGCATTTCTCTGGATTTGCAATTGATGCTGAGGATCGTGGATCAACAACGCATTTTCCAAATCTAGTCGAAAAGCACGTGGATTAAGGTTATTCCCTGTCATTAACGCATAATCGTCATCAATCCACATCCCCTTCAGGTGATAGGTATTATCCCCGTCCTTCCACAAGTGCAAATTCAATTGCTGATGTTTGATTTCTGACTGATGTGATTTCGCAAAACGACGCAGATTCGCTTCGTACAAATACGGTAGCGCGGCAATCACCTTGAACGGCTGATCGGGTGGAATGTAAAAATCATTTGCTGCCTTATCACCGACGATGATATCGACCTTCACACCACGCTTTAAAGCGCGATTGATTTCCCGTGTGACAGCTAACGGGAAATTAAAATACGGTGTGCAAATCGTAATTTGTTTTTTACTTGCGGCGAGCAACTGGCATATCACGCGATTAAGCGGATTATTTTTACCAACACCAACCAGTGGCGACACACTCAATGCGTCAGTGTTTTGCTTAATATCTGCATCAAAACTGTAACGTGCTTTTTTTAAATTCGCCCGAAAATCGCGTATTTCAGCACGAATACTGCGCGTGCCTGGTGAATCAATTCTATCTAAGCGATGAACCGCAGCACTACACAATAAATGCCGGCGAATGAAGTCCACCATCGTGTTCGCCAAGGTCGCATTTTGGATCAGCAGATAGCGATCATGCCGGTATTTTTGTTGTTGATGCAAATAGACATTATTGATACTGGCGCCGCTATAAATGACACCGTCATCAATGACAAATCCCTTTAAGTGCAAAACGCCAAACAATTCGCTGGTCTGCACCGGAATGCCGTAAATGGGTATGCATCCTTGATGTAGGGCGCTTTGTTCCTGATACCAGGCGGCATTGCCCATCATCTTACCAACTTGCTTTGCTTCACCGATCAAGCCACGCTGTGCCCTGTGCCAATCTACCAATAATGCGATATCCAGAGCGGGACGTGCTGCTTTTGCAGCGTACAAGGCGGCCAACACTTCAGCACCTGCTTCATCATGTTGCAGATAAAGGCTGCATAAGTAAATCCGGTGCTTCGCTTTGGAAATTTGCTTCAGTAATTCTTGGCGATACTCTGTCGCACTCAGCAAGGTCTTGACCGATTCCGGCTTCAATGGAATAGCGGGTAATTGCTCAAGTGCAGAACGAGGACGTTGGAAGCGCATAGCGGAATCGTTAGTTAAAAACACGCTGATAGTAGCATTGTGACTGAGGCTAAAACAGTCTCCACGCAAAAAAATTGTCTTTTTTAATACAAATTAACGGCGGCGCCAGACTTGCCACCGTTCTTTGCCAGCAAACACGGGAATGGAGTCAGAAACTGAACTGTCCTCTAACATCTCAAAATACGGCTCAAGCAGTTCTTTCCAGCGTTCGCTATGAATAGAAAATGGTGGTCCTTTCTTACTGGCGTCAGCCGCATCATCAAAAAAGAAATAGCCAGCCAATAAACCATCAGCGGGTAGCAATTGCGACCAGCAATTCACAATTTGTGGACGCAAATCCGGTGGTAAGGCACAGAAAAAAGCACGCTCATAAATCAGCTCCAAAGGCTGTTTGGGTACATAGGTGAAAAAGTCTGCCAGAACGATATGCTTACCCAAACTACCTAAGGCTAACTGGGCACTCTTCACGGCTGCGGGTGAAAAATCAATGGCAGTGACATCCCACCCTTTTTCAGCTAACAATGTCACTTCATAGGCGTTACCACAACCGGGTATCAGACAATGTAGCGCAGCAGGTCTGGACGCCACAAAATCTCTGAAATTTTGCGGTACACCACCATTGTCCCAAGGCATAAAATTTTTCTCAAAACGTTCATCCCAAAAGTCTGGATTGGTAGGATCGCGTTGCATAAAATTTGCCATGATCGTCCGCTTATTCGACGAAATAAAAATGCAGCAATAATTGTGCGGCAATAATACCGATGAATAATCCAGCACCAAAATAGACGATCACGCGCAATAGATTATTGGTGCGACGCTGTTCAATCAGCAATGCATTTAATGCGTCTGAATTGTCAGTTCGCTCGCCAATTCTGGTCAATGCCTGATGCGCCAGACGTGGTAACTGCGGGAAGATATGGCTGTAACGTGGACCTTCTGCTTTCAGTTTATCCAACAAACCGCGCCAGCCTACCTGCTCATTCATCCAGCGTTCCAGATAAGGTTTCGCGGTTTTCCATAAATCCAGATCGGGATCCAGCTGCCGTCCTAGTCCTTCAATATTCAATAAAGTTTTTTGCAGCAACACCAATTGCGGCTGAACCTCAACATTGAAGCGACGTGATGTCTGGAACAGGCGCAATAGCACTTGTCCAAATGAAATGTCCTTCAATGGACGATCAAAAATCGGTTCACAGCAAGCACGTACCGCCGCTTCTAATTCGTCTACGCGGGTTTCTTTTGGCGCCCAGCCTGACTCAATATGCGCTTCAGCAACGCGCTTATAATCGCGACGGAAAAACGCTAAAAAGTTTTGCGATAAATAGTCTTTGTCAAAATCATTCAAGGTACCAACGATACCAAAATCGAGTGCAATATAACGACCAAACGTTGCCGGATCGGTCGACACCAGAATATTTCCGGGGTGCATATCAGCATGAAAAAAACCATCACGAAAAATTTGCGTAAAGAATATCGTCACACCATCACGCGATAGTTTTGACATATCAACACCGGCTTCGCGCAAGCGTTCTGTTTGCGAAATCGGAATACCCTTCATCCGTTCCATCACAATGACAGAGGATGAACAATAATCCCAATGCATTTCGGGCACCAGCAGTAAGTCAGAATCCAGGAAGTTACGGCGCAACTGACTACCATTGGCAGCCTCACGCATCAGATCCAATTCGTCGTGCAAATATTTGTCAAACTCGCCGACCACTTCGCGCGCTTTTAAGCGTTTGCCATCTGCCCACAAGGTTTCTAACCACCCAGCGGCCACCTGCATCAAGGCAACGTCTTTATCTATCGTGTCCTTCATACCAGGACGCAGAACTTTGACGGCCACTTCACGTCCATCTTTGAGCGTGGCAAAGTGAACCTGAGCAATCGATGCAGAAGCGACGGGAATGCGCTCGAAGCTGGCAAATAATTCATCCGGATGCGCGCCTAGCGATTTTTTTATTTGGGCAATCGCCAGATCAGGATCAAATGACGGAACGCGGTCTTGCAGCTTAGATAGCTCATCAGCGATATCTGGCGGCATCAAGTCACGACGTGTTGAAAGCACCTGACCAAATTTAACGAAAATCGGTCCCAGATCTTCTAACGCCTTGCGCAGACGCTCGCCCCGGGGCGCGGATAAATCACGCCAGAACAACAAGGTTTCTACGAATTTTGCAGTGCGAGGAATTTTAAGACCCGAGATCGCAATCTCGTCGATACCATAACGCAGCGTTACACGGACTATTTTTATTAAGCGCAAAAATTTGAAAATCATCCACGCATCCTTTCTAGTTTTTCGATGCGCTTGATCAAACGTTCAACATCATCGCGAGTTTTATTTATCAGAGTTCCAAAAGAATTTACTTCAGCTGGGCGTACCAGCAAAGGGTTTTCTTCGAGAAAATATTCCGCCAGATTTTCCTGGATTTTTTGATGCGTTTCTTGTGCAGTTTTGGCCAGATACTTAGCTCCAGAAACCATACGCACAGCCGCGACATCACCGAACAATTTACTTAAATCTGACTCGGCTTCCCAGCGTAAATTTTGACTTACATAAGAAATTGTATTGGCAAAGTCAGCATCGCCTTCGATTTTTACATACGAAAAGGCTTTTTCGCGATTCTGTGCCATCAAGGGTAAATCACTGGGTTTAACGCGTATCGTCACATCAGGTGTGGTGGATGCTTCAGCATTTTCTAATAAGCCATCCGCAGCCACTTTTAAGCGTATTTGCATTACTTGTATATCAATACAAGCGATTTTTCCAGCGTGCGGAAGAAGTTTATCTCTGGCCCATTTTTCTTGTGCCAGCAAATGATTAATAAAGGGTGCGCTTGAGATCATATCGGGTTGAAAAGACGATAGCAAAATGGTTCCTGAGGATAAGCCCTGCTACGTTGTTGGCTAAGACGGTGTAACAGAAATGCTTATTTTCAGTTGGAACAAGAATTATGCAAAATGAGCGTTGTAGCAGGACCGACAATGTCTTAACACCCATGTTATCCAAAAAACCACTAAGACAACGCTATTTTTGTATAAGCCCTATAAAAAACCGCCCGGCAAATCTGCGGGCGGTCTCAAGTTTAACAGCTAATCGAATTATTGATCTTTGATCTTTGATCTTCGATCTTCGATCTGCGTCAGGATAAGTGTATTTGATCAGAGCTGTTGAATACCTGCTAAGACCCAACCGCCTTGTCCATTGACTGGTTTAGTCAAGTTCCAGACTTCCGTAAATGGTTCTGCCGGTGCGTTTTGTGCCTCTTTGATCATGCCTGTGAATTTAACGCTGGCCAGATGATCATTACCAGTATTTTCGATTCCCAGCAATTCAGCATCGATAGATACGACATCGGTAACGTTTGCCGTTGTACCACGTTCCTGAATTTCTAATTTCAATTCAGCATACATTTCCGGTGTGGTGAATTCACGCAGGTCATTGATATCTGCCTTATCCCACGCGGCTTGCAAACGAATAAAGTAGGTTTTTGAATTGCGCAAAAATGCTGGTACGTCGAAATCAGCCGGAATACTCCAGGTTGCAGCCGATACTGGCGCTGCAGCAGCACTTTGCATAGGTTGCGGGTCAATACGCGAACCGATCTCAGGCGTTGCAGTATTGCTCATACCAGCATACGCAGGCTGATCAAAGCGTGATACAGAGCTTGGGGCATTATTGTTGCCGCGGAATAAGCGAATGACAAAGAAAATCGCCAGACCGATCAAGGCAAACGTCAACAAGGAACCCAGCATACCGGCAGCCGCGCCACCAAAGCCAAAGTGTGACAAAGCTGCGCCCAACAAGGCACCGCCAACCAGACCGCCAACAATACCTTTCCAAGGGCTGGCTGGCTTAGGCGGCACAGCAGGTGCTTGTGGTGCCGCCGGAGCCGCTGCAGGCGCAGCCGGACGTTGTTGATTCAGATTATTGGTATTGGACGGTGTCGCCGGTGCTGCCTGACGAGACACATTGTTTGACTGGCGGCCAACAGAGCCACCACCACCCATGCGTTTTGCGTCGGCGTCATGCATCGTCATTGCCAATGTACTGGCAACCATTACCATGGCGATTAAAAATTTTTTCATTTTGTTCATTCCTTCAGAGTGCTGAGTAGTAACTAAATTGCGAACTAAATTGCGAACTAAGTCGCAAATTATCCTGCAAACTAAGCTGAGATTCCTCTCGCAGCACACAACAGGTATGCTGCTACAGCTTAATGCCAGTGTGCAAAGCTGCCACGCCAGCTGTTAAATTGAAATACTGAACTTTTTCAAGCCCAGCAGTTTCCATCATGTTTTTCAGGGTTTCCTGATCCGGATGCATGCGTATGGATTCCGCCAGATAACGATAACTTTCGGCGTCTCCTGCAATTTTTTGCCCCATCCAAGGTAAGATTTTGAATGAGTACAAGTCATACGGTTTTTGTAAGACATCAGGAACCTTAGAAAATTCCAAAACTAATAATTTTCCACCCGGTTTTAATACACGCTGCATTTCTGCCAGAGCCTGATCCTTGTGTGTCATGTTGCGCAGACCAAAGGCCACCGTGACGCGATCAAAATAGTTATCAGGAAATGGTAACTTTTCGGCATCACAGAGCAAGGTGGGGGTAATCAAGCCTTTATTCAAGAGGCGATCGCGTCCAACTCGCAGCATGGACTCATTAATATCGGTATGCCAGACCTCGCCCGTCTTACCAGCTTGTTTGACAAACTCTTTGGTCAGGTCTCCAGTGCCGCCAGCGATATCGAGCACTTTGAAGCCCGGGCGCACGCCAGCCTGGGCGACGGTGAAAATCTTCCAGATGCGATGCAAGCCGCCAGACATTACATCGTTCATGATGTCGTATTTGGCAGCAACCGAGTGAAATACCTCGGCAACTTTATGCACTTTTTGGTCTTCTTCGACTGTGGTGTAACCGAAATGGGTAGTATTGCTCATGATCTCAAGACTCCTATGGGATGCGGCATTATAGGGGAAGTAGTTGCGAAAGGCATCAATTGGAAAGGAATAAAATTGCAATTAATACAATATTATTCCTTTGTATGAGCTATCACGGCGCGCAGATTTGTTAACAATGAGGGACAAAATTTGACCTGTCGTGAGAGCCGAGGCAAAAACTTAATGGCCGAGAAAAGCTTTATCTATCAGCTTTTTTAGCTCCCTGTATATCACGCCCCTTCGTCCCTGCCCTCGTCTCTGACCTCCTCCCGCTTGCGGAAGAAGGTTTCTTAGACACTATTTTTGCGCATGATCAATCACTCTGATGCTCATGTTAATCCGAGGATTTCATGTTATTGAGTTAAGCTTTATTCGCTTGCTTGAGGCAACGCGATACTACGTAATTGAAAGCGACCATCGTCGTTAAACAGCCAGGTTTCGGAAACATCAAAACGACCGCCTCGTAATAACCGAGGATTTGGAGCTGGAAATGGCGCGCTATTTTGCAGACTAGCGAGCGCCGTCGTTTCCGCATACTTATCCTGATTACTGCGGACTATTTCAGCCTTGACTAAGCGACCGTCTGCCGCCAACACATAATGAACAACGACGACCGAACGGAGCATCGCTTGTGGATTGCCGACATACACAAAATTGGCATTCATTTGCGCTATTTTGCTGGCAATTTCTACTTTGTAGTTATCAACAGAATCTGCGACAGAGCGCGTACTACTTGATGCTTTTTGTACTTCCATGTTGCGACCGGAAGTACCCGAGGGCAAGGGAGCCGGTCTGGTATAGAAATCATTCGGGTATTGACTAACGCAGGCGCTCAGCAAACCCGACATCGTAGCGATGATGAAACGCTTTTTCATGATTGTCTCCAGAAAAAAACGCTGACCTTTAAGTTATTGTTAATCAGTTAGAACTGATACGGTTAACGTCGCTTGCCGACATGACGCTGACCCTAAAATCATCTATCTGGTAACTTAAAGTAAAAATCATTCAATCGCTATCAATAGACTAATGCGAGTGACCACAAGAACTCGCCTTTGCTTGCATAGGTGCATCGCGCCCCGTTTCATCCGGGTATCCTGCGGCTTGCAAGCGCTGCAAATAGTCTTGCCATAGCTGCGCCTGATTATCGCCTAACCAATACAGATAATCCCAGGTAAAAATACCCGAACTATGTTCATCAGAGAACATTGGCTTTACAGCGTAATTGCCAACTGGCTCTATGCCGATCAATCCCACATCGCGCTTACCGGTTTGCAAGGTTTCTTGTCCTGGGCCATGCCCTTTGACTTCAGCGGATGGAGAATAAACGCGCATTAGTTCAAACGGGATAGAGAATGCTTTGCCGTCGTCAAAACTAATTTCGAGCACGCGTGATTGAGTACGTGCATTGAGGGCGGTAGGTTGTGGTTTGTCGTGACTCATCGTTTGCAGTTTCAGTTGTTCAGTTTAGCGCGTATCGCTGCGCGTAATTGCGGCAAGAGTTTGCGCCGTGCATCTACGGTGCTGACTTCAGGTGCGCTAGCATTTGCTGCCGCCCATACTGGATTTGGGAAATGCGCATCGTCGGTATAACGTGGAATCACATGCCAATGGACATGTGGAACCATATTACCCAAACTAGCCAGATTGATTTTATGCGGCTGCATGATTTCTCGAACCACGGCTTCAGTTTGCCATACGACTTGCATCAAAGCCCCTCTGTCAGCATCACTCATGTCCGTCATTTCTTTGACATGTGCATTCCAGATCACACGACAAAATCCCGGATAATTTGCATCATCAACCAGAATAACGCGCAACTGAGCGTTACTGACAATCACATCGCCACGGCTACTATCGCAGAGTTCGCACCGCACTTCTTTACCGTCAATACTCACACTAAGACCCTTTCTATACCGCCGTTGTTGGCTTTGGCAACGTATTCTGGCATCCAGTTTTCGCCCAGAATATGCTTGGCCATTTCAACCACGATGTAATCAGCGTCGGTATTGCTGTCATCGTTATAACGTGACAAACCTTGCAAACACGACGGGCACGAAGTCAGAATTTTGACATCGCCAGTAAATCCATCGGCACGCAACTTATCTGCGCCCTTGGTCATTTCGCTCTCTTTACGGAAACGAATCTGTGTAGAAATATCCGGACGCGTCACTGCCAAGGTACCAGACTCACCGCAACAACGATCATTCTTTTCGATTTTGACATCGCCATTGCTGCCGGTAATCAAGGCATTCACGGTCTTCAATGGGTCTTGCAATTTCATTGGCGTATGGCAAGGGTCGTGGTACATATAACGCGTACCAGTGACGCCTTCGAGTTTGACGTTTTTCTCCATCAGATATTCATGGATATCAACGATACGGCAACCCGGAAAAATCTTATCGAATTCATAGGTCGACAATTGGTCGTAACAAGTACCGCATGACACGATGACGGTTTTGATATCCAGATAATTGAGCGTATTGGCCATGCGGTGGAACAAGACGCGATTATCGGTCATCATTTTCTCCGCTTTGTCGAACTGGCCGCTACCACGTTGCGGGTAACCGCAGCACAAATAGCCTGGTGGCAGTACGGTTTGCACGCCAACATTCCATAACATCGCTTGCGTTGCCAAACCAACTTGTGAGAACAAACGTTCTGAACCGCAGCCTGGGAAATAAAATACTGCTTCTGTATCTGCATTGGTCGTTTGTGGATTACGAATAATCGGCACTACTTTGTCATCTTCAATATCCAACAATGCGCGCGCAGTTTTCTTGGGTAAATTGCCCGGCATTTTTTTGTTGATGAAGTGAATTACCTGCTCTTTGATCGGTGCTTTACCGACGCTGGCCGGCGGTGCTTTGGTTTGCTTTTTGGCAAATTTTTTCAGCAAATCATGACCAAAGCGTTGGGCTTTGTAGCCCCAGCCTATCATTACTTCGCGAGTCATATTAATCGTCGCCGGATCCGTCGCGTTCAAAAAGAACATCGACGCAGCAGTACCTGGATTAAATTTTTTCTGACCCATTTTACGCAGCAGATTGCGCATATTCATCGACACATCACCGAAGTCGATATCGACCGGGCATGGGTTCACGCATTTATGACATACCGTGCAATGATCAGCCACATCAGAAAATTCATCCCAATGTTTGATCGAAATACCGCGGCGGGTTTGTTCTTCGTATAAAAAGGCTTCGACTAACAGGGATGTCGCCAGGATTTTATTGCGTGGCGAGTACAACAAATTCGCCCGTGGCACGTGCGTCGCACACACTGGTTTGCATTTGCCACACCGTAAGCAATCCTTCACGCTATTCGCAATCGCACCAATATCGCTTTGCTGCATGATGAGAGATTCATGCCCCATCAGGCCAAATGAAGGTGTGTAAGCATTGCGTAAATCCGCAGCAAAATCCGGCAGGTTCAGCAATTTACCTTTATTGAAGCGGCCCTCAGGGTCAATGCGTAACTTATACGAACGGAAATCTTTGATTTCGTCTTCGGTCAAAAACTCCAGCTTGGTAATACCAATGCCATGCTCACCCGAGATCACACCATTGAGCGAACGTGCTAAGACCATAATGCGCGCTACCGCATGATGCGCGACTTGCAGCATGTCGTAGTCGTCAGAATTAACTGGCAAATTAGTATGTACATTGCCATCGCCTGCGTGCATATGCAAAGCGACAAACACGCGGCTACGCAAAATTTTCTTGTGAAGTGCTACGCACTCATCGAGAATTAATTTAAACGCTGCACCATTAAATATCTGGCGTAAATGCGCACGCACTTCGGTTTTCCATGAAATGCGAACAGTGCGATCCTGAACGATAGAAAATACGCTGGCATCTGGCTGACGTTGTAATCTTTCATCAAACACAAATGCCAGCTTATCGAGACCGAGTTCCAGCAAATCTGCCTTTGCTTCAGCCAAGGGCTTGTCCAGATTGTTCAGTAGGTAAGTCCAGCGTGCCTGCGTTTGTTTCAGCAAGACCTCGGTCTGATTAACCCGGTCTTCCAGCATTTCTTCAGCGGAAATTTCATCCGCTTCTGCATCTTCGTTTTTACCTAGCGGTAAATGTGGTTTGGCAAAAAACTCTTGCAAAGCCGTAACTAGTGCGAGTTTATTTTGTATCGACAATTCGATATTAATGCGCTCAATGCCGTCGGTATATTCGCCCATACGATCGAGCGGAATGACCACGTCTTCATTGATTTTAAACGCATTAGTATGTTTGGAAATAGCGGCCGTTTTTGCGCGATCGAGCCAGAATTTTTTACGTGCTTCCGGACTTACTGCCACAAAACCTTCGCCCACACGCGTGTTCGCAATGCGGATCACTTCCGACGCTGCTTGCGCTACCGCGTTTTCATCGTCACCAACGATGTCACCAAACAGCGCCATCTTAGGCAATACACCACGCTTGGATTTGGTGGTGTAACCAACGGCACGCAGATAACGTTCATCCAGATGTTCCAGGCCAGCCAGAATCGCACCGCCTTTTTTAGTTTCGCCATCGAGGTAATCTTTGATTTCGACGATACTAGGAATCGCGTCACGTGCCTGACCGAAAAATTCCAGACAAACAGTACGTGCGTATTTTGGCATCTTGTGCAAAATCCAGCGTGCCGATGTAATCAGGCCGTCGCAGCCTTCTTTTTGCACACCAGGCAAACCAGCAAGAAACTTATCGGTAACGTCTTTACCCAGACCTTCTTTGCGGAAGACGCGGCCTTTGATATCGAGTTGTTCGATTTTGAAAGGCTGCTTCTCACCGGGGTGTGTCCATTCCAGTTTAAACTTGGCAAGTTCAACATCGTGAATCTTGCCCAGATTGTGTTCCAGGCGCGTAACTTCCAGCCAATCGCCATTTGGATCAACCATCTTCCACGAAGCCAGATTATCGAGTGCCGTGCCCCACAACACCGCTTTTTTACCACCGGCATTCATGGCGACGTTGCCGCCTATGCATGAAGCTTCAGCAGAAGTAGGATCAACGGCAAACACAAATCCCGCTTTTTCAGCGGCATCAGAAACCCGTTTGGTCACCACGCCAGCACCGGAATAAATCGTCGCGTAATCACGATCGACACCTGGCAAGCGCGTCATTTCAACTTCGCCGAGTTGTTCTAATTTTTCGGTATTAATCACTGCCGACATGGGCGTCAATGGAATCGCGCCGCCGGTATAACCTGTGCCACCGCCGCGAGGGATAATGGTCAGTCCCAGTTCGATACAGCTTTTGACCAGACCAGCCATTTCATCTTCAGTATCCGGCGTCAACACAACAAATGGATATTCGACGCGCCAGTCGGTTGCGTCAGTCACGTGTGAAACACGGCTTAAGCCATCAAATTTGATATTGTCTTTGGCTGTATAGCGTGACAATAAGCGATTCGCTTTTTTACGCAAATCGTAGGTATCGCGAAATTCTTTAGAAAAATCGGCAACCGCTTTACGCGCTGCCTGCACTAGCGTTTCTACGCTATTGCTGCGTTCCGCATCGTCGTCATTCGCTGTGTTGACGCGGCGTTTTTCGACTTCTGCCAGACGATGATTTAAAGCGTCGATCAAATCCTGACGGCGCTTAGGATTATCCAGCATATCGTCTTGCAAATACGGATTGCGACGCACCACCCAGATATCACCCAGCACTTCGTACAACATGCGTGCGGAGCGGCCTGTTTGACGTTTGCCACGTAATTGATCCAACAATTGCCAGGCATCTTCGCCGAGCAAGCGGATCACAATTTCGCGATCAGAAAACGAGGTGTAGTTATACGGAATTTCCCGGACACGGGTCGGTGCGGCACCTTGCGGCGAATCTGCAAGCAAGGCCTGAATGTGGGCTGGAGCGTTCATCAGAGACGTGGTTAGACGGATTGCAGACCAATACCTGAAAGTTCAGCAAACCGCGGTTTACTGAGTCGGCGTGGTATCAGTCCTGGATTTAAAGACTCATTCTAGCGTATTGCGATGCACCATGCGGCAACAGCCTTGAAGTTTGTAAGGCAATGATAGGTATTTGTGGCAATTTTCCAAAGCTTATTCGGGGAAATGTACGATTTATTTTCAAAAACCGTCTTTAGTTGCAAGATAGCAATGCAAATTATGAAGCCTATTAAAACTTGCGCATCTTAATGTCTAAAAACATGTAAAACCTGTCTACATCTGGGATAAGTGATTGTGCAAGCACAGAAATTTGTATGTACTATTTGACACATAGTGCAAGCTTGGCTTTACACTGTCACTCCGTTATTTTTTTACCAGGGGATCACTTTGTTAAAAGATGTTGTCCGTAGGCTGCTTGGATTATCAGGGTTGCTATTGTGTGGTGCAGTACATGCAGAAATTACGCCATGTCGGTTGCCTGATTTTCCGCAAGAACTTCGTTGCGGTAAAGTCGAGCGGCCTTTAAATCCAGATGACGTCACTGGAAAAAAAATCGATATTCAGTATGTCATTTTGCCATCGCAAGATAAAAATAAATTACAAGACGCGATATTTTTACTCGCTGGTGGTCCTGGGCAAAGCGCAATCAATGTCGCCAGTTTTGGGCAAGCAATACTGAGTCGCCTTAACAAACGTCGTGATATCGTGTTTGTTGATCAACGCGGTACTGGGCGCAGTGCATCGCTGGCTTGTCCTGAAGTTGAAAACGCCGCTGATGTCGAGAATGAAGATCAGATGCTGAAAAAAACCGAGGCATGCCTGGCACGGTTAAAAAAGCTTCCTTACGGTGATTTACGATTTTTTAGCACCAGCATCGCGGTGCAAGATTTAGAAGCGGTCAGAAAGCAACAAGGCTACGACAAAATTAATCTGGTGGGTGCATCCTACGGCACACGGGTTGGCCTTGAATATATGCGGCAGTTTCCGCAATCAGTGAAGCGTGTTGTACTTGATGGCGTGGTGCCACCAGAGATGAGTTTGCCATCGGGCGATGCGCAGGCGGCACTTGATGGCGTGTTTGCGGATTGTGCAAAGCAAACTGCATGTAATGCCAGCTACCCAAATCTGGCGCATCGATGGCAGCATTTGTTGGCGAGTATGCCTAAACAAATCAGTGTCATTCATCCACGCTTAGGCACGCCATTGAACTTTGAAATGCGCCGCGAGTTATTGCTGAGTCTGGTGCATAAAACTTTATACACATCGACGACTACTAGTGCTTTGCCTTATGCAATTACGCAGGCAGAACATGGAAATTATCAAGCGTTGGTGACTTTAAGCGGTGCCACCAATTTACCTGGCCCAGGCTCAATTAATTATGGCATGCACTTTTCTGTCTGGTGTTCTGAAGCTTTCTCTCATCAGTTGCCACCGGCTAAAGATGAGTTTGAACAAATGATGAATCACATGTATGAGCGCACGTGTAAAAACTGGCCGCGCGCAACAATTCCGCCAGAATTTTTCACCATCCCCCCTGCACAGTCACCTGTGCTTTTGCTCAGCGGTGGGATTGATCCGGTGACACCAATACGTCATGGCGCGGCGGTAGCAACAGCACTGGGTGCAAATGCCATCCATGTCACTTTGAACAATGCCGGGCACGGATTGATGGCACAAGGTTGTGTACGCGATGTTGTGTACCGTTTTTTGAATACGAAACAAAATAGTGATGCTCTGAAAATTGATAGTAGTTGCGTGCGACCTATACCCCGCCCTTTAGCCTGGCAACCGTTGCAGGAATCTAAGGAGCAACAACCATGATTATCGTCAATGACTTACATAAAAAATTTGTCCGCCACGACAACCCCAGCATTAAAAACTTGCGTGACCTCACACGCCTGATTGGTTTGCAAAAGAAAACTGAGCAAGTTGTCTATGCCGTCAATGGCGTGAACTTTACCGCAAATGATGGCGCGATCACAGGCTTACTTGGTGCCAATGGCGCAGGTAAAACCACGACATTGCGTATGGTGGCTGCATTGTTGCAACCCGATATGGGAGACGTCATGGTCGATGGTGTTCAGGTACGGGCTGGCGTGTCATCGACGCAATCGCAAATGGGCGTATTATCTGACGCCCGTGGTTTGTATCCACGTCTGACTGCACGTGAAAACATCCACTACTATGGCATTTTACACGGCATGACACAGGAAATGACTATTCACCGTACGGAGCAGCTCGCCGAATGGCTGGATATGCGGCAATTATTGGATCGCCGCACAGATGGCTTTAGTCAGGGCGAACGCATGAAAACTGCTTTGGCACGCGCCTTAGTCCACGATCCTAAAAACATTATTCTCGATGAGCCAACCAATGGACTTGATGTCGTGGCCACACGGGCATTACGTGAATTCTTGCGCTGGTTGCGCTCTCCGGAAGGCGGTGCAAAATGTATCATCTTCTCTACTCACATCATGCAAGAAGTAGAGCGTCTGTGCGATGACGTCGTGATCGTGGCGCAGGGCCGCAATGTGGCGCGTGGCAGTGTAGAAGAATTGATGCAACAGGCTAATGAGGCGAATTTTGAGGACGCCTTCGTGCGCTTAGCATTTTTAGAAAAGCAGAACTTGACTCAAGGAGGTCATCAATGAAAGCGTTGCTGGCTATCATCCGGAAAGAGCTAAAAGATGCGTTGCGTGATCGCCGGACCTTAATGACGGCGTTGTTTAGCTCATTACTCGGCGCACCGTTAATATTGCTGGTGTTTTCTACCGTGCTTTCACAAGTCGAATCACAAGAAGATAAGCGACAGGTGCTGGCGGTCGGTATGCAATACGCACCGCAGTTAGAAAATTTTATTTTGCGTCAGGGATACCAGATTAAAACTGCTCCTGTTGATTACGAAGCAAAGTCGCGCAGTAAAGAAATTGATCAACCTGTGCTGATCATTTCCGCTGACTTTGAAGAAAAATTATCACACGGTGAAAAAGTGAATCTCGAAGTCGCCTACGATACCTCGAATCGGAACGCAGAATTTGGTGTCCGTCCACTACGGCATTTGCTCGATAGTTATAATCAGGAAGTCATGTTAATGGGGCTGACCATGCGTGGCATTTCATCCGAACTGCTGCAATTGATAGAGGTGAAAGAGCGGTATTTACAAAAACAGGAAGAACGAAAAACTTCAGTAACTGAGATGTTGCCGATGATGGTTTTGATGGCGATTGTTGTTGGTGGCATGTATGCAGCAATCGACACGACCGCCGGAGAACGTGAGCGCGGATCACTCGAGCCTTTGATGATGAATCCGGTCAATGGGTGGCAACTGGCGGTCGGTAAATGGAGTGCTGTTGCGCTGGTGGGTGTGGGGGTCGTTATATTGACAATAGCGAGCTTTTTTCCATCGCAATGGCTGATCAAAAATGACACCTTAAGGGCTGAGTTTCAGTTTAATTTTAAAGACGCCATGTTTTTTCTGATGATTTTGATACCTCTGGCAGCGAGCGTCGCAGCGATGCAAATTGCCGTTGCGCTTGACTGTAAAAGTTACAAAGAGGCACAAGTCAGAAACCAGATCGTGTCCATGTTTATTCCTTTCGTTTCACTCATACCCATCATGTTTCCAGGAAGAGAGCCAGCGTGGTTCAAATGGATTCCGGTACTGGCGCAAAATCAAATGATGAATCAGGTCTTGCGCGGGGAAGCATTGAATTATCTGACAGTTACCATTGCTTTGTTCGTATGTGCTGGATTGACATTCCTTAGCCTTGCCTATATTGCACAAAAAATGCGTAAAGTGGTGATGAGTTAGAGCATTAGGTGACATGAAAAACCCCATTGATCAACAATGATCAATGGGGTTTTTTTATATCGCATCGATTCGGTATTGCCTAGTTAAAGACGCCGGTGTCTGATCAATACTTGCTCAGTTTTCTGAAAATATTTTGTCAGCTTTTCAACCATATAGACGGAACGGTGTTGACCACCAGTGCAGCCTATAGCAACAGTCAGGTAACTGCGATTATCTTGTTTAAAAGCAGGTAGCCACTTAGTAATGAAGTTCAGGATATCCAGATACATATCTTGCGCCATTTCCTGATTATCCAGAAAACGTATGACTGGTTCATCGCGGCCAGTAAGAGGACGCAATAGAGGATCATAGTGTGGATTCGGAATCATACGGACATCAAAAACCAGATCGGCATCCAATGGTACACCGCGCTTGAATGCAAATGATTCAAACATCAGAGTTAATGGTGAACGTTGAATCTGCACTACCACTTTTACCCAAGCACGTAACTGATTCGCGCGCAAATCTGTCGTATCAATTACGTGCGCCAAATTTTGAATACCAGCCAAAATTTCCCGCTCTTCTTCTATACACTCAACCAGACTCAGGTCGACATTCGAAGCCAACTCCATCGCCAGACGATGTGACAAAGGATGGCTGCGACGGGTTTCGGAAAAGCGTGCGACCAAAGAATCGGTGCTAGCGGTTAAAAACAATACCCTGACATCATGTCCCAGATCACGCAGATCCTGTAGTGTTTGCGGCAAACCTGAGAGTAAATGTGCGCTACGGGAATCGATAGAGATTGCCGCGTTGGTATGATCTTCCTGGCTCAGAGTTTTAATCAGACCCGGTAATAAGCTGGGGGGCAGGTTATCGACGCAATAGTAACCAGCATCTTCCAATACGTTAAGCGCAACCGACTTTCCGGAACCGGAGATGCCTGAGATAAGTAATATCTGCATATTAATCTCCGGCTTCCATCGCCCGACGTTGTCTTTCCATGAAGTCTTCTAACGTATTAATACCGCGTAGTTGTAAGATAGTATTACGCACCGCCGCCTCCAACAGAACCGCAATATTGCGCCCTGCAGCGACAGGAATTACCACTTTACGGATAGGCAAACCCAATACATCTTCGGTTTGCGAATCAATTGGCAGACGTTCGTAATTTTCTTCCAACGTACTGCGTCGAACCAGATGCACAATCAGTTTCAGACGCATTTTGCGACGCACTGCAGTTTCACCAAAAATGGTTTTGATATCTAGCAAGCCCAGACCGCGTACCTCTAGCAAGTTTTGCAGTAATTCAGGGCAGCGACCTTCTATCATGTTCGGTGCAATACGCGAAAATTCGACCGCATCATCTGCGACCAAGCCATGGCTACGTGAAATCAGTTCTAGCCCCAATTCGCTCTTACCTAAACCTGATTCACCGGTAATGAGTACACCAACGCCCAGTACGTCCATAAAAACACCGTGCATCGTGATACTTTGCGCGAGCTTTTTAGACAGATAAACTCGCAAATAATCAATCGCCTGTGCTGATGGATAAGGCGTAGAAAATAGTGGGATATTATTGTCGTCGCAGGTGGTCAGAAACGGTGGTGGTGATTCCAGCCCTTGGGCTACGATCAATGCAGGTGGGCCGCCAGCGACCAGTTCACGGATCAAATTTGCGCGCGAGGCGTTGGATAAGCGGTTGTAATAAGCGAGTTCCTGATGCCCCAGCACTTGTATGCGTCCCGGATGGATCAAGTTAAGGTGGCCGACCTGATCTGCTGATGAAGCTGCATCGCCAGTAATTTGCTTATCTGCACCTGCAAAACCGGCAAACCAACCCAGTTGCATGATGTCACGATTGTCATCGTAGATTTTTTGTATCGTTAATTCGGTAAATAAGGGCATGGCGATAAAGTAAATCCAGCGACAACAAACAGGTTAATCAGGGTGCGGCTGATATATCCGGGCGCCACGCGAGAATTTTCTCGTAAATAACACTGGCACTCGGTTCAGAATTGAGTTCATTACGAAAGCTCTCGTTTGAAAGCATTTCTGCAATTTCAGATAATATCTCAAGATGCTGTTGCGTGACATTGTCCGGCATTAGCAGGAAAATCAATAAGTTTACGGGTTGCGCATCCGGAGACTCAAACGGAATGGCTTCTTTTAACCTGACCAGTGCGGCGATCGGTGCTTTGAGTCCCTTGATTCTGCCATGTGGTACAGCGACACCGTGGCCTAAGCCAGTGGATCCCAAGCGTTCACGGGCAAACAGATTATCCGAAACTGTAGAACGGGCAATGCTGCAATTATTTTCAAACAGCAAGCCTGCCTGTTCAAAGGCCCGTTTTTTACTGGATATCTCTAAATCCAGAAGTACATTGGCTAAAGGAAGAATTTTTGCAATATTGGTCATGGTGCAAGATCTGGTTACAGCAATAAAATAGGTGGCGCGGCGCTGAATTGAACCAAATTATAGGCTTCTTTTTATAAACTTGTTTAAATAAACATGCTCTTACAACTGCCTGTTGTTCTGAAGTAGCTTCTCAAATTGTTCCACAGGCAGGGGTTGACTAAAATAAAAACCTTGCATTTCCTGGCAACCAGAGTCAGTCAAAAAGAGCATTTGCTCAGCATTTTCTACACCTTCTGCGGTCACACTCATTCCTAAAGCCTTGGCCATCGCAATAATTGCATGGGTCAACACGACAGAATCCTGATTAGCCGGAATTTTATGAATGAACGAGCGGTCAATTTTTAGATTATCGATAGGAAAACGCTGGAGATATGAAAGCGAAGAGAATCCAGTGCCAAAATCATCCAATGAAATACTGACGCCAAGTTTTTTAATGGATTCAAATACCGGCAACAGTAAATCCAATTCCCCCATTAACAAACCTTCGGTAATCTCTAACTGCAATGCGGATGGAGGCAATTTTGTTTCTTGCAACGTATGTTCAATAAATTTACACAGACTCGGGTCTTGAAATTGCTTAGGCGATATATTGACACTGACCACAATATCTGGTGCCAGATGCGCACGCCATGCGCAGGTTTGCCGACAAACCTGCTCTAACACCCAACGCCCTAAGGGCAGAATTAAACCAATTTCTTCGGAAATAGGAATAAATTCAGTTGGCGGTATGAGTCCCATGCCGGGCATTTGCCAGCGTACCAAGGCTTCGGCGCCAACGATACGTGAAGTTTCCAAAGAAATTTTTGGTTGGTAATACACCAAAAATTCTTGTTCTGTCAGCGCCCGGCGCAAGTTGGTTTCCAGCGCATAACGATGCTGAGCCCGCACATTTAATTCAGTAGTAAAGAATTGATAGTTATTTCTTCCCGACTCTTTAGCATGATACATCGCTGAATCAGCGCAGCGCATCAACGTTGCGGCATCACTCCCATCGTGTGGGAATACGCTGATACCGATCGAGGTGCCAAGATGATATTCATTGCTATCGATCAAAAATGGATCGCGCATTTTTGCCAGCACACGCTCCCCAAGATCACGTAAAAACTGGGCATCAGGAACGTTCTCGACAATAATCACAAATTCATCACCTCCCAGGCGCGCTAATAAATCGGTCGAGCGTATGCAAGAATTTAAACGTCCTGACACGTCTCGCAATAACATGTCACCAGCTGCATGTCCGGCTGTATCATTCACATTTTTAAATCGGTCGAGATCGAGAAATAACAGAGCTACGCGTTGCTGATGTCTATAGGCATCGCTTAATGCTTTTGTGAGTCTGAGATTCAATTGATGACGATTTGGCAGCCCGGTTAATGCATCAAACGATGCCATAAAGTTGAGCTGACGCTGGGTTTCCCGGACTTCGGTGGTATCGGTAAATGAAATTAACACTGCCGAAATGGAAGCATTACTCTTCTTAAAAATGGGCAAACAATTCACCAGTAACCAAACAACCGATCCATCGCTAAGTTCGACACCGGTAGAGAGATTTAAAATTGGAGTACCATTCTTAAAGACAAAAGAGGCAGGATCATCACCCAGCTTTAGCATCTGTCCGTCTTCACCAAAAATGCGTTTGAAATAGCGATGACGACGTCCAACGTTATTGACATCACCAATTTTTAAAATACGCAAGGCGCTAGGATTGCTAGTGATAATTTGACCACCTGGCGCAATCACCATGATACCTTCAGATAAATTGGTGACCACGGAGCGATAGCGTTCTTCGCTTTCCTCCAGGCTTTGTTCCATATTTTTTTTATCGATCGCCAGACCAATCAGGTCACAGGCATCGACTATCATCGCGTGTTCATCGTCGGTCGGGCTATGTGTCTCTTTGCAATACACATCGACAGTGCCAAGTACGCTATTAAAGGCAGTGGTGATTGGTACGGACCAGCACGAACGCAAACCATGTGCGATAGCGCTAGATTTAAATTTTTCCCAGATAGGACTGACTTCAATATCCTGAACAATAGTCAAGCGATTGTAGAAAATCGCGGCCGCAGATGAGCAACTATTGATCCCAATCGGAATATTGCGTAACTGTTGAGAGAATTCTTCCGGCAATCCCGGACCTGCACCAAAATTGAGCGTCTGCGTACTTTGATCGAATAAGCTGATAGCGCACATGGAACCATTTGCTAACAGACGTTCCATACGGTCACAGACATCCTCCAAAATATGCGACAAAGGTTTATCCAACGCGATCATTTCGAGAATTTCTTTCTCGTGATGCAGTGCTTCTTGTACCCGGTTGGCTTTGGCTTTGACCGGGTCGCTTTGTGACAATTGATGAACTTTCGCTGTTGCACCTTGCTGCGGTGCTGCTTCACGCACGCTGATTAAAATCGCGGCTTGCGAATGATAACTAAATTGCCTGCTTTGAACTTCGATATCAATTGATTGGCCATCGAGGCGTATGCATTGGTAAAACTGTCTATCCGGTGTATTTGGAGAGCCCGGATTTTTAAGTAGTTGTTTTACTGTTTCGTGATGGCGTGCAACCAGAAAAGTCTCAGGCTTTGAGCCTATCAACTGATGCAATCCGGTTGCTTTCATCAAATCAAGGCCTGCTGGATTTGCGTAGGCAATGCAATCGTCAATTAAAACGTATATTGCGCCGGGGAGATGTTCGAGTAAGCTTGGGTACCAGTCATGGTTGACCATTTGTTCACGGGCACTGGCACTCAGCAAAGTAATGGGCGATATCACGAAAACAATCTAAAAAAAACAATTTAATTTATCTACGATGTTTGTGCGGTCAGGAAGTTTATTTCCGGCAGCAATCATGGCAAAGAGTGCGCATGTTCGTCAACATTTAATTTAAATTTGACGAACTACGTTGTCGGAAATTTCCATCCTCTTTCAAAACTACAGCAACCATGAAGAGAATAAATTAATTTAAGTCTATACGAACAAATAACAAAAGTACGTCACCGTTACCTTTGTTCTTAGACAGACGAGGTACATACGCAGCCATCAGCTTCGTATTTTTTGTACCGATAGAAGCGACTGGCAGTGCGATAGGGAATGGGACGCCTTTAAAATAATCTGTACGGCTGATCAACGAATAGGTATAACCACCACCAATTTCAATATTGCCCGCAATGGGTTTCATCCACTGATAGGCATAACCTGCCATAGGCTGAGGTTTGTAATGCGAATCGGAAATGATCATTGCATAAACTAATTCTTCATTGTCTTTTTCATCTCGGATGGCTTTCGTAAAACCCAGACCCCAGGCGTTTTCGTTCAGTTCCGAAATTTTTTCAGGCGTGTACGTATTGCGTCCATGATGTGCGAGACCGGACAAGTTAAGCGACATTGCACCTTCATCGACAATCTTTGTCATCTTGCGTTTGGCTCTTTCATACCAACCTGGTTGATCTTCAGCCTGCACTTGAGCTAGAGGGGCTCCGGTTGTAGATGCAACTGGCGACGATGCTATCGCGCTTTCTACGACGGGCTGCGGTGTTATTTGTGCCGACGCTGTTGAAGCGACTGCCAAGCTTAAAAGTAATGTAGAAATGCTGATGCATTTGCCTAAAAATGGCGTTCGGGAGTTCATGGCTTAATTTAAGGAAAAATAAAAGAAAATTTAAAAATAAACAGAAATTAGAAAATTATTGGCGCGCATTTCTGCCGTTGCCGGGTTGCTGACCGGTTGAAAAATTACTACGCCACGGATTAATATCGAGACCACCACGACGGGTGTAACGCGCATACACTGCTAGTTTTTGCGGTTTGCAATGCTGCATGATGTCGACAAAAATTCGTTCTACACACTGTTCATGGAATTCATTGTGATTGCGAAAACCAATCAGGTAGCGCAACAAGCTTTCCTGATCAATTTGCGATCCTACATAACGAATTTGCACACTGCCCCAATCCGGCTGCCCGGTCACCAGACAATTCGATTTCAGCAGATGCGATAGCAGCGTTTCCTCCACTGGTGCTTCGTCGTGATTGGCGCTTAACAATGCAGGATTCGGGGTATAGGTATCGACTTCAATATCGAGTCGGTCAAGCAAACGACCTTCCAGTTCCTGCATTTTCAGTTGACTAAAATTTTCTGATAAACATAAGCTGACGTGTACTGACGCACCAACTGCTGCCGATAAATCTTTTTTAAGTAAATCAGTCAATGCTTCCGGACTGGCCAAGCGCGTTTGATTGAAACTATTCAAATAGAGCTTGAACGATTTGGACTCAATAATATTTGCCGACTCTGCAGGAACTGTCACTGTTGCAATCGCTACTTGTGGCTTACCGCGCTGATTTAGCCACGACACTTCATAGGCATTCCAAATGTCCACGCCAAAAAATGGCAGGCTCGCACCGACGCCGATTTCTGCGCGCTTTTCGGAGCGCGGAATCGGGAACAGTAGTGAAACATCATATTCGGCTTTATACGTCGCCGCTTTACCTAACAAAGATTGTTCAGGTGAATTAGTAGAGGTAGCGTCAGTCATTGCAAGTTCTATCGTAGTCAGCTTAAAGTTCGGCCAAAAAAAATCAGCCTAAAAATAATTGGTAAACGGGATTTTTACTCTCATCCCAGTAGCGATAACCGAGTGTGGATAAAAATTCGCGGAAAATTTTCATTTCCTTTTTTGGCACCTGTAAGCCCACCAGCGTACGGCCATAATCTGCACCGTGATTGCGGTAGTGGAACAAACTGATATTCCAGTTCGGTGCCATGCTATTGAGGAAGCGCATCAGCGCCCCTGGTCGTTCAGGGAACTCAAAGCGGTACAGCAATTCGTTTTCCGCCAGTGCACTCTTGCCACCTACCAGATGACGAATATGCAGCTTGGCCAATTCATCGTGCGTCAAATCGAGAGTTGCAAAGCCGTGTTTTTCAAAATTCTTCGCAATTTTGCTTGATTCGAGTTTGTCATTGACCTGGATACCGACAAAAATATGCGCAGCTTTTTCATCGCTGATGCGGTAGTTGAATTCAGTCACATTACGCGCACCAACCAGTTCGCAGAAGCGTTTAAAGCTACCGCGTTCTTCTGGAATGGTGACGGCAAAAACGGCCTCGCGTGCTTCACCGACCTCAGCGCGCTCTGCAACAAATCGCAAACGATCAAAGTTCATGTTAGCACCGCAAGCGATGGTCACCATCGTTTCATTTTTAAGCGGCTTTTTATTCGCTTTGGCGCGTTCGATATAGGCTTTGCAACCAGCAACAGCCAATGCACCAGCAGGTTCCAAAATACTACGTGTATCTTGAAACACGTCTTTAATCGCAGCACACACTGCATCGGTATCGACAGTGATGACCTCATCGACATACAGCTTCGCCAGACGGAAGGTTTCTTCACCGACTAATTTGACCGCAGTGCCATCAGAAAATAAACCGACATCATTGAGAGTCACGCGCTTGCCAGCTTTCAGACTACGCGCCATCGCGTCTGAGTCGGTAGTTTGTACACCAATGATTTTTATTTCAGGGCGAATAGCTTTCACGTACGCTGCAACACCTGCGATCAGACCTCCGCCTCCGATTGCCACAAAGATGGCATGGATAGGTTCCGAGCGTTGGCGCAAAATTTCCATACCGACGGTTCCTTGTCCAGCAATCACATCGGGATCATCAAACGGATGGACAAAAGTCAGCTTACGCTTTTTTTCCAATTCCAACGCGTGTCCGTAGGCATCTGTAAAGGAGTCGCCAAACAGAACAACTTCTACATTCTCGCCACCATGCGAACGCACAGCATCAATTTTGACTGGCGGTGTGGTGGTGGGCATCACAATCACGGCTTTGCAGCCCACGCGTTTAGCACTTAATGCGACGCCTTGTGCATGATTGCCAGCGGACGCACAAATCACGCCGCGCTTTAATTGGGCTGGCGAGAGGTGAGCGATTTTATTGTAGGCACCACGGATTTTGAAGCTGAACACACTTTGCATGTCTTCACGCTTGAACATAATTCGATTATCCATACGGGCTGACAGGCTGGGTGCAAATTCCAGCGGAGTTTCAAAGGCGACGTCGTAGACGCGGGCAGTCAGGATCTTTTTCAGATAATCGGTGCTCATAAGCTTCAAAAGTAAGGTGAATTAATAGTTGAGATTTTTTACAGTTTTTACAGCAAACAACGACAGCAAACAATCACAGCGTGATAACACGAACTCGTCGACGAAAGTAGGGTTTTGCCAATACTTCAGCTATTAACAATGATACCTAAGCACATTTGTGGTGAGGCTTTCGGTTCATTTCCGACAATTGCTTAGTGGTAATTTAATGGTAATTTAATGGTGATTTTTTAGAATAAAGCCTAGCTATTATAATGGATGCCCTTTAGCCTTACCTCAGGAATCCATGATAGACGCAGCAATTCATTGGTTATTAAACGTTTTAGCAGTACCAGAAATCGGTTTAACGTCAGTCTTTTTGATCAGTTTCATTTCTGCAACGCTGATTCCTCTTGGCTCAGAACCTGCAGTATTTGCAGTCATCAAAGCTAATCCGGAATTATTCTGGCCAGTATTAATTGTCGCAACGATAGGTAATACCCTGGGTGGCGTGGTTGATTACGGCATGGGTTATGCAGCAAAACAAGCATTCAGCCGCGAACGCGACAGTTTCTGGTTTGCCTGGCTCAAACGTTTTGGACCTAAAACTATGCTTTTAGGCTGGCTGCCTGTCATTGGCGATCCGATTTGTACGCTAGCGGGTTGGCTGCGGTTGCCGTTCTGGCCTAGTGTTGTCTACATGGCGATTGGTAAATTTTTACGCTACATCACGATGACCTATCTTTTATTAAAGGTTCCGGATGGCTTTTGGCATCGCGTCGGTGAGTTATTGGGGTAATCAGGCCAAAGTTGTTTGTTGTTGTGACAAGTCCTCATATTTGTAGTCAAGTTGTCTTATTTCTTGTCTATACTTTTACGACCGTCTATCAGTTTTTGCTTCTACAAACTGACAGGTGTCCAGATAGTTAATGAAAAATCAATGTCAAAATAACGATAAATTGATACATTCTGGCAACTAGTCTGGGATAATGACGCTTTCATTTCACTTCATCCTTAAGAGGACTAAGAACATGCAGCAAGCAAATACGCCACGTCGTGGCTTTATTCAAGGCATGATCGCAACAGCTGCCGGTGTGACACTGACAACATCTGCTATCGCTAAGAATACTGATGTTAAAACTGTTGTTTTGGATAACGCCAAATGGTCGCCACGCAACCATGACTTGGTTGCCGCATTGATCGCCAAGCATGGCATTACCAGCAAAAAGTACTCTGCAAAGCGTAAACCGTATGCCGTATTTGACTGGGACAACACCAGTATCATGAACGACTGCGAAGAAGCTTTGTTGATGTACCAAATCAATAACCTCGCGTTCAAACTGACGCCTGCTGAGTTTTCCGCGATCATTCGCCAAAACGTTCCTGCTGGTAATTTCGCGCCAGATTACAAAAATGCAGCTGGTACTGTCGTTGACCTGGATAGCCTGTGCACGGATCTGGATAGCGACTACGCATACTTGCATGCAAATTACAAAGGCATGGCAGGCAGCATGAGCTTGGCACAAATCGCAGAAACGCCACAATTCCAGGATTTCCGTTCCAAACTGTATTTCATGTATGAAGCAGTAAATGACACGCATGGTGTTAATGTTGGTTATCCATGGGTTATTTACTTCTTCGCGAATATGACAGTGAGTGAAGTGGCTCAACTGGCAGAGGCATCCAACGATGCAAATCTGGGCATGGGCTTGTCTAAAGTCAAATACACCAGCCCGGCATCTTTACCAGGTAAAGCAGGCGTGGTAACGACTGCACATTTCCACGGTATCCGTTTGTGTACAGAAGTTGCTACGTTGATGGACACTTTCCGTCAAAACGGCTTCGACGTTTATGTCAGTACTGCTTCGTTGGAGCACGTTGTGGGCGTATTCGCTTCCAATCCAAAATATGGCTACCATGTACCACGTGAAAATGTATTAGGCCTGCGTTTGGAACAAGATGGCGAAGTATTGAAAAATGCTTACCGCAAAGACTGGCCTCTGAACTGGGGTCCAGGCAAAACTGTCGTGATCAAGCGTGAATTGGTTGCAAGTAAAGGCTACGGTCCAGTGTTTGTTGCTGGCGATAGCGATGGCGACTACGATATGTTGCGCGATTTCCAGGACACAGAATTGGGTCTGATCGTGAACCGTCTGAAAAAAGGAAAAATTGGTGAGTTGTCTAAATTAGCTGCCGACAGCATCAAAGAAGCTCATCCACGTTTCGCATTGCAAGGTCGTCAAGAATCGACAGGTAACTGGTTGCCTGTCGAAACCACACTGAAATACGGCAAAACTTCAGCAGCATTGGTTGGTTAATTATTTACCTGAATTTACCTGAATTTGCCTGAATAGCTTATTGAATAATTTTTCTATAAGCTATATGTAAGGCTTTACACTTAGCAAAAACGCCCATGCTGAACATGGGCGTTTTTTTATTATCCGAGGCTTTCAGTCAAAACACTGCCCATCTGGAATCTCATTTTCATAGCATTGACGAAATTGATGCATCGCCCCCAAGCTCAGGAAACGCTGGGTTGAATAAGAGTTTTTATGTTTCAGCTGCTAAAGACATTAACAAAGTCTTGATCGGTGCAGGTAATGCTGCATCACGCATTTCGGATAAATTCATCCAGACATGCGTATCCTCAGAAACTACAGAATATCGCTGATCCAACGCAATGAAGAGTGGTTGAATATGTAATTTAAAATGAGTAAACACATGCTCTATCAACGGCATTTTTCGCATGCTGCCCACTTCGCCAAATTGAGCGATTGTTTGTTGTAATACATGCTCGTCAATGCTATTTGGTGGAACATCTTTTTCCAATGCCGTCATTCCATTCAACTCTGGCAACGATAACAGACCGCCCCAAATTCCACTGTCTGGGCGACGCTCAAGCAAAACCTGGTTATTGCTGAGCAAAACTAACATCACAGCATGTTTTTCTTTGATCTGCTTTTTCGGCTTACGGGTTGGTAATTCGGCGGTGCGATTTTCTGCGTATGCTACACATCGCGCTTGCAAAGGGCAACGTGGGCAGGCCGGACTGCTGCGGGTACACAAGGTCGCACCCAAATCCATCAAGCCCTGGGTATAGGCCTCTATGCCAACTTCGGGCAACAATGCCATTGCCCTTTGCCATAAATCATCTTCGATTGGTTTACTGCCAGGATAACCTGCGATACCAAATACTCGTGTAAATACGCGTTTGACATTGCCGTCCAAAATCGCTGCCGTCGTGCCATAGGAAAAAGCCGTGATCGCCGCTGCCGTCGAGCGTCCTATACCGGGTAGTTGCTCCAGCAACAAAGGATCGACTGGAAAGTGCCCATCATATTTTTCAACAACCTGCTTTGCACATTGATGCAAATTACGAGCGCGGGTGTAGTACCCAAGACCACTCCAGTGCGCCATGACAGATTCTGCGGGTGCTGCAGCGAGATCAAATACAGTGGGAAAGCTTTGCAGAAATTTTTCGTAGTAGGGAATAACGGCCGTTACCTGAGTTTGCTGCAACATAATTTCCGACAGCCAGACGCGATAGGCTTCGCGGCTTTGTTGCCATGGCAGCAGATGTCTGCCATGTTGCTTTTGCCATTGAATGACGGCATGTGAAAAACTGGGATCAACAAATTCAGGATGAATAAAATTGGCGGCCGCAGCCGCCGGAATACGACGTTTCATGTAATCTTTAAGCGGCAGCTCGGAGTGCGTTTAAGTCAGCTGACAAGGCTGCTTTTAATTTATTTTCGAGAGCAAGCAGTGAATTTTTCTGTGCATCTACTTCGCTTTGCAGTGCTTCGAAGGATGCGATTTTATCTTCCAGACTGTCAGTTGCCATGTGAATACGTTGTATCGACTGCATGCGATTTTTCAGTTGCGCTTTATGTTCGCGAATTTGGGCTTCCAACGGCGCCATCACCACTTTCTGCCACGCTTCAACATCCTTATTCGCTTGCAAGAAATTTTGTTTTACACGCGCAGCAACGGAATCAAAAAACTTATGTACCAATGCAACGCGAGTATTAGTTAGCATCGTGGTTGCACTGAACTGCTTTTGGTAAACCACTTCAATCGCTTCCAATTCTTTAATATATTTTTCCAGAGAAAATGCCATCGGCGCTGACAATGCCAGACCGTGTTCAGTAGAAAATTTGCGATACATGACCGACATCATTTCTGAAATTTCATCGGTCTTTTTATTCGACACAATCAGATTCAATTTAACCTGAGCAAAAAACTGCTTGATCGCATCACGTAAACCAACGGATAAATAACTTTTTTCCATCGTTTCCCGGGTTTTGCGGATTTCTTCACGCAATATATCCATTCCAAGGCTGGTGTAGACCTCGGTCGACAATTTAGTGAAGACCGCACGCGTTCCCTGCATGCGAATCAGACTGGCATCAAATTCTTTTTTCTCTGTATCAACACGTTTCATCATGTGTTCAATGACATTCATATTCTTGCCGCGCAAACTCTTTAATTCCAGCATTTGCTCAACCACATTACGGCCACGTGAGTTGATGATCGCTTGTTGTGCGTTGGTGATCTCAGCAATCTCAGCAGCCAATTGCGAGCGGATAATACTTTGTTTGGCAGGAATCAATTCTTTAGACAGCGCGTATTCGAGTGCTGGCAAGCGGCTCTTTGCCAATAATGGTGCGTCTTTGTTGATTTTAGCAACCAGGCCTTTTTGTGCAGATACTGGAAAAATCTGCTTTTCCTCCAGCACCAAGGTGTGCGCTACCGTCGCCACCTGACGTGCCAACTGGGTTTCAATTTCTTCGTGGGTGCGTAATTCGTCCCACATACTATCAATTTTATTTAACACCACCATACGGCCAGGACCACTGCCGATATGATTACGCCAGACGTCAATATCGCTCTTGGTGACGCCGGTGTCAGCAGCAAGGATAAACAACACCGCATGCGCGTTCGGGATCAGATTCAAGGTCAGTTCTGGTTCCGTACCGATTGCATTTAAGCCTGGTGTATCAACAATAATCAAACCTTCTTTGAGCAAAGGATGTGGGAAATTCACAATCGCATGACGCCATTGTGAAATTTCAACCATGCCATTTTCATCCACCTCAAGTGCTGCGTCCGGGTCTTCTTCATCAAATAAGCCGTATGACTTGGCAACGTCTATCGTCACCTTCTTCGTCAGGCTAACTTGTTTGAATGCTTCTAACATACCGTCGCCGGAATTAATATTTAAGGGCAAGACCGTCCAGACGTGGCTCTGCCCCTTGTACTCACTGGTCGATTGCGTTTCCGAACGGGTTTCTATCGGCAATAAACGAATGCAAGGTGGAATTGTGTCGTCGTACAACAATTCGGTTGGACACATGGTTGTACGACCAGCAGACGAAGGCAAAATACGCTGACCGTAATCAGCGAAAAAAATCGCGTTAATTAATTCTGATTTACCGCGCGAAAACTCCGCGACGAAGGCAATCGATAATTTATCATCGACCAGACGCTCCATCAGACGCGACAGACGTTGATCTGCCGCAGCATCAGCCATATCTGATCCACCAATCCAGGCACGATATTGCTCGAGCGCCCGGGCGACACCCTTGCGCCATTCGCTGTACTCTTGGAATTTTTGAACCAAATTGCTCATGTTTCCCTCAGTTAATTTTCTATTCGTTTAGTATATATGGAAGCGTGAGAAAATACGCGCAAAACGCGCAAACACGGCGATTTGAGACAACAAAAGCCAATTATTTCTGGCAAAATACACAATAAAAACTACTTCTTTGTCCCTGACGTATTTGTCGAATAGGCGTCTGGCAAATTCGACATGCCTCACCAGCGCGGTCATACACAAAGTAATTTTGCTGAAAATAACCACTTTGACCATTCACACTAATAAAGTCTTTCAGCGTGCTGCCACCCTGCTCTATCGCCGCGGCCAATGTCTCACGAATGGCGCTGACCAGCAAATTATAACGAGCCAGACTGATGCGTTTTGCCTGAATTTTAGGATTAATACGCGCTTTGAATAAGCTTTCTGACGCGTAAATGTTACCGACCCCAACCACAATGTCCCCGGCTAACAACACTTGCTTAATCGGGGCACTACGCGTTCTGCTCTCCTCAAACAGAAGTTCAGCATTAAATCCGGCTTCTAGTGGTTCCACACCCAAGCCACTCAATAAGGGATGATGTTCGATGTTGCCGTCTTCCAACGCATGCCAGAGCACTGCTCCGAAGCGCCGCGGATCAGTCATCCTCAAGCATTGTTCGTCGATAATAATGTCAATATGGTCGTGTTTAGCCGCCGGCGTGTTACGCGGCAAGATGCGTAAGTGTCCGGACATGCCTAAATGAATCAGCACAGTGCCATGGGTAAAGTTCAACAATAAATATTTACCACGACGTCCCGTTGAGAGCACCTTTTGTCCAGCCAAGAGGGCGCGCAAATTTGCCGGGAATGGCCAGCGAAGACCTTCGCGTCGCAAAATAACATCAGTCACCACGCGTCCCGTCAAATGCGGATCCACACCACGGCGCGTCACTTCAACTTCAGGTAATTCAGGCATCGTCTGGAACTTTTATTGAAAAAATGGTTCTACAATTAGCTTTTTACAAGAAAAAACCTTAGGCGCAACAATGTCATAATCAAGTTATTCTGTAAATCATCTATGTCTATATCTACGTCTGCTATTCGGGTGTTTACCGAAAATCGTCTTGTCTTTACAATTTGACACAAGACTTATACCGTTTTATCACTGATTAGTCATTGGCGAAAATACACACCTTGAATACTTCAGCGTAAAATCAGCCATCAACGCTCATTTCGGATTCGTCTTGAAAACTATTTCTGCTTCTGTCACTACCTCCATTGTATCCGCACTTCGCCCAGCGGCTTATCTCACTTGTGCTGCGCTATTATCAGCGTGTGCCAGTTTAGGAGGTAAGACCACCAGCCATGGTACTGATACCAATCATGCCCACGAAGCTGCACAAGCGGCCTTAGCCGCAGACAAGGATTTGAATGGAGCAGCACCTCCCGTCATTGAAAATAAAGAAAAACTGCCAAATGCGGTACTCACTGATGAGCTGTTTTACAAAATACTAACCGCTGAAATTGCCTATCAGCGAGGAAGCTGGCAAGCAGCCTATGTCACTTTACTGACCACCGCACAGCAAACCCGCGACCCCAGACTCGCCCGACGTTCTGCTGAAATAGCTCTGAGCGCCAAACAAGCGGGCGAAGCATTAGTGGCGATACGCTTGTGGCGCGAACTGGCTCCAGATTCCAATGAAGCGACTCAGTACTACCTCGGCTTCATGGTCATGAATAATAATTTGTCTGAGATCAAGCAAGTATTTACAGAAAAATTAGCCACCGCAGATAGCAAGCAATATGGCGTGATCATGCTACAAGCGCAGCGCTTGTTATCTCGCGCACGAGATAAAAATGCTGCATTTGACGTGCTTGAAGAAATTCTTGCACCATACAAGGCATTGCCGGAAGCTCACCTTGCGCTGGCACAAGGCGCCTACAACAAGGGAGATGGTCAGCGCGCAATCATTGAAGCGAAAACCATGCTCGCGGCACATCCTGAATCCCAATTGGCGATTCTGACAATTGCGCAGGCCTCGGCGCAACCTGATGCGGCACAGGCTTTAGCAGGATTTATTGCGAAAAATCCTGGCGCGCGTGATATTCGCCTGGCATATGCCAGTATCCTCATCGATCTCAAGCAATTCGATAAAGCCCAGGAACAATTCCAACTGCTGTTGCGTGACACTCCGGATGACGTCAACTCGATGTACACACTTGGCGTGTTGGCAATGGGAAAAAATCAATTGCAGCAAGCGGAAGAATATTTTTTACGCTACTTAAAAACGCTTGAAGAAAAATCAGAGGATCGCGACGCTACATCTACCTACATGAATCTGGCGGGGATTGCGATAGATCGTAAAGACTACAAATCTGCACAGGAATGGCTAGCCAAAATCGAGTCATACGAAGGACGCAATCCGGCCTGGTTCAATGCGCAATTGCGGCGCGCCGGCCTGCTTGTCAAACTCAGTAACACCGACGAAGCGCTGAGTTTATTGCACGAACTCAAGCCAACAGCAGAAAATGATCAACTTCAGGTAATACAAACAGAAGCACAAATCTTAAGAGATACACGACAAACTGATCGCGCCGAACAAGTTTTCAAAGCAGGTTTAGCAGCACATCCGAACAGTCCGGATTTAATGTATGACTACGCGATGTTATTAGAATCTCAGGATCGTGTACTACAAATGGAAACGCTGTTGCGGAAGGTGATTGAACTAGCTCCCAATAGCCAGCATGCATACAATGCGCTTGGCTATTCCTTTGCTGATCGCAATATAAAGCTCGAAGAAGCCTTGGTGCTGATAGAAAAAGCTAATCAATTAGCGCCGGATGATCCGTTCATTCTTGATAGCCTCGGTTGGGTGAAGTTCCGCCTTGCCAAATACGATGAGGCAGAAACCGCCTTACGTCGCGCCTACGAACTACGTCCGGATGCCGATATTGCAGTACATCTTGGCGAAGTCCTGTGGCGCGCCGGCAATAAAGACAAGGCTGTCAAATTGTGGCGCGAAGCGCGCACCAAAGACCCGGAAAATTCATCACTAAAAAGCACTCTGGATCGCTTGAACGTCCATCTGTAGAGCCTGGACCAGAATCCTTCTTTGACGGCCAAATTGCTTGCATTTGGAAATAAATCAAATGCAAGCAACTTCAGGCCAGCACAAACCACTGCAACTAAAATCATCAATACATGACATTCAAATATAGCCGATGGCTAACGCTATCTGTGATGTTCGCCAGCCTAATACTGTGCAGTGCCTGCGCCAGTATTGGCATGCAACAAGCGCAGAATAGCGTCAATGCGACCAGCTTCGATTCGCGTACCTATCAAGACAACATACAACTGAGTGGAAAAATATCGGTACGCTACGAAAAAGATAATAAGCCGCAACAATTGCCAGGCAGCTTTGAATGGGAACAAAGTGGCCAACATCTGCGTATCAATCTATTATCCCCACTTGGTCAGACCCTTGCCAGAATTACCTTGGACGATAGCAGAGCGATACTAGAACAAGAAGGTCAATCTCCACGTTATGCGCAGAATCTCGATCAATTACTGCAAGAGAGTTTGGGCTGGTCACTTCCGGTTGCCGGCATGCGCGACTGGCTACAAGGCTTTATTCCGCAGGAAAATGGTCAGCGCCAGGCTTTAATTCGCGTAGATCAGACTCTGCAAAATAGTGGCTGGACTTTACGCTACGCTAGTTGGCAAGATCATACCGACCTGCCAAAACGCATAGAATTAAGTCGCTATACGCAACAAGCTGGCAATGTCAGTATCAGTATTTTTATCCAGGCTCCAAACCCTTAAAGCACTCGCTTATCAATATGAAACAAACGCGCATCCATTGTCAGGCACCAGCTAAGCTCAATTTATTTCTTCACGTGACCGGCCGCCGTGCGGATGGATACCACTTATTGCAAACCGCCTTTCAGCTCATTGATCGCTGTGACACCCTGGATATCGAAATTCGTACAGATAATGCCATCGTGCGGACCAACGATATTCCCGGCGTACCCGCTGAGACCGATCTGATCGTTCGCGCCGCTCAGCTATTGCAGCAGCACACAAGATGCCAGCTCGGCGCAAATCTCACGCTAAATAAAATTTTGCCCATGGGTGGCGGCGTTGGAGGCGGCTCATCGGACGCAGCAACTACCTTGATTGCACTAAATCATTTATGGCAAACCGAACTCAGTAAAGCGGAGTTAATGCAATTAGGGTTACAATTAGGCGCGGATGTCCCATTTTTCATCTTCGGAGAAAACGCCTTTGCAGAAGGCATTGGGGAAGAATTGCAGGTAATTCAGACGCCAGAACGTTGGTTTGTAGTGATAGAACCAGGGGTACAAGTTCCGACACCAGCAATTTTTTCTGCAAAGGAGTTGACAAGAGACAGTAAGCCCGTCAGAATAGCGGACTTTTCCAGCACTGCTGAAATGTTTTGGAAAAATGATCTGCAAACAGTTGCCTGCGCACTGTTTCCGGTAGTTGACGAAGCGGTTACTTGGCTGTCACAATTCGGAAACGCGAAGATGACAGGATCAGGAGCTTGTGTTTTTTGTGCTTTTGCCGATGAAGCGGCAGCAGACAAAGTAATTAACCAAGTGCCAGATCGCTGGGTATCATGGAAAGCAAAAGCGCTGAGTCGCCACCCGATGGCAGACTTATTGCAGAAGTAAAAATTTGGTCTGATGCCGATTTAAAGTTGATAAAAAATTCGACAAAAAATCAGGACGACAGACAAACGGTTGTGTAGGGGAATCGCCAAGCTGGTTAAGGCACCGGATTTTGATTCCGGCATGCGAAGGTTCGAATCCTTCTTCCCCTGCCATTAAATTAAAGCCGCCGCATCAATGTGCGGCGGCTTTTTCAGTTTTTATCTTTGATTAATTTGCAAAAAGCTATGTAAATTAATCAAATCCTCAAAAATTCAGCCGATAGGTCCCGCCATGGCAAACGCGCGCGCAAATGACAATATGATGGTCTTCACTGGTAACGCTAATCCTGCATTAGCAGCTGGTGTCGCCAAACAACTGGGCATTCCTCTCGGTAAAGCAGATGTTTCCAAGTTCTCTGACGGTGAAGTGATGGTCGAGATCAATGAAAACGTCCGTGGCAAAGATGTCTTCGTTCTGCAATCCACCTGCGCACCAACCAATGACAACCTGATGGAAATTATGTTGATGGTTGATGCATTAAAACGCGCTTCTGCTGGTCGCATTACGGCAGCGATTCCTTACTTTGGTTATGCCCGTCAGGATCGCCGCCCACGTTCAGCACGTGTTGCGATCTCTGCTAAAGTGGTTGCCAACATGCTGGAAGAAGCAGGCGTTGACCGTGTTTTAATTATGGATTTGCATGCTGATCAGATTCAGGGTTTCTTTGATATTCCGGTAGATAACATCTACGCATCACCAATTTTGTTGGGTGATCTGGTTGCAAAAAATTATGACGATTTATTAGTCGTTTCTCCTGACGTTGGTGGCGTGGTTCGTGCCCGTGCTTTAGCAAAACGTTTAGGTTGTGATTTGGCAATTATCGACAAACGTCGTCCAAAAGCCAATGTATCCGAAGTCATGAACATCATCGGTGAAGTTGAAGGCCGTAACTGCGTGATCATGGATGACATGGTTGACACTGCAGGTACATTGACGAAAGCCGCAGAAGTATTGAAAGAACGTGGTGCCAAGAAAGTATTGGCGTACTGTACACACCCAGTCTTGTCCGGCCCTGCGATTCAGCGTATTTCGCAATCGCCATTAGATGAGCTGGTCGTGACTGACACGATTCCATTGTCTGAAGCAGCAAGAGCATGCTCCAAGATTCGTCAGTTATCTTGCGACAGCTTGTTGGCAGAAACTTTCCGCCGTATTACTAAAGGCGAGTCTGTCATCTCTTTGTTCACAGATTAATACAACTCAATTTTTTTCTGCGCTCTTGCTACTTTTTTAGCAAGGGCGTTTTCTCTGTATCCCTGGTCGCGGGGGTGCAAAACCGCAAGTTAGCTCTTGCATATTTTGGAGTAACACCATGAAAGTTATCGCATTTGCACGCAAAGAACAGGGGACCGGAGCGAGCCGCCGCCTGCGCAATGCTGGCCAAACACCTGGCATCATCTACGGCGGCCCAGAAGCCCCAGTATCCATCACTCTGGATCACAATGCGCTGTACCATGCATTGAAAAAAGAAGCGTTCCACTCTTCTATCCTGGACATGGAAGTTGACGGTAAAGTAGAAAAAGTTCTGTTGCGCGACTTCCAAGTCCACGCATACAAACAATTAGTATTGCACGCTGATTTCCAACGCGTTGATCCTAACCAAAAAATCCACGTTAAAGTGCCACTGCACTTCGTTAACGCTGACGTATCCCCAGCTGTTAAATTGCACGCTGCTGTTATCAGCCACGTTGCAGTTGAATTGGACATCTCTTGCTTGCCAGCAGATTTGCCAGAATTCGTTGAAGTTGATCTGTCCAAACTGGACGCTGGTCAATCTATCCACGTATCTGGCCTGGTATTGCCAAAAGGCGTTACAGCAGTTGTACACGGTGATGACGCTACTGTTGCTATCGCTACAGTACCAGCTGGTGCCGTATCTGCTGAAGCTGAAGCAAAATAATTTTTGCTTTTCGTTGCAACCGTTTGCAACTTGCAAAAATGATGAAAGCCACCTTCGGGTGGCTTTTTTTATGTTGCTGAATAAATCAGATCCCGAACGAAAATAAAAAGCTCTGTTAGGATGTGGCTAATACATGGCTTATTGCAATTTATCCTGGATCATTTTGTGCTCCCGGACAGTGTTTATGCCTGCCTTAGAAATAAAGCTCAATTGGAGTGAACATCCGTGATCATCAACAATAAAAATCTCCTCAGATTCGCTATCTTCGCAGCATTCAGTCTCAACGGCGCGGTCAGCCAGGCGCAGATTGCTGCCAATGTCCGTTATGACACCAATTTTCCTATCGTCAGCCCAGTCAGCAACCCCAACGGCATGGTCGTCACCGAACAGGCATTAGCAACGCAGGTTGGCGCAGATATTCTGAAACGCGGCGGCAATGCCGTCGATGCGGCCGTCGCAGTCGGTTTTGCACTAGCGGTCGTATTACCGAATGCAGGAAATATTGGTGGTGGTGGTTTTATGCTGATTCACGATGCCAAATCTGACAAAGACATTGCATTAGATTTTCGTGAATTAGCGCCTGAAAAAGCGCACCGGGACATGTATCTCGACGCCAATGGCAAAGTGATTCCCAATAGCTCGATATACAGCCACAAAGCGATTGGTGTTCCGGGTACGGTTGCCGGTCTTGATCTGGCCTTACGTAAGTACGGCTCAATGCGCCTCGCTGAGGTTATTGCACCAGCAATCCGGTTAGCAGAGCAAGGTTTTAGCATCACTCCGCATCTGGCTTCTTTGCTTGACGCTGATCAGGAACACTTAGGTAAATGGCCTGCCAGCCGCGCCATATTTTTTAAAAATAACAAACCTCTAAGCGCTGGTGAAAAACTGATCCAAAAAGATCTGGCACACTCGCTCAGACTGATTGCGGAGCAAGGTCCGAAAGCATTTTATGAAGGCGAGATTGCAAAAAAAATCGTCGCCGAAATGCAGCAACATGACGGCATCATCTCCGCCGCCGATCTAAAAAATTACAAAGCGATAGAACGCATTCCAGTTACGGGAAATTATCGCGGCTATCAAATCGTTTCTATGCCGCCACCTAGCTCTGGCGGTGTACATATTGTGCAGATGTTAAATATGCTTGAGCATTTCCCACTGAAAGAACAAGGCGCCAACAGCGCCAAAACCTTGCACGAGTTAAGTGAAGTGATGAAACTGGCCTATGCCGATCGTTCAGAATACCTCGGCGATCCAGACTTCTTCAAAGTACCGGTGACTGGACTCACATCCAAATCTTACGCTGATGCGCTGGTAAAGAAAATCGATCTCAATCATGCGACCCCGTCAGCGAGCATCAAACCCGGCACTCCACTCGCCTACGAAAGCGATCAGACAACACACTACAGTGTCGCAGATAAGTATGGAAACGTGGTAGCGACCACTTACACATTAAATTTAAATTTTGGTAGTGGCATCGTAGCGGCCGGTACTGGCATCGTCCTCAATGATGAAATGGATGATTTTTCAATTAAAGCTGGCGAGCCGAATGCCTTTGGCTTAGTCGGCGGTGCGGCGAACGCAGTGCAGGCGTTTAAACGCCCACTCAGTTCAATGTCACCAACCATTGTTTTAAGAGACAGCAAGCCATTTTTAGTCACTGGTAGCCCGGGTGGCAGCCGTATCATCACCACTACGCTACAAACGATTATCAACGTAATAGATTTTGATATGAATGTCGCTGAAGCGACCATTTCTCCGCGCATACACCAACAATGGATGCCAGACCAGCTTCGCTATGAAAAAGGAATTAGTGCTGATACTTTGTCGATTCTGGAGCAAAAGGGACAACACTTAAAACAAGCGCAAGTTCTGGGTAAGACGCAAACCATACAAATTGGTGAAGGTATATTTTTCGGCTTTTCCGATCCGCGCAATCCAGATGGAAGCGCGCTGGGGTATTAAAACGCCATATTGAATTACAGTATTAATAATGCTTAATGTAAAAAACCGCGATCAAAGTATGCTGACCGCGGCTTTCATTACCACAATAATTTAATCAATACTAAAAACAAACTCAGAAACGATGATTAAGTTTCACGGATACAAAGCGTCCCCGTGGATCAGCTTGCGTAATATCAAAAAAATTAGTCGACGAATCCCAAGACGGACGACGATCTGTGAGATTCTGTACGACAAGGCTGACCGTCGTGTTAGCACTAAGCTTACGTGAAGTGGTCAGATCAAAGGTCGCATAGGAAGCCACGTACTCATTCGTCGCACTCTCTTGTTGATAACCACCGACATAATTCCATGTCAAGGTATTAGTCCAGTTACCGTATTCCCAATCAGCACTGGTGACACCGCGCCATTTTGGGATCGAACCGAAATAATTGGTTCCAGCACCGTTGGTTAATGCGGCGCCATCCGTCAATGGCTGGGCAAAACGTAATACATAGCTTAACTGACCATTGAGCGTAACATTACCGTAATTCACGGTATTAAATCGTTGACGAACGTCGATATCCAAACCCGACACTTCACGGTCGCCTTGATTGCGATATTGACGATACAGTGTAGTAATACGTCCCTGATCATCACGCGACACTTTACCTGGCGAGGTGTTCTCGTTGGCAATAATCGTATCGGCACTTTCCGTACCAATCACGCCTTTTTGGGTAATGCGATAATAATCGATACCCAGGCTGCTTGTCGCCGTTGGAGCAATGACGATACCAAAATTCAGATTATTCGAATGCTCGGGCTGCAGATTCGGATTGGCAATCGTAATATTGGTCACGCCACGCGGTTGGTTTGGTGATATAGGATCACGGGGATCTAATACGCTACCGTAACTCACTGTCGTGCTTTTCGTAATTTCTGGGAACGAAGGTGCGCGGAATCCGCGCGAGGCAGTGGCACGCAATAACAACCAATCGGCAGCTTGATACCGAATGCTGGCTTTGGGTGAAAACGCATTACCAAAATCACTGTAATGATCGTAACGTCCCGCCAGATTCAGATTCAGGTTTTTGATCACCGGAATACCAAGCTCGCCAAACAAGGCTGTTACGTCACGCTGTCCATCAATAATATTAATCGCTGGACGCAATTCTGTACCACTCAAGACGGCAGTCGACGTTTGCGAATTCATAGCCTCACGCCGCCATTGCGCACCGCCAGCAAAACTCAGTGGGCCAGCAGGTAAGTTCATTAATTCTCTGGATGCAGAAAAATCTAAGGTCGATAAATTCGACTCCGCCGGACGTCGTGTCGACAAACGCAAGCTATTGCGTACATCATCCGAATTCAACGATTGATTCGCGAAATTGTAGGTGCCATTGGCCAACGCCTGCTGAAATGCGTAGCGATTCACAAAATTAGAAACGGTCTCCACCATAGAGCTGCTTGACTGCGCGGCAGACGCATCCCAATCCCATCCAGCGCTAAAACCTTTTACACCAGCCAATGCGCGGTAAAACGTAACCCTATCATTTTTAATACGTGGTCCAAGGTCAAACAAAGTCGCAGAAAATGGTAATGTGGTACTGCTCGGATTACTTGGATTGCCAACCGGTAGTACCACCGGAATAGACACTAGTGATTGCGTGGCATTATTCCAGGCACGCAGGCTACTCGATACACTGAGCGGAGCACCGAAGGTTTCATTTGCATTCGAATAACTGTGCAACCATTCTGCATAGGCCACTGTATCTTCGTTGATGCGTAAGCTACCCGATAAGGCGGTATGCACTCGTTCAATCCCTGGCATCAGGGTACGATAAGGTGCCGGGTTATATGCGAGCACCTGACCACTTTTACCCGGTGTGATCGCAGAGTATGGTACCGATTGCAACGGGCCTTGTACTCCGCCCAACCACTTGGTCTGATTAGTGCCGATATAATTGGTAGCAACCCAACCCAGGCTGCCATTCGCTTGATTGCGGAAATCAGAATCACGTAACCAACTCACATCACTCTGCTGCAATTTATCACGCTTTTGCGCATCCACTGACAAGGCAATACTATAGCCGTCGTTTTGTAATTTACCCCAACCAGTTTGAAATAAAACGCTTTGCTCCGCTTGTCCAGTACCGGTTGCGGCCTCGCCTATTTGGGCGGTTATTTCTGTGCCACTAAATTCTTTATTTAAAATAATATTGACCACACCTGCAACTGCGTCAGAACCATAAATCGACGATGCGCCATCTTTTAAAATTTCAATACGCTGTACCGCTGCCATAGGCAAACTATTCAAATCAACAAAAACTTCCTGCGTATCCTGCGCCGTGGCATAGCTACTAACCCGTTTTCCGTTGACCAGAATGAGCGTATTTTTTTGACCAATACCACGTAAAGACAAACCAGCGGTACCCGCAGAAAAGCTGCCTGTGTATTGTTCGTTATAACTATTGCCGCTATTGGCTGAAATGCTACGTAATACATCAGCGACACTGGTCTTGCCGCTGGCACGTAATTCTTTAGCGGTAATTACCTGAACGGCAGCAGCGCCCTCCTTTTCGGTAACGCGAATATTGGAACCAGTGATAACAACCTTATCTGCTTCTTGAGCAAAACTGGTCTGTGGAAAAGCGATAGGGAATGCAGCGGCTATCGCTAATGCGATGCTGGATGACTTAAACATAATTTCCTTAGTAAATGAAGTGATGAAACGAGATCAATCAATGAAGTGCAACAGATAGGCATTTGCAAAGCGCGTCAGCGCCCCTGACGACCTGAGCAGCAGGCGGTCAATAAACAACTATCTGGTGTTGCTTTGAAACGTTTGCTGAGAATTCAGCAGGGGAACTGCATCACATACACTGCGCCATGCACTGTATGTAAAGTGAAGGAAGAACGGAGATAAACACGTAATAGGTTGCAACGTAAGACATGAGACTCAAAAAGAGATTGGCAATGTCAGCATACTAAACCTGACCTTCCTTCATGAAAACGAATTAAAAGTGTGTTGTATATACGATTTTTGACATAAAAACCCAAAGCTCAATGTAACCCACGGCACATCAGAGCAATTTTAAATGTTTCTGCTCGGTCAAAATTTCATGCAAACGGATGTCATGTGCTCCACGATCAAATGCACTAAGAGCCGAATGATAGGCAATACCTACCGCATGACATTCCGTGTGTAAAGCCAGTGTACGGTCATAATAGCCGCCGCCATAACCCAGACGATACCCTTGCGCAGTAAAGCCCACACAAGGAATCAATAACACCTCGGGTACGATCAAATATTCACGTTGAGCGGGTAAAGGGATGCCATAGTCATCCCTCGCCATCGCATCGCCCTCCTCCCATACCAGAAAGCGCAAGGGCGCATTTTTTTCAACAACCCAGGGCAATGCCAGTTGTATGCCCATTTGCGTCATTTGCGAATAACAAGCGCGTAAATCAGGTTCAGCATGAATTGGCCAATAGACACCGACACTGCTTGGTTGATGCTGTTCACACCACGTCAGCAAACCTGACATCAGGAGTTGATCCCATTGTTGACGGATTTCAGCCGGAGTTTGCCTTCTTCGCGCCAGCAATTCTTTCCTCAACACTTTACGTGTTTGATCGACATTTACATTCGCACTGTGTTCTGGAGAGTTGGGCTGTGTCATACTGTCAAATATGTAAGTGTGCAGGATCAAGTTAAAATTTTCTGAATAGATTATTTCTGAATATTGCCTGAGAGTACGAATCCCCTCTCTTTCAGGGAAATTTTATCTGTGTCTTCTACTATCAATATCAAGATGCCTGTAAAAAAAAGCTTATTTGTAATCACGATGTTAGCAGGTCTGACTGCATTTTCGACTCTATCTGCATCAGCGGCTAGCCTGAATTTCGTCAACGACGATGACCGCTTCATGGCGCTGCGCGATGCGGCATTTCATGACGACCCTGTCAAAGCCGACCTCCACGCAGCTGCACTGACGCAATATGAGATTCCCTCCTACGTTGATTATTACCGTATCAGGGCGCATCTTTCCAGAGCATCCAATACCGAGATTTCCGACTTTATTAACAAATACGAAGGCAGCGCGATTGCTGATCGCATGCGTAATGATTGGCTAAGCTTGCTGGGCAAACGAGGAAATTGGGATCTGTTTGACCAGCAATATCCTTTATTTGTCGTCGCCGATGATAATCAGTTGCGTTGCTACTCCGTGTTGTCCAAAGCGATTAAAGGGCAAAAAGTCGCCAATGAAGCCAAAAACTTACTTAACGCCCCGCGCGATTACGGCGACGGTTGCTATAGCCTGGTCAGCTACCTGACAGATAACGGCCAATTCACGCAGGCTGATCTTTGGACGCAAATGCGCATGGCCGCTGAAAACGGTGCACAACCATTGGCGCAACGCTTAGGCAAACTGCTGGACTTACCTGAGAAAAAAGTCAGTCAGGCATTTGATAAGCCAGAAAAATTGTTCAAACAAGGCCCCGAGAACAATAAGTACAGCCGTGAATTATTTGTAGTTGCCTTAGGCCGTATCGCTAAAAATGACCCGTCGGACGCCGCGGAATTATTATCGCGTTTTAGTAGCAAACTCAATGACGCGCAACGCAGCAATGCCTGGGCACAAATTGCCTTGCAATCAGCGTTAAAGTTAGAACCTGAAGCTCTCGCCTACTGGGTCAGAGCTGATGGCGCGACGTTTTCTAATGAAGCCTACCAATGGCGCGTACGCACTGCCCTGCGCGAAGGTGACTGGAAGCTGGTCAAGAGTGCAATCAATGCGATGCCGCCAAATTTAAAAAGCGATCCTGCATGGGTCTATTGGTTAGGTCGCGCCTTAAAAGCAGAAGGTAAAAATGATGAAGCGCGTCAGATTTTTTCCAGCATTGCCGATCAGATACATTTTTACGGCCAATTATCTTTAGAAGAAAATGGCCAAAAAATTGGCGTACCAATTACCATCAGACCAATCAGTGCGGAAGAGCTCGCACCGATGGAAAGAAATCCTCATCTGCAACACGCATTGAAGTTCTATTCCATGAATTTGCGTACGGAAGGAACCCGCGAATGGAATTGGGAGTTACGCAAATTCAATGAGCGCCAACATCTGGCAGCGGCAGAATTAGCCCGTAAAAATAATTTGCTCGATCGCATGGTCAATACCTCAGACCGAACCAGGGGGGAAGTCGATTTCAACCAGCGTTATCCAACCCCGTTTAACGAAAGCATGTATAAAACGACACAAACACTCGGTCTGGATATGGCTTGGGTGTATGGTTTGATACGGCAGGAATCGCGTTTCATTATGTCAGCCAAATCCCATGTTGGCGCATCTGGCCTGATGCAAATCATGCCTTCAACAGCACGCTATGTGGCAAAAAAAATGGGCTTAGGAGACTTTGTTCAGGCGCAGGTCAATGACGTTGATACGAATATTGTACTAGGCACCAATTATCTGAACATGGTGCTCACTGACTTAGGTGGTTCGCAAGCACTGGCATCTGCCGCCTACAATGCGGGGCCAGGTCGACCACGTGCATGGCGTGCAAAACTCACCCGCCCTGTCGAAGGAGCAATTTTTACCGAAACCATACCGTTCAATGAAACGCGTGGTTACGTCAAAAACGTGTTATCCAACGCGACGTATTACGCAGCACTGTTTGAAAAAAAACCGCAATCGCTCAAAGCCCGACTGGGAGTTGTAGTGCCGAAAGGCATGTCTGCCAGCGATGCCGATTTACCTGACGAGTCAAAACAATAATGCAAGATACAGAAATCCATCCAGCGCTGGCTCAGATCATGAATGAACATCGGGCACGCATGTTGCTCGTGATTGGCAATAAAAACTACTCATCATGGTCGATGAGACCTTGGGTATTGATGAAAGCGTTTGGCATTCCATTCGAAGAAATTCGTCTATTGCTCGGGCAACCCGACACCACATCGCGCATTGCGGAATATTCAACAGCGGGTAAGGTTCCGGTACTAGTCGCTAACGACATTACGGTCTGGGATTCACTCGCTATTTGTGAATTTTTGGCCGATCAGTTTTCTATTTTAAATTTATGGCCGGAAGATGTTGCCGCCCGAGCACATGCCCGCAGCATTTGCGCAGAAATGCATGCAGGCTTTTCATCATTGCGCTTTGATATGCCAATGAATATACGTGCATCTTTGCCAGGTAAAGGCCGGACACTGGGCGCGCAAGCTGACATTGGACGTATTTGCGAAATCTGGGAAGATTGCTTTTCCCGCTATGGTGCTACCGAATATTTATTTGGCTCCTTCTCGATTGCAGATGCTTATTTCGCACCGGTTGTGATGCGCTTCCGTACCTATGGTGTGTCTCTGGCTCCCGCATTGCAAGCTTATGCAGACCGCATTGCGATTCATCCGGCGGTATTGCAATGGATGCGTGAAGCGAATGCAGAAACTGAAACCATGGCATGGCATGACGCTCGTTCAGAAAAGTAATCATGAAACATACGTATATTGTCGGCGGTGCAGTTCGTGATGCACTGCTGGGCTTACCAGTACAAGATCGCGACTACGTCGTCGTTGGCAGTACGCCAGAACAAATGCTGGCAGAAGGATTTCGTCCTGTAGGTAAAGATTTTCCGGTTTTTTTACATCCAAAAACCAACTCAGAATATGCCCTTGCTCGCACTGAACGCAAAACTGCCGCAGGCTACAAAGGCTTTGTGTTTCATACCGACGAACACGTCACTTTAGAACAAGACCTCATCCGCCGTGACTTAACGATCAATGCCATGGCACAAGACGAAGCGGGCGTGATTCATGATCCTTTTGGTGGTCAACGCGATCTGCAACAACGCGTATTTCGCCACGTGTCAGCTGCGTTTGAAGAAGATCCAGTACGCATCCTACGTCTGGCCAGATTTGCGGCACGTTTTTCCGTCGCCCCCCATGATTTTTCGGTCGCACCGGAAACCATGGCGCTAATGAAAAAAATGGTTGATGCTGGTGAAGTTGACGCCTTGGTTCCTGAACGCGTCTGGCAAGAATTGGCACGCGGTTTAATGGAAGTGAAACCTTCGCGGATGTTCGAGGTATTACGTGCTTGTGGTGCACTCCAGCGCTTGTTGCCAGAACTAGATGCACTGTGGGGGGTGCCCCAACCTGCCAAATACCATCCGGAGATTGATACTGGCGTCCATATTATGTTGGTCATCGACTATGCGGCAGCAAAAGGCTATTCGCTGCCGATACGGTTTGCAGCGCTTTTGCATGATCTGGGCAAAGGCACGACACCGCCAGAGCTCTGGCCACGTCACCACGGCCACGAAGAACGCAGTGCCAAACTGGTCGATATCGTGTGCCAACGCTTAAAAGTACCCTCTGACTGCCGTGATCTTGCCTATATGACAGCGCGTGACCATGGCAATGTAGGGCGCGCCTTAGAAATGCGACCAGCAACAATCGTTGACATGTTCATGCGTAATGATGCCTTCCGCAAACCTCAGCGCTTTATTGACATGTTGCGCGCAGCAGAATGCGATTGTTTCGGGCGCAGCGGTTTAGAAAATATCGATTTTCCACAACCGGCGTTCTTAGAAGCAGCCTTGCATGCAGCGCAACAAGTGAATGGGGGTGAGATCGCGCACCAGTGCGCAGATCATCCACAACGCATACCAGAAGCCATACGCGAAGCACGAATTTCTGCGGTGCAGCAATTTAAAAAGTAGACGATTTCTTCGCATTTGAAGGGTTTTCTGGAATAATCGGTAGGGATCGCCTACAATACTTTGTGCGCTGCACCAATTCATCTGCAGCAAGGAGCCATTATGAATCCTACCGATATATTTCCCGTCAACTCTAATCATTTGGGTAATCACTCAAAACCCACCATTTATGTTAAAGAGCTATCAGAAAAGGATAGACACCGCATACTCCGGCATTTTCTTGCACTGGAAGAAAGTGATCGTTTATTGCGTTTTGGCACCTATTTACCAGATGCAATGGTCGAGAAATATGTGGAAGGGCTCGATTTTTCGCGCGACAAGGTATTTGGCGTGATGAGTCATCATTTCAGACTGGTCGGTGTTGGTCACCTGGCATTTGCGCCACGCAGTGAAAAAGATGAAGCCACTGACAAAGATACGGTCGCAGAATTCGGTGTTTCTGTTTCCAAAACCGCACGCGGTAAAGGGGTAGGCGCCAAATTGTTTGAACGCGGCGCGATCCACTGCCGTAACGCCGATGTGGACACACTCTACATGCATTGCCTTTCATCGAATCAAACCATGATCCATATCGCAAAAAAAGCTGGTATGGAAATTCACCGAGAATACGGGGAGGCAGATGCTTATCTGAAACTCTTACCCGCAGACGCTGTGAGCGTGTTGCGTGAAGCAGTACAAGAGCAAGTTGCCGCCATTGATTACACCATCAAAGCCAATGCTCGTGCAGCAGTTAAATGGATCAGACATTTGCCAGGGTTGAAGGAAAAATAAGTCTCGTAGGTAGGCGCAAGCCGCGCTGTTCTGAGGGGCGGACAACATTGGCGGATTGAATCTGCAGCACTGGATTGATGACCTCAACCTCCGCCCGCGCCCAACACCGGCAACGCTGTTGTCTCTTTTATCTGTTGCAAAGCAAAGCTCGATTTCACATCCAGCACCGCTGGATGACGCAGCAAGGTTTCCATCATAAAACGCGAAAAATGATTCATGTCTTCGACATGCACACGCAATAAATAATCCATTTCACCCGTCATGGCATAACAGGCCACCACTTCTGGCCATTGCGCAACCGAAGCGGAAAAATCATCACGTGGCGAGCGTGATGCGCCCTTACCCGGATGATCGCTGTGCTTCTCCAGACGAACGTTCACATAAGCCAACAACCCAAGACCTATCTTTGCGGGCTCTAACAAAGCGACGTATTTGCGTATCACGCCGCTTTCTTCCAGACGCTTAATCCGGCGCAGGCATGGCGACGGGGAAAGATTAATACGTTCCGCCACTTCCTGATTCGTCAGTTGTCCGTCAGCTTGCAGAATAGCAAGAATTTTACGGTCGATTTTATCGAGCACAATCTCAGTCATAAAATGCCATGCAATGATAAATTAAAGCAATATTATTGCGCATATTTAAAAATCTTTGGGTTATTTTGAAATTTTATGGCGCGTTTGTCGGACTATACTGATAGCTTGATCTACGTCAAATCGCTGGTAATTAAACAGCATGGCGTAGCGAGTGATAATACTTTCCGATCACAGCTTGAAGTTGATCCGAATGACGCAAACTCGACAATATTGACTTTCGTTGACGCCTTTAGTTGACACCTTATAACGGAGACCAGCATGACATTCCAGACTTGGGAAAACCCAATGGGTACCGATGGCTTTGAGTTTATCGAATATGCCGCACCAGATCCAAAAGCACTCGGCGACTTGTTCGTCACGATGGGCTTTACCGCGATTGCCAAACATCGCACCAAGGATGTCACTTTGTACCGTCAAGGCGATGTCAACTTCATCATCAATGCTGAACCAGATTCTTTCGCACAAAAATTTGCGCGCAAGCACGGCCCATCCGTTTGCGCATTTGCGTTCCGCGTGAAAGATGCGAACGCAGCCTACAAACGCGCCTTGGACTTAGGCGCATGGGGCTTTGATAATAAAACTGGCCCAATGGAATTGAATATTCCAGCAATCAAGGGTATCGGCGATTCTTTAATTTATTTCGTTGACCGCTGGCACGGTAAAGACGGCGCAGAAGCCGGCGCAATCGGCAATATCAGCATTTACGACGCCGACTTCGTGGCATTGCCAGGTGTGCCTTCCAACCCGGTTGGCAATGGTCTGACTTACATCGATCATCTGACACACAACGTGCATCGTGGTCGCATGAAAGAATGGGCAGATTTCTATGAAACACTGTTCAACTTCCGTGAAATCCGTTACTTCGATATCGCTGGCAAACACACTGGCTTGAAATCGAAAGCGATGACTTCCCCATGCGGCAAGATTCGCATTCCTATCAATGAATCATCTGATGACAAATCTCAGATCGCTGAATACCTTGATCTGTACCACGGTGAAGGCGTACAGCACATCGCGATGGGTACTGACAATGTCTACAAAACAGTCGGCGACATGAAAGCGGCTGGCGTGGTGTTCCAGGACACCATCGATACGTATTACGATCTGGTTGATCGTCGTTTGCCAGGTCACGGTGAAAACCTCGAAGAACTGCGCAAACTGCGCATTCTGGTGGATGGTAAGAGCACAGAAACATCACGTGAATTGTTATTGCAAATTTTCACGACGACAGTCATTGGCCCTATCTTCTTTGAAATCATTCAGCGTAAAGGCGATCAAGGTTTTGGTGAAGGTAACTTCCGCGCTTTGTTCGAATCGATTGAACTGGATCAAATTCGCCGCGGTGTGTTGAAAGATGACAAGGCTCCTGCCTGATTATCCTGAAACACGCGATTTAATATGAGACAACGACAAAAGGCTGACACTTCAACATGTCAGCCTTTTGTCCTTAAAAAGAAAATATAAAATGGATACGACAACTCTTGATACCACCGTCTCGAATGCAGATTTTCTGGCCACTGTCGCCACCAAATCCGACGGTGCGGCACTGCGCGGCGATTACACGCACGCGGATGAACACTACGTCGTTCAACAAAACTGGGCAGCGTATACCGAAGAAGAACATGAACTCTGGCGCAAGCTATATCAGCGTCAGATGAGCTTGCTTCCAGGCCGTGCTTGTGACGAATTTATTGAAGCACTGCTGCAAATGAACGCTGCCAACGGTATTCCGGAATTTGAAAAAACCTCGAAAGAACTGTATGCCGCAACGGGCTGGACTATCGTTGCCGTGCCTGGTTTGATTCCGGAATTGACGTTCTTTGAGCATCTGGCAAATCGGCGCTTCCCAGTCACGGTCTGGTTGCGCAAACCAGAAGAATTTAATTACATCGTTGAACCTGACGTGTTCCATGATTTCTTTGGTCATGTACCGATGCTGTTTAATCCAGTGTTTGCCGATTACATGCAGTTGTATGGCAAAGGCGGTTTGAAAGCGATGAAACTGGGTGGACTTGATCAACTCGCGCGTTTGTATTGGTACACCGTCGAATTTGGTCTGATCAATACCAAAGATGGCATGCGAATTTATGGCGCTGGTATTTTGTCTTCCGGCGGCGAAGTCGAATTCTGCCTGACACCCGGCACCGCATCGCGCCATATCCACCTAGACATCGAGCGTTGCCTCAATACCTTGTACAAAATCGACAGTTACCAAGAAACCTATTTTGTCATCAATAGCTTCCAGGAATTGTTTGATGGTACGGCACCCGATTTCAAACCGTACTACGACAAACTCAAGCTGGGCGAAGCATTCCCTGCCAACAGTTTATTACCTGGCGAAGTAGAACTTTTGCCATAAGCTTTCTTTATTATACTCCCTACTAGTATATAAAAAATGTCCATATATCACGTTGATATTTTGACATTTTTTTCGATTTTATGGGGGAGTATATTTAAAATGTGCTATTGAACTGATATTGGAATCGCAGTCCGACGCCAATACACAGCATCCTCTCGCACCATCAAACCATTGATGATCATTTCACGCCGCAAAGTCGCATAATCTTCATGAAAGCCCAAAAAGAAACGATTGATTTCCGGTTCAGAATATTTTTTTGCGACATCCAGCTGATTAACCAACCACTGCAAAATCACCAGACGCTTTTTCCGCTGTTCGGGAATTTTAAGCAACCGTCCATTCTGCATAAACGACTTCAACACGCGCTGCGCTTCCGCTTCGGTTGATTGCAAATCCAAGGCACTTTGTTGCACATCCCAAACTCTTTCAAAACGTTCAATACGGCTTGCTTGCATACGTTGTTGTGCCAGACGCAACCAGCTAGCTGACGCGTAACCAGCCACCAGATCGTTAGCAATCTGCGCCCATGCAGGTGCATCAGGAGCTATCCCCAAAGCACTGATGTAATCCGCACTGACCACCAAATATTGATAGCGATACGGCAGCAAATACTCCTCCGGATTTGCTTGTAACTGTGCGAGAGCCTCAGCGTAATTTGCAAACCAATGATTGGTATAACCGCTGACTTCTGCACCATGCCAGAAATCACCCATATCTGTGTTCGCAACCGAGTTACCACCCAAGACCTCGCGCGCATGTTCCCAGTGCTGAAAGCCACAATCCGCCGCTGCCAGATTCAGACAGTGGCGCAACTGCCATTGTTCAGGTATATCCCAACGCTGCTTGCGACTCAGAATAAGCGCACGTTTGCTGGCCGCATTGTTGCTACTTTCCAGCAGCTTAAGTAACAGCCGGGCACGAGTTTTGATTTCATTCGTCAAGGCATTCATTGCTGATCTCCCGAGCTCATAGCGAAGAGATAAAATGAGGCCGATAAAAATTCCGGATTTTTTTGAGGTGTACGAGAGATAGGAAATGGTCGAACGGTACAACAAGACTTAAACATGACAGGCTCCAATTCGCTTATCGACGACCCGCTGACGTCAGACGAAAATGGCAATATCACATTCATAAAGTGAAAAAGCTGTGTGATTTAGCAGGGTGAGAGCCTCTTGAGCGGGCAGGCGCCCCTTTGCACCTGTGTGGTGATTGTAGGGGCGTTTATGTTAACTTGTCAACGCGCAGATTCCCGCCATAGCAGGAGCGAATATGACTGGATACTAATAGACCGAGGGTTCACCTCCGGGCCGGGTCTTAAATCGCTTATGTGCCCAGAAATATTCTGATGGCGCTTTTAAAATTTCTTGCTCAATAAATGCATTCATCTGACGGGTGGCAGTGGTCATATCATCTTCGCCAGGATAATTATCCCAAGGCGTATGAAAGGTCACTTTCCAGCCGCGGTAATTGGGCAGCATGGTGGCAATCACCGGCACGATGTTGGCGCCGGTGCTGGCAGCCAGGCGTGGCATGGCGGTCAGCGTCGCGGCAGGGATGCCAAAGAAGGGAATAAATTCGGCGTTCTTCACACCAAAATCCATATCTGGCAACATAAAATAAGGTAATCCATCCTTGGTCATGGCACGAATGATAGGCTTAACGCCTTCGGCGCGGGAAAACAATTTAACCGGACGAAAACGTGAACGACCACGGCGCAACGCACGATCAAATACCTTGTTACGCTGTTCGGTATAAATCGAACACAAAGACGATTCCAACATCACCGCAACGCCTGCAACATCCAGACAAACAAAATGCGGGCACATCAAAATGGTCGGACCTGCTTTGATCACGTCCAAGGGCACTCGTGGTTCGATCTGAATCAAACGTTTTAATCGGGCTTCGGAGCCCCACCACAAAATACCGCGCTCAAACACGCTACGCGCATACATCTGAAAATGTTGTTTAGCGATTTTTTCGCGTTCTGCCTCACTCAGATGCGGCATGCATAAACGCAAATTGGTCAAAGCAATATGGCGGCGTTTTGGAATCAAGGTAAATAAAATACTACCAACTCCCTCACCTAAGCGTCCCAACACTGGCAGAGGCAGCCAGTGCAATAACCACATCAAAGCAAGCACCAGCCTCATGCTTGCTCCTGCGCTGTTGAAGCCTCGGGGCCGTCAACGCCTTCCGGTTTTTTATAACGGTTGTAACTCCAGAAATATTGGCCAGGCGATCGCGCAATCAGTTTTTCCATAGAGCGGTTAATCGCTTCCGCTTGTTGTGTTACGTCGTCCGTCAATTCCTCGTCAAACTTCACAAAACGCACAACATAGCCTTTGCCATGCGGCAGACGCTCAGCATACGTCAGAATAATCGGTGCGCCATTCATGCTGTGTAATTTGGCAGACAAGGTCATGGTGTAGGCTTTTTTACCAAAAAAGTTTGCCCACACGCCCTCACCTTCTTGCGGTACCTGATCTGGCAATAAACCAATCGCCTCGCCTTTTTTTAAGGCCTTGGCCATAATACGCACGCCCGACAAATTGGCAGCCGCCAGCAAGAGATTGTCACGTGCGCGCGCGCCTTCGATCAAAGGCTTCAATGCTGCCTTACGAGGTGGGCGATATAACACGGTCAAACGGGTACGGGCGGCGATCATTTGCGCCACGATTTCAAAGCAACCCAGATGCGGGGTTAATAAAATGACGCCTTTTTTCGCATCTAAGGCTTGTTGTAAGAGTTCCCAATTTTCCATTGTGGCAGTCGCCAAAACCCGTTCCGGTTTGGCGCACCAGATAAACGGCAGCTCTAACACGTTCTTACCAGCTTCGCGGATAGCATCGCCTAAATGTTCAGAAAAACCAGCGCGGGCAAGGTTTTCTTGCAGACGACGACGATAAGATCCTGACAACAAATAAACGATACGTCCCAGGATAGCGCCAATAAAATGCAGCACTGGCAGAGGGAAAATCGACAAAAATCGGAATAGAGTGACGAGCATGAGGCTGATCAAGAATATAAGAAAAAATGAAGGGTATTCGACACAGCTTGAATAGAAGGCGTAAAATATCACACATTGGCAAGCTTTGGACGTTCTCAGGAACCCTAAAAGCAAGCTACCGCCGAGTTAACAGACAACTTGCGAGGCGGTATATAAGTTCCGCTAAAGCGTCGCAGGTTCTCTTTCCGACTGCGGCACAATTTTTTACGGTCATTTTTTATAGGAGCCTGCGATGGCAAATGATTTCCTTTTTACCTCAGAATCCGTGTCCGAAGGACATCCGGACAAAGTCGCTGATCAGATCTCTGACGCGATTCTGGATGCGATTCTCGAACAAGATCCACGTTCCCGCGTTGCGGCTGAAACCCTGACCAACACTGGTCTGGTTGTTCTGGCTGGTGAAATTACCACCAATGCCCATGTTGATTACATCCAGGTAGCACGCGACACCATCAAACGTATTGGCTACGACAATACCGACTACGGCATCGATCACAAAGGTTGCGCCGTGTTGGTCGCATACGACAAACAGTCGAATGACATCGCTCAGGGCGTAGATCGCGCCAGCGACGACTATCTGAATATCGGCGCTGGTGACCAGGGCCTGATGTTTGGTTATGCTTGCGATGAAACGCCAGAATTGATGCCAGCACCAATTTATTACGCACACCGTCTGGTCGAACGTCAGGCACAATTGCGTAAAGATGGCCGTCTGCCATTCTTGCGCCCGGATGCAAAATCCCAGGTTACCATGCGCTATGTCGATGGTAAGCCACACAGCATTGATACTGTCGTTCTGTCGACACAACATAGCCCTGATCAAAGCGAAACAGCGACCAAGATGAAGCAATCTTTCATCGATGCGGTTATCGAAGAAATCATCAAGCCAGTGTTGCCGAAAGAATGGTTGCAAGATACCAAATACCTGATTAACCCGACTGGTCGCTTTGTCATCGGCGGTCCACAAGGCGATTGCGGTTTAACTGGCCGTAAAATTATTGTCGACACCTACGGTGGCGCATGCCCTCATGGCGGTGGGGCTTTCTCCGGTAAAGATCCTACGAAAGTTGATCGCTCTGCTGCTTACGCTGCACGTTACGTGGCAAAGAATATTGTCGCTGCCGGCATCGCCCGCCAATGCCAGATCCAAGTGGCATATGCAATTGGTGTCGCTCGTCCTATGAACGTGACCGTCTACACCGAGGGCACAGGCGTGATCCCTGACGAGCAAATCGCGGCATTGGTCAATGAGCACTTTGACTTGCGTCCACGTGGCATTATCCAGATGCTGGATCTGTTGCGTCCTATTTACTCCAAAACCGCCGCCTATGGTCACTTTGGTCGTGAAGAGCCAGATTTCACCTGGGAACGCACAGATAAAGCAGCCATCTTGCGTGCCGCTGCTGGCTTGAAATAATCGTTAGGAGTTGAAGTAAAGATGCAATGGAGTCCGTTGAAAAGTAGTTTCATTGCATCTTGCTGCAACCGAATTCGATTCAAACATAAATCCAATGCCGCGCTATTAATGGCGGCTTTTTCAGGCTCGCTTTTTGCGGCAACCGCACCTGCAAAGCCCACTGCGCCAGCACCCGTTGCCAAGCCCAAAACCGTCACTGACTGGTGTACCCCTTTAGCAGCAAGGTTACCTAAGGTATCCGTCGACGATTGTCGCAATACCAAATTACAGCCAACCGGAACCAATTCATTAAATGGCTTCCCGTTGCTTGCGCGTGATTTGAGCGCCAGCGCCAAACACCCGCATGCCATCAAGGTTTTACTCATCGGCGGAATACACGGTGACGAGCAAACCGCTTCTGCGGTTGTGTTCAAATGGCTGGAGAATATCCAAAAAAGTAGCGAACAAGAGTTCCAGTGGAAGGTCGCCCCTATCATCAATCCTGATGGTTTACTGGCCCCTAAACCACGTCGCATGAATGCACATGGTGTCGATTTAAACCGCAACTTTCCCACACCGGACTGGCAAAAAGAAGCGCCCGCTTATTGGTCGCGCGTCACCCGCAGTGACCCGCGCCGCTACCCTGGCAAAGCGCCCATTTCTGAACCAGAAAGCCGCTGGGTCTATGACACCATAGAGAAATACAAACCGAATGTTGTGATCTCAGTACATGCCCCTTTCGGCGTGCTTGATTTTGACGGACCGACATCTCCGCCTAGCCGTTTTGGTCGATTGATCTATAACCGGGTTGGTGTGTACCCTGGTTCATTAGGCAATTACAGCGGCATTCACAAAGATATTCCAGTCGTGACAATAGAACTGCCAAACGCCAGCCAAATGCCCCCCGATGCTGAAGTCCAACGCATCTGGCTAGACATGCAAAAATGGATACGCCAAAACATCGTGACACCAGCGAAGACAGTTAAACGTCTTTAAACACTTTTATCACCAGATCTCGCTGCATGAAGGCACTGAAACTGATTGCCTAACGATCTATCAGATTGCAGTCAAGACCCGCTCATTGTCGAAACAAATAATCCCCTGATTTTAGTAAAAAGAGTTGATACATTAAGTTACTTTAAATTGAACTTAATTTTTATTTAATTTCTTTTATCAGAATATTATTTAAAATAAGATCAAATAGCTAAAATTTAAATTATTTCTCAATACTATCCGAATGTTGTTTTGATACATTACGACATATTAGACATTCCTTCGACGCAATTTCTCTGATTAACTCACAGGCGTTATCAGCGATTCGGCATTGACATCAAATCTTCAATTTGAACATTGGCACACGCCAATCGCTGGTAATCCACATCAATAAGTTCATAGATAAAAAATTACCGGAGAACAATATGACGTCTTGCTTTCAAACGCAGCACTTGTTAAGAACCATCTCTTACGCATTTTTTTTGCTCAGCTCATCGCAGGCTTTTACAGCAGAGCGCATCAATCTCGATAACTTTGCGCCCCCAGACCAAGGCAAACAAAGAAGTGCTACGGTAACGCCATTCAGTACGCATCAATTATTGGGTTTATCCAACGATGAGCTCAAACCAGTTCGCAGTCAACAGTATCCAAATGGCAAAGTCGTCACGCGGTATCAGCAATACCATCAAGGTGTCGCCGTGTGGGGTGAGACTATTACGGAACACCAGATGCCAGGTCAGTCGCAAGCGATTTTAACTGGCACGATGCTCCGTAATGTGCAAAAGGATATTCCTAACGCCAAGCCGCTCTATCAACCTGAACAAGCTTTAAACTTTGCCAAAGCACAGGCACAAACAAATAGTACCGAAAATGAGCAAACCCATTTGTATGTGCGTCTCCACAATGATCAGACTGCGCAATTAATTTATTTGGTTTCTTTTGTAAATACCTCGCGTCCTAACCAGCCTTCGCGACCACATTTCATTATCGATGCAAATACGGGGGCTGTTCTTCAAAAATGGGAAGGATTAACCCACGCAGAAACCGGAACCGGTCCCGGTGGCAACAGTAAAACCGGACAATATGAATATGGCAGCACACCTGGATTTCGCTTTCTCGATGTCATGTCCAACGGTGGTAATTGCAAACTCAGCAGCACCAATGTTGATACCTACAACATGAACAACAGTAGTTCAGGCACCGGCACGCTGCAAACTTTCACCTGCCCACGCAATACCATCAAACCCATCAATGGCGCCTATTCACCAATGAACGATGCCCATTACTTTGGTAATCAGGTATTCAATATGTATCAAACCTATCTTGGCGTACGCCCGATCACGCAGAAACTCAAAATGAAAGTGCATTACGGTGTTGCCTATGAAAATGCATTCTGGGATGGCAATAGTATGAACTTCGGTGATGGTGCATCAACCTTCTATCCTTTGACGGCGTTAGATGTTACCGGCCACGAGGTAAGCCACGGTTTTACAGAACAAAATTCCGGATTGATTTATAGCGGAATGTCCGGCGGCATGAATGAAGCATTTTCAGACATGGCGGGTGAAGCGGTCGAGTATTTCGTCAAGGGTAGTAACGACTTTAAAGTCGGCGTGGACATCTTCAAGGCACCAGGCGCATTACGTTATATGTACAACCCACCAATGGACGGCCGCTCGATAGACCACGCCAGCAAATATAACGCCAACCTCGATGTGCACTTTTCCAGTGGCGTCTACAATAAAGCTTTCTATCTGCTCGCCTCCAGCCTGGGCTGGAACACGCGAAAAGCCTTTGAGGTCATGGCAGACGCGAATCGTCTTTATTGGAGTAGTAATAGCACGTTCGATCAAGGCGCCTGTGGTGTAGAAAAAGCAGCAGCAAACCGCGGCTACAAAGTTGCAGACGTCACCACAGCATTTAAAACAGTGGGAGTAAGCTGTGCTTCTGTACCATCAAAGATTTCGCTAACCAACGGGGTTGCTGTTACGGATATAGCTCTACCACAAGGCACAACTCAACTCTTCACGATTGACGTACCTGCAGGCACCAAAAAACTGAGTATCAAACGCTCTGGCGGCAGCGGTACGGAGATCTATATCCGTGCAGATAGTGCGCCAAGCACATCCAGTTACGATGCCAAATCTGCGGGCTCTGGCACAACTACCACACTCAGTATTTTGTCACCCAAGTCTGCGACTTATTACGTTTTACTCAATCCAACACAAGCAATCAGTGGCGTTTCTTTAGTCGCTACTTACTAGGCTTGCCACCAATTACTTTTAGTTTTAGTTTTAGTTTTAGTTTTAGTTTTAGTTTTAGAAAACTTCACTCGTTTTAAGAACTTTTAAGCATTTCTATTTCACTTTACTCTGACTCCCTGGAGAATCCGCTGCATAGGAATGCAGCGGCTTTTTTTTAAAGTTTAGATTATGATTCATTGCCGTATAAAAAATGTGCTGTTGATGATGAACGATCATCGACAACCTATCATTCATCGAGACAACACCGGAGAACCAATGAGACACCCATCCCAATACCTTGCCGCTTTTTATCTATGCAGCGTTGCCAGCTTAAGCTTCGCGCAAAGCCAGGACCCATTTTTATGGCTGGAAGATGTCACCGGAGAAAAAGCCCTGGATTGGGTCAAACTGCGCAATCAGGAAACTCGCAGCAAACTCGACAATGATGCCGGGTTTCTACAATTACGTGGCGATTTGCAAGTCATTCTCGACTCAAAAGACAGAATCCCTGGCATCACCAAAATGGGTAATGCTGTCTACAATTTCTGGACCGATGCCGATCATCCAAGAGGCGTATGGCGTAAAACGACATTAGACGAATATCGCAAAGCGGAACCAAAATGGGAGACTGTCTTAGACATCGATGCATTGGCAAAAACTGAAAAAGAAAATTGGGTTTTCAAAAATAGCCAATGCCGCGAACCAGCCTATGATCGCTGTTTGATTGAACTCTCGCGCGGCGGTGCCGATGCAGTGACCTTGCGTGAATTTGATCTGCAAAAAAAGCAATTCGTCAAAAACGGATTTAACTTGCCTGAAGCAAAAATGACCGTCGATTGGCGTGATCTGAACACTGTGTTTATCGCGACAGATTTTGGCAAAAATACGCTGACCGAATCAGGTTATCCGCGCCTGGTCAAAGAATGGAAGCGTGGGACACCACTGACCACAGCAAAACTGATTTTAGAGGGTAAAACCACCGACATGTCTGTAGCTGCCACAGACATTAGTCATGCTGGTCAACACCACGAATTAGTGCAGAGACAAATTGATTTTTATAGTTCTGAACAATATTTGCGCGAACACGGAAAATTAAAAAAGCTCGCCGTACCTGCGCAATCAGATCTCGGTTTTTTTGAAGATCAATTGCTGATTACGTTAAGAGAGGCATGGACATTATCAGGTAAAGCCTATCCGTCTGGTAGTGTGTTAGCTATCAACTTCGCTGCATTTCAAAAAGGCGACAGAAACTTTAATACTTTATTCGAACCCAGTGACAGCACTTCTTTCACGGGTATCACAGCGACTCGTCACTATCTACTCTTGCAAGCTTTGGACAATGTGAAGAGCAACCTCAAAGAATGGTCGCTCAAAGATGGCAAATGGGTCATGCGCGAAGTGGCACTGCCAACTTTAGGTAGCGTCAACGTCACTCCGATGGACGCAGAAAAATCAGACGATTACTTGCTCAGCTATTCCGACTATTTAACACCTAGCGTTTATCTGTTGGCACAGGGCGGAAATGACCAGCGAACGATTTTAAAATCGGCACCAGCCTTTTTTGATGCCAGCCCTTATGAAACCGTGCAGCAATTTGCTACCTCAAGCGATGGCAGCAAGATTCCGTATTTTGTTATCAAGCGTAAAACTATTGCTTACGACGGCAACAACCCTACCCTTTTGTATGGCTATGGTGGATTTCAAATCTCGTTGACACCATCCTATTCTGGTTCTTTGGGTAAAGCCTGGCTGGAAAAAGGCGGCGTGTATGTGGTCGCCAATATTCGCGGAGGTGGCGAATTCGGTCCGCGCTGGCATCAGGCGGCACTCAAAGAAAACCGACAACGTGCCTATGATGATTTTGCGGCTGTCGCCAAAGATGTGATTAGTAGCAAAATTACCAGCCCACAACATCTGGGCGCAATGGGTGGTAGTAATGGCGGCTTGCTGGCGGGCGTCGCCCTGACCCAACATCCAGAATTCTTCAATGCTGTAGTAAGTCAGGTTCCCCTGTTGGATATGCAACGTTTTAACAAATTGCTCGCAGGTGCTTCGTGGATGGGAGAATATGGCAATCCCGACATTGCTGAAGAATGGGCTTACATTAAGAACTATTCGCCTTATCAAAATGTCAAAGCTGATACCAGCTATCCTAATGTTCTTTTTATTACATCCACCAGGGATGATCGTGTACACCCTGGTCATGCGCGTAAAATGGCGGCAAAGATGTTAGAGCAAGGTCACAAGAACGTCTGGTATTTTGAAAATACTGAAGGCGGCCATGGCGGTGCAGCAAATAATACCCAACGTGCTGATATGAGCGCCATTACGTATACTTTCTTATGGAATATGCTGAAGTGGGATAATACCGCCTATATTGTGCATTAATCGTACATTCATCGTTCATTGAAATCCGCCATTTCAGGCGGATTACCTCTGACGATCCGTTATCCTCAAGGGGTAACGGATTTTTTATTTAAGAATTGGCATGACACTGTTTCAACTACTCAGAGAATTCATACGGCGTCACTGGCAACATTATTGTGCTGCTGGTGCCATGTTGCTGGCTGTTGCGGTCATGACTGTCTTAATTCCGCGGCGTGTCGGTGCGGTAATTGATGGCATGGTGAATCATCAACTGGATCAGCACGGCTTACTGGAACAGCTCGCCTACGTACTGTTGATGGGCGTTGCTATTTACTTTCTACGGGTTGGCTGGCGCATGCAATTATTCACCGCGTCGTATCAGCTTGGCGCAGAATTAAGAACCCGCTTATATCAACGACTGAGTTTACAAGGACAAAGTTTTTTCCAACAACAACGCACCGGCGATTTAATGGCGTTGGGAACCAATGATGCTGATGCGATCGAATTGGCGTCAGGTGAAGCCGCGCTGGCTGGTTTTGATGGCTCGTTAACTTTTGCGCTGGTCATCGGTATGATGTTGCTCGGCGTTGATTGGCGCCTGGCTTTGGTGGCGCTATTGCCCTTCCCTTTCATGGCCTGGGCCTTTAAACGTATTACTCACCATGTCCATGAAGCTTCACGTGATTCACTCGACCGTTTCAGCAAACTCAATGATCAGGTGCAAGAAACCCTGGCCGGGGTTCGCACTTTACGCGCTCTGGGTCTGGAACAACGCAGCGCCAGTCAATTTGCCGAATTGGCAGAAAACGCAGCCAGCGCAAGTTTGTCTGCCCAACGTTGGGAAGCCGCCTATGAACCGGCGGTCGGTATTACTTTGACCTCGGCTGGCGCATTAACGCTGGCAATGGGCGGCTATCTGGTATGGCACGGTGAAATGAGCATCGGCATGCTGACCAGTTTTACGATGTATCTTGGGCAGCTGATCTGGCCGATGTTTGCTGCTGGCTGGGTGTTATCACTGTTAGAACGCGGCAAAGCAGCCTGGAACCGTTTAGAGCCTGTGTTGAATATGGAATTATCGATAGAAGATCATGGCACAGTGACGCAAGCACCAAGCGGTGTCGTTAGCTTACAGCACATTCACTTTTCTTATCCGTCGCAATCACGCGCTGCACTCGATGATGTTTCAGTATCGATTATCCCGGGCAAAACTTTAGGCATCGTCGGTCCGACTGGCGCAGGTAAATCCAGCATCATCAAATTATTATTACGCCAGATAGAAACCACGCAAGGTCAAGTCGTCTGGGGTGAGCATGCGATCGCTGATTATCGGTTGCAGACCTTGCGTTCAGCAATCAACTGGGTCGCACAAGAACCATTTTTATTTTCCGCTTCCATTGCAGAAAATATTGCCCTTGCCAGACCAGGTGCGACGCGTGCAGAGATTATGCATGCAGCGAATCTGGCCTCTGTACACGATGACATCATTCGTTTCCCTCAGGGCTATGACACGCCCGTCGGCGAGCGCGGCGTGACTTTATCCGGTGGGCAGCGCCAACGGGTTGCCATCGCCCGCGCACTACTCACCGATAGCCCGCTGTTGCTGCTTGACGATGCGCTATCTGCGGTTGATACGGAAACCGAAAGTCGCATACTTCAACATCTGACCACGCTACGTAAAGAACAAAGTAACCGTAGCGCTGTTATTGTCAGCCATCGCCTGAGTGCGGTTGCCAATGCAGATCATATTTTGGTCTTACGAGATGGAAAAATTACTGAACAAGGAACGCATGCCGAACTGCTGGCGGCAAAACATTGGTACGCCGCACAATGGCGCTATCAGCAATTGGAGGCCAGTTTAAATGCCGCGTGATCTTCAGATTCCCGAACCAAAAACACCACCATCAGAAAAGAAAATGGCCGTGCAATTACTGCTGGAATCAGCACGTCCCGAAAAATCGCAGGTCATCTGGGGCATCCTCTTTTTACTGATCGCGGCAGGTCTGGAAGCACTTGGTCCTCTTCTAGGCAAAGCCTTCATTGATCGCTATCTGTTACCGCATCAAATGGATATGCAAGTTGTTGCTGGTTTGTTGTGTGCTTACGTGATCACAGGCTGGGGTGCTACCTGGCTACGCTATTTGCAACTAACCCGACTGGCTGGCGTTGCGATGCGCTCAGTACGCCGGTTGCGTGAACGCGTGTATGGACATGTGTTACGCCTGCCGATGGCATTTTTTGATAAAGCCATGACCGGCCAATTAGTCAGCCGCGTCACTAACGATACTGAGGCTGTCAAAAATTTGTATGTACAGGTTTTGTTTGTAATGCTCGATAGTTCTATCGTCGTTATCGGCGCCTTAGCAGCAATGGCTTGGCTGGACTGGCGTTTGATGTTGATCGTGACTATGCTGATACCTGCCGTCGTGATCATCGTCTGGTTTTATCAACGCTGGAGCGCCCCAGCCGTGAGCAAAGCACGACAGTTGCGCAGCGAGATCAATGCGCAGGTCGCTGAAAGTATTAGCGGCATGAGCGCATTACAAGCGAGCAATGCAGAGCAACGTTTTGGCGAACGTTTTGCTACCACCAACCAATTACATTACCGCGCCAGATTGGATGAACTCAGAGCAAATGCCTGGTTACTGCGTCCGGCATTAGATTTTTTAAATTCAGTGTTGTTGGTGGTGGTCATTTACTGCTTTGGTCAGCGCAGTTTTTCTGGTATTGAAGTTGGTATTCTGTATGCCTTTGTCAGCTATATTGCGCGTGTGGTTGATCCGCTGATTCAAATCACTTTGCAATTCGGACAGATACAACAGGCCGTGGTTTCTGCGGCGCGCGTCAATACCTTGCTGCACGAGCCGCTCGCGCACTCAGCCCCCACCAATGCCCTCATGGAATCTGGTGAGGTACACATTTCTCACCTGACTTTTGGTTATGCACCAACACATCCGGTTTTGCATGACATTAATTTGTTTATTCCTTCCGGCTCTTTTTTTGGTATCGTAGGTCATACCGGTAGTGGAAAATCGACACTCATGAGTTTATTGCTGCGTTTCTATACCGCACAATCTGGCAGTATCACCATCGATGGTCGCAGTATCGCGGATTTTTCAGATGAGCATTTCCGCGCCAGTGTAGGACTAGTACCGCAAGAACCATTTTTGCTCGCCGCCAGTGCAAGAGAAAACATCACCATGGGCAGAGACATCAGTGAAGCGGATGTGATTGAAGCAGCCAAAGCTGCGCATGTACACAACTTAATCCTGCAACTGGAACAAGGCTACGATACCCCATTAGGTGAAGGTGGTGCACGCTTGTCTACTGGTCAAAAACAATTGATCGCCATCGCCCGTGCGCTGGCAGGCAAACCAAGAATTTTATTTCTTGATGAAGCCACTTCACACATCGATAGTGAAACCGAACAAATTGTACAAATTGCCTTAAACGAGTTACGCCATCAAGTCACGATCATTGCCATCGCCCATAGACTCTCGACCATCCGCGACGCGGATTGCATCGTCGTGTTAAACCACGGCAAATTGGCAGAACGTGGCAAGCATCAGGAATTGATGCAAATTGATCGGGGCATTTATCAAAAACTGTATTTGCTGCAAACCCTGGAAGAATAAGGAAAACGAATGAAATTGATACTCGCCCTGGCGGCGTTCATCGGCGCGATGCTAATCGCAACTGCAGCTTATGTATTTTTGGTGCTCGCTCCTGATTTGCCTGCACTCGATGCAATCACTGATTATCAACCCAAAATACCACTACGCATTTACACCGCTGACAATGCCTTGATTGGCGAGTTTGGTGAAGAACACCGCGATTTTGTGCCAATTAAAGACATTCCAGATGTGATGAAAAATGCGTTGTTGTCGATTGAAGACGCGCGCTTTTATGAACATCACGGTGTTGATTTCATTGGTGCCGGACGCGCACTTGTTGCCGATCTTGGTGGAGGATTTCATCAAGGAGCCTCTACCATTACGATGCAAGTAGCACGCAATTTTTTCCTGTCCCAAGAAAAAACGATCACGCGTAAAATCAAAGAAATTTTATTAACGTTCAGAATTGAAGCAGCCCTGAATAAAGATCAGATTTTAGAACTGTATATGAACCAGATTTATCTGGGACAGAGAACACATGGTTTTTCCAGTGCCGCGAAAACCTACTTCGGCAAACCACTCAATCAAGTCACGCTTGCTGAGGCAGCGATGTTGGCGGGCATACCGCAAAATCCTGTGCGCCATAATCCGGCGGTCAATTTTCAGCGTGCCAAGCAAAGGCAAATGCTCGTACTAAAAAGCATGCTCAATAAAGGAATGATTACTGAAGCGCAATTTGATGAAGCAAGCCACGAACATCTGACCGTCACTGGCAAACAAATATATGACGCGCATGCGGACTATGTCGCAGAAATGGTACGCCAGAACATCGTCGCTGAATATAAAGATGCTGCGTACACCTCTGGCATCAAAGTCTATACGACACTGCTCAAAGCTGATCAGGATGCTGCCTATGAAGCGGTGCGTAAAAATATTATGGATTACGACCAGCGCCACGGCTATCGTGGTCCGGAAGCCTTCATTACCTTGCCAGCGGATGAAGACGAACGTGATGATGCGATCGATGAAGTACTCAAAAAACATCCGGCCAACGATAAGCTGATTGCAGCAGTGGTAACCAATGCCAGCAGCAAAGTGGTGCAAGCTGAAACAGCCTCTGGTGAAAATATAGAAATCAATGGTGACGGCTTGCGTTTTGCGAATAATGCATTGCAAAGCAAAGCAAAATCTGACTTGAAGATTGTTCCGGGCGCTATTATTCGCGTCATTCAAGACGCTAAAATGCGTTGGAGCATCACGCAATTGCCAGAGGTCGAAGGAGCGTATGTATCACTGAATGCACAAACCGGCGCCTACCGTGCATTGGTTGGCGGTTTCGATTTCAATCGAAAAAAATTCAATCATGTGACCAGCGCCTGGCGTCAACCTGGCTCCAGTATTAAGCCATTTATTTATTCTGCGGCACTGGAAAAAGGTTACTCTCCGGCGACATTAATCAACGACGTACAACTATCTTCAACGACAGAAGAATCCCTCAAATGGGATCCCCGCAATGATGATGGCAAGTATGATGGCCCGGTCACTATGCGTAGCGCTTTAGCACAATCGAAGAACGTGGTCTCAGTCAGGATCTTAAAAAATATCGGCGTCAACACAGCGCTCGAATGGTTACCACATTTTGGATTCAGTAAAGATAAACATCCTAATAACCTCACCCTGGCGCTCGGTACCGGACAAGTCACACCAGTCCAACTTGCCACTGGTTATGCCGTGTTTGCGAACGGTGGCTATCAGATTACACCTTGGTTAATCAGCAAAATCACCGATGCACGTGGTAAGGTACTAAGTGAAACCAAAGCCCCTGCCGTAGCGCAGGATAGTGATCGTGTTATCGATAGTCGAAATGCGTTTATCACCGACAGTATGCTGCGTGAGGTCGCTTTACGTGGCACGGGTGCCGCCGCTGATCAAAAATTAGGCAGACACGATATTGCAGGCAAAACCGGTACCAGTAGTGAAGCAGTAGACGGTTGGTTTGCCGGCTATGCAGACAATATCGTTGCGGTTGCATGGATGGGCTACGATGATCCTAAATCACTCGGTGGACGTGAGTTTGGTGCGACCTTAGCTTTGCCAATCTGGATCGACAGTATGCGCGTCAGCCTTGCAGGAAAGCCAGAAATGCAAAGAAGCGCGCCTGAAGGTGTCAGCAATGTCGAAGGCGATTGGATGTACACCGAATTCCTCAATGGCGCGGGGGTCAAAGCCATCGATTTAGATGAACCAGCTCCTGCAACGCCAGGAGCGTCGGCGGGACAACCGATGACGCCGTAACGGGAAAACGGGCAAAAAAAAGCCCGCAGCGTTAAACTGCGGGCAAATATCCTGACCTTTGGAGGAGAAGCAGTAGGATGGCGTCATGATACTCAACAGGCATGACAAGAATATGACAATTGTCGGCAGCGCTTATTAAAAATACCTGCTAAACAATTTCCCAAATGCATTTCACGAATTACGACCTAATTCCCCCTTTGTTCCCCGCCTTGGTTTAACTCGCCCATTTGTACACTATCCCTGATAAAACTACACTCGGGGCGAGCCATGTCAACCGGATACCGCAATTACCGTACCCTCCCTCAAGAACCAAAATTCTTGCACGGCACGCCGGGGAGCATCTATATTTTGCAAAATGACGGCTTGCGTCCAGGATTATTCAGGATCGGTGCTACACGCCGTTCTGGCGTATCTAAGGCAATGGAATTTAATCGCGATATGCAGAATATGCTACCGGGAAGCTATGAATGCGTATTTGAACTGCATACCAAAGATTGCGGTGCCGCATTAGATGCCATCACGCAAAAATTTTCACTGTGCCGCCATGGCAAAAAAAATCTGGATTTTTATCAACTCGATCTCGAAGAAGCCAGCAATACGATAATTAGCATCATCGCTGACATCAATAACCTGGCGATTGAAAGAGCAAGATCCCGCCAACAGCATGCCCCAGAATTAATGCGCCATTTGTTGCCAGATTTAGAACCAGCAAATAACCCTAGCTTCACCCAACCACCGCCAAGCTTTTTGAGAAAAGCATTTGAATGGGTTGCGAGTTAAGCCGGTTAATATTTTTCTCGCAATTAAAAAGGGAGAAAATCGTCAAACGATTTTTCTCCCTTTTTTGGATTTGAAGCAGCGTTTTTAAGTCGGAATGGCGGCCCGCACCCGACCTACAAACGCTCGTCTTTTCTGCATGGTTTTATATTTAAGCAACCTGCGCCATCGTCGGCAAAGCACGCAAAGCACTAAAGCCAACTTCCAGATCAGCTAACAAATCTTCTACGGCTTCCAGACCAACATGCAAACGCAGCATTGGCGCAGCCCATTTTTCTGCGTTGATGGTACGATAATTTGATGGGCAAGTTGGCAAAATCAGGCTCTCATAACCGCCCCAGCTAAAACCGATACCGAACAAGCGCGTACGGTCAATCAATTCCGCCACCTGCTGCTTCGTCACATCACGATGGAAAACTGCACCCATTAAACCGCATGCATATTCGGGGCGGAAATCACGTTTCCATAATTCGTGCCCTGCTGTGCCTTCCATTGGTGGGTACAATACTTCGGCAACTTCTGGTTGTGATTGCAACCACCGTGCAACGACTTTTGCGCTTTCGCGATGTACTGCCAGGCGTGCTGCCATGGTACGCAAACCACGCAAAGCTAAAGCGGCATCATCACCACCGATTGACATACCCAATTGCTTGTAGGTATCGCGTACACGATGTTGCAAAGCTTCATTCGTCAAAATTGCACCCATTAATGCATCCGAATGACCGACGATGTATTTAGTAGCAGCGTGGATAGACACATCAATACCGAGTTCAAACGATGCCCAACCAATTGGTGTCGCCCATGTGCTATCTGAAACCACAACGGCACCACCGGCATGTGCAACGGCTGCGATAGCTGGAATATCTTGCACTTCAAATGTCAAAGAACCAGGAGACTCCACAAAAACAACTTTAGTATTTGACTGCATCAGTGCGGAGATTCCTGCACCAATCAAAGGATCATAGTAGGTCGTCGATATGCCGTTTTGTTTCAACAGCCCTTCACAAAATTGGCGTGTCGGATCATAAGTAGTATCGACCATCAGCAAATGGTCGCCAGGCTTCAATAAGGCCAACAGGGTCGTTGTAATTGCGGAAAGACCTGAAGGTGTCAACATGCACGCTGCAGCGCCTTCTGCTGCGCATAGAGCCTGCTCCAGCGCCATTGTCGTTTCGGTTGCGTGACGCCCATACACTCGGCGTGTGCCATTGGCTTCTTGCAAAGCGGCGCAATCAGGGAACAACATGGTCGATGCGCGAACCAGCGGCGGATTCACCGGACCGTGATGATCTTTGCCTTTACGGCCAGCATGGGTCAGACGGGTCGCAGTTTGCAGATGGAATTCGTGCTTGTTCATGATTGCTCCTGGTACATAATTATTCTGATATTGAGACTTAGCCAGTGTTGCTAAGCAGACAGGACTCCATCGTAACAATCATGAGCAGAAATTTTTTACTAAATATTTTATAAAAACATGGTATTTTTAGAAAAATTTTCTAATATAGTGAAATCATGGATAAAAAAGATCTAAAAATTCTCCATTTTCTACAAAAGGATGCATCAATTGCATTATCGGATCTGGCACAAGCAGTACATCTATCAGTGACGCCCTGTTGGCGACGTTTGCAGAAACTGCAAGATGAAGGTGTGATTCGTCAGCAAGTAGTTCTCTGCGACCCGGTCAAACTCAATCTCGGGCTTACCGTGATGGTTACACTCAAAGCTGCGCAACATAATGAGAAATGGATGCAGAAATTTATCGGCGGCGTCAAAGACATTCCGGAAATTGTCGAAATTTTGCGGATGAGCGGTGATATTGATTACCTGCTCAAAGTCCATGTGCCTGACATGGCAGGCTTTGATCAGGTATACAAAAAATTAGTGAAGGTCGCTGACTTGCAGGATGTCAGTTCCAGTTTTGTCATGGAAGTGATTAAGAGTACGACCGCATTGCCGCTCGATTATGCGATTCTGAAACAAGCACGTGGAAGTTAATTACCAACTTCCACGCCGTCGGGATGGCTGTATCAGCCGCGGAAACGGTAATGTTCTTGCGTGAACAAATCGATCCCGCATTGCAGATTTTCTATCCAATCCAGAAATGCGTGAATCGCTTCTTTGCCAACAAAATAGCGCCCATGTTGCGGTACCATCATGTCAATATCCATCTCTCGGACCATGTTTGCCCATAGACGGCAAACTTTATTGGACACCATGTAACGCTTGTGGAAGCCACTCATGGTATGGAGTTCCTGGAAAAAATCTTCTTTGGTACGCATAGGCTTCTGGATATCATTTGCATCCACCATCGATGCGCCCATATCTCCTGAAAATAAAATTTTGGATTTGCTATCGTAAAATTGAAAATTACCTTCCGCATGCAAAAAATGCGCAGGTACGGCGTGTATTGTTGTATCACGCAAACGTATCGGCATACCTTCATCGGGAATACCAATAATACGGCCATCAGCGCGATTCAGATTACAAAAATGTGGCACAAAACGTGACCATAATTTGGATACATACAAATTGCATTCAGTACTGAATAGCCATTTGTCTAACGCACCAATAATGTCGGGATCCTGATGCGATGCAAACAAATACTTCAGCTGTTGTTTAGGCAAATACTTGTGCATCGCCAGCACTAAAGAGTTATACGTCAGATGCCCTGATGGGTCGATCAATGCTCCTTCACCATCAGAGACAATGAGAAATTGATTGGCCTGAACAGCATGATCACCGGCATCTTTGACCAGATCATTAAACATCAAACAGATGTGTTTGCCGTCGTTAAAAAGTTCTATTGCCAATTTATCTCCCGTCTTCGATGTCGTCAAAAATATGACAATCGATTGTAGTCAGTACAGGAGTAGTAATCTTGATACAGATCAAAACGTCAGCTCAGATAATAAAATAGGTGTAATCAAACAAAAAAAACCCACTCTTTTTAAAAAGTGGGTTCGGAGATCTAACGAAAGAGTACAACAAACTGCGACAAATTTAGAATACGCCCTGTACTGCAACGGATAACAATTTGTTGTCACCAAAAAATTTGTATGGATACGTCGATTTATCTTTAGAGACGTCATACTGAATTTTTAGAGCCATATTTTTACGTACGTCCCACCGTAGCGAGAAAATTTGCGTATCCCGTCCCTCTATCGGTTGCGCCACAGTGCGATAGCGTGAGTAGGTGTACATCGGCGTAAATCCTTTGTAGTTATAACCAACTCCTACCAACGCGTATTTGTACACATTATTCAAGCCTTGTGTCTGATCAACCTGAGAAAAATGATCTACCTCAGTTTTGATCAACCAGCTTTTATAATCCATATTTGCGGACAAGCCCATAATTGTGGTTGAGGCATCATTAACCGCAGTGCTTGGACCGAGAACAGGATCGTTAATAATTTCTGTTTCTTTATGGTGCATGACCATAGCGCGTACATCAAATATACCGTTATTGACTGAAACCGAGCCGCCAAAAATGCCTTTCCAGGCATCACTGGTCGGTACCGAGTTGTTATATATATTTGAATAATAAGCGTCATTACCTTGAGTGTAGCTACCCGTCCAGACTGATACTGTGGTCGCCCAATCTGAGTCACCTAACTGCGTACGATAACTAACATTCGCACCGTTATAGGAATAAACAGGCCAGCCATACACGTCCGGTGCTGGTCTTACCCATGGATAAGCGTAACCAATATACAAATAGTCGCTGTAATAATACAAGGGAATACGAAAACGTCCGGCCTGGAAAGTCCAGTTAGAGTCCGCAGATGGCTGCCATGTCAAATATGCCCAATCCACAGTTGGCTTAGACCCCTGGTTAGGATTTTGAGAACGAGCAACAACCTGGACAGTCGCCGATAGCGTCTGGCTGAATTCTTTTTTCAGTTGCAAGCCAACCAAAGATTCCTGATCAAATTGCCACCCTTTCGACTTCTCATAGACACCGGTATATTCCCAGTTTTGAATAGTGCACGGGCAATTATACTTTTGGTAGGTCCACGGAGCTGAGCTTCCCTGAGCTGAGCCGCTCATGACCTTTGCTCCAGTCAAATTATAAAATCCGGTGAGCTTCCAAGTTCCTTCGTCATCAAGATCGATCGCAGAAGCAAAGGCTGGAACCAGCATCAAAGCAAATAAAATTTTCTTCATTGCATATCTCCTAAAAGGTTAGTCAGTGATGTCGTTCAAGGAACGATAGCGACTACTTTTACCGTGTCATCCACAGAGGACTTGTCGATATATCCCATGGCGTTGGGAGTAGCACTGACAAACTTTTTAACTTCCGCATCCGTTTTAAATTCTTTGGGCGCTTTGGCTTTGCCCGTGAACAAAAGCTTTGACCAGATGGCTTGCACCTGCGCGGCATCTTTATCTAAGACTTTTTTGTAAAATTCTGCCCTGGCCGGAGAGTTTTCAGCCAATTCCACCGGAGCGAAGAGTGTGGAACCGCCAAGATAGAATTGCGCGACTTGCGCCAGATACATTTTGGTCGCAGGATTATCTTTATTCACAATCACGACAAGTTCAGCGTTTGCTGACATTGTGGCAAAGAAAAAAGATAACACTGGAATCAAGCAATAGAGTCTCAACTTCATTACCATTCCTCCAAAGTGAGCTGCGAAACGCAAGCACCTCTTTGCGAACACCCGCTATCACAGCAGACCGATTCCCCAAGATCGATTGATCAAAAGGTCCAAGATGTTCCGGTCTGATCGCAAAACTACATACAATCAGACTAAATGCTAATAAAACAATTTCGACAACCGGAAAATCCTCATTCCGGTCAGTACTTCACTGCTTATCCCTGTAAGAGGATGTAACACCATATTAGCCATAAGCGCAGGCAAGTAACAGGCTTATTTCAGTTCCGACCAAGAAAACAACAACAAAAATGCTGGGATAAACAACTGCTGAAAGAGTACAAATTAAAAATAAAAACGGATAGAAAAACCTTTCTATCCGTGAAAAAATCAGTCTGGAACCTTCGTATCTGAAGATCAAAATGTAGACAATTACACTAAACGTCCCCAGATCGCAGTGGTTGCAGCAGCTTGGTTGAGAGAGTAAAAATGCAATCCTGGCGCACCACCTTGTAACAATCGTTCACACATACTGGTCACAACATCGAGTCCGAACGCTTTGATCGACGCATTATCATCGCCATAACTATTGAGTTTGAGTCTTATCCAGCGAGGAATCTCTGCACCACACATTTCCGAGAAACGTTGTAGCTGGCTACTATTGGTAATTGGCATAATTCCAGCAACGATCGGTGCAGTTACACCCAATTTTTGCGCTTCTTCAACAAAACGGAAATATGCATCCGCGTTATAAAAATACTGGGTGATTGCGGCATCGGCACCAGCATTTATTTTGCGAACAAAATTGCTGAGATCATCTTGTGGCGAACGCGCCTGAGGGTGCATTTCTGGATAAGCGGCGACTTCAATATGAAACCAGTTACCCGTTTCAGCACGAATAAATTCAACCAATTCAGCCGCATAGCGAAATTCACCGCCCATCCCATAACCACTCGGCAAATCGCCACGCAAAGCCACTAAGCGACGAATATCATGCGCTTGGTACTCGCGCAAAATGGTCCGGATAGATTCACGTGTTCCACCAACGCAAGACAAATGTGGCGCAGCATCAAAACCTTCACGACGGATTTCGACGACGGTATCTAAAGTGCCCTGCTGTGTTGTGCCGCCAGCGCCAAAAGTTACTGAAAAATATTTAGGATTCAGCGTCGCTAATTTGGCACGGGTAACACGCAACTTCTCTGTTCCCTCAACCGTTTTCGGGGGGAAAAATTCTATACTGAAATTATGCGGTTTCATTATTTTTGCAAAATAAGTGTCGAAAGTGTCCAGGAAATCACGCTATACAACAACGCACCGCCAACCGCCGCCCAAAACCCAGCAACATGGAAACCATCCACCATACTGGCAACCGCCCAGAACAACAGACCATTGATCACAAAGATAAATAAACCCATCGTAATTAAGGTGGCAGGTAAGGTCAGCAACACCAGCACTGGACGCAATACCGCATTGACCAAACCCAAAACCACCGCGACTAACAAAGCAGTTCCAAAACTATCAATCGATACCGAATGCATCAAATAAGGGATCGCCAATAAGGCGAGAGCATTGATTAACCAGGTTGCTAGCAAACGCATGAACACTCCAGACGTAAATGAGATATAAAAAACTCCTCGTCACGCTTGGTGAAACGAGGAGTTATGTTACTTAGTAACGGTAGTGCTCAGGCTTGTATGGACCTTCTTTGGTAACGCCGATATACGCTGCCTGCTCGTCTGTCAAAACACTCAATTGCGCGTTGAGTGTTTTTAACTGCAGACGCGCGACTTTTTCATCCAGATGCTTAGGCAAAGTGTATACGCCAACTGGATATTTATCGTTGTTCAAGAATAACTCAATTTGCGCAATGGTTTGATTAGCAAATGAAGAACTCATCACGTACGACGGATGGCCAGTACCACATCCCAAATTCACCAGACGACCTTCGGCAAGCAAAATAATGCGTTTACCATCTGGGAAAACGACGTGATCAACTTGTGGCTTAATGTTTTCCCATGTGTATTTTTTCAGGGATGCAACGTCGATTTCATTGTCGAAGTGACCGATATTGCAAACGATCGCCTGGTTCTTCATCTTCACCATATGCGCGTGGCTGATGACGTGATAGTTACCCGTTGTCGTCACAAAAATATCGCCAAACTCAGCAGCGTATTCCATCGTCACAACACGGTAACCTTCCATCGCCGCTTGTAATGCGCAAATAGGATCAATTTCTGTGACCCATACTTGTGCTGACAAAGCACGCATCGCTTGCGCGCAACCTTTACCGACGTCACCATAGCCTGCAATCACGGCCACTTTACCAGCGATCATCACGTCAGTCGCACGCTTAATACCATCAACCAGCGACTCACGACAGCCGTACAGATTATCGAACTTCGATTTTGTGACTGAATCATTGACGTTAATCGCCGGGAAAGCGAGTTTGCCTTCTTTGTGCATTTGATACAAACGATGCACGCCTGTGGTTGTTTCTTCTGTTACGCCTTTGATTGCAGCGAGACGTTTGGAATACCAATCTGGCTCATTTTTCAAATGGGATTTGATCGCATTAAACAGGCAGATTTCTTCTTCTGAACCTGGATTATCGAGTACAGAAATATCTTTTTCAGCGCGAGTACCGAGATGCAGCAACAGTGTCGCGTCGCCGCCGTCATCGAGGATCATGTTGGAGTAGCCACCGTCGGTCCATTCAAAAATACGGTGTGTGAATTCCCAGTATTCGTCGAGGTTTTCACCTTTGAACGCGAACACTGGCGTGCCGCCTGCTGCGATTGCTGCAGCGGCGTGATCTTGTGTAGAGTAAATATTGCATGAAGCCCAACGAACCTGTGCACCTAATGCATTGAGTGTTTCGATCAGTACGGCGGTCTGGATCGTCATGTGCAAAGAACCAGTGATGCGCGCACCTTTTAACGGTTGGCTGGCAGCAAATTCTTCACGAATTGCCATTAAACCTGGCATTTCTGTTTCAGCAATCTGAATTTCCTTACGGCCCCAGCCGGCGAGACTAATGTCGGCAACGAGGTAATCTTGATGGGATGTTTGGGTAGTCATGATGGTGGCGTTCTCACGCCCTCCTTTCAATTGAAAAAAGTAACGTGAGCGCAGTTGTGGCAAGCGAAACCGGAAATATTCTCATTCTTCACATCAAAATTGATAAAAAGAAACCAAAACACCCGACAAACGCCTTTAACTCCAAGCCTGGCGAGAAAGTGATTCTCGTCGCAACGCTCCTTGGAAGGCTTGAAGTATAGCGCAGCTTCTGCATTTTTGCATGCCTCTGATTTGAGCCCCTCAACGATGTTTTAATCAACGTCAACAATTGCGTTCATTCACCAGTAAAAGCATGAAGACCTTCAATTGCATTTTGTCATTACAAATAGAAAAAGACAGCGTCATGATTAAATCTCGATTCAGTAGTTACCTCTTAGATAAAAAAATACCTGACTCCTGGTCAGGTATTTTGATCTGTGAGAAAGAATTCTCAGGTGAAATTAATGCCCTTCGAAATTACATACAGTGAACAAAGGCAAACCACTGTCCTTGATGATTTTAGAACCGCCTAATTCTGGCAAGTCGACAATCACTGCGCCTTCAACCACCGTTGCGCCCAAACGCTCTAGCAATTTCTTACCTGCCATCATGGTGCCACCAGTTGCAATCAGATCATCGATCAACACCACGCGATCCCCTGCTTTGCAAGCATCGGCATGCAGTTCCACCGTTGCACTACCGTATTCAAGTTCGTATTGTTCGGAAACAGTGTGGAAAGGTAATTTGCCTTTTTTGCGAATAGGCACAAAACCCAAATTCAATTCATAAGCCAATACCGAACCGATAATGAATCCACGCGCGTCCAGACCCGCGACGACATCTATTTTTTCATCCATATAGCGATGTACAAACATATCGATCAAGACGCGAAATACCTTAGGATTCTGCAACAAGGGAGTGATATCACGGAACATCACACCTTCTTGCGGCCAGTTTGGCACGGTGCGGATATGTTGTTTAATGTATTCGGATGGATTTAACATCGCCAGATGTCCTTCAATTTTAAAAATAACCCGCTATTTTAACAGCCGCGCCTCTGCTCTAGCGACTGCTTCTGATGTACCGCGCAAAACTAATACATCACCGACCTGCAAGATAAGGGAATTTGTTAACTCAACCCGATTCTTGCCACGCCGGATTGCCTGTACATCTACGTCCAGTTCGGACAAGCGTAATTCGGGCAATAGTTTTCCGATAAACTGAGATTTATTGCTCAAAACGACAGTATGCAAACGAATTTGCATATGTTCAGGACTATCGGTCGCATCACTAATACCGTGGAAGAAACCGCGTAAGGACTCATAACGTGCATCGCGTGCCGCTTGTACCCGATGCACCACACGTCGCAATGGAACCCCGAGCAAAACCAGAGCATGAGAAGCCAGCATCAGACTGCCTTCCATGAGCTCAGGCACCACTTCTGTCGCCCCGGCCGCCTTCAGTTTGTCCAGATCGCTATCATCATGGCTACGAACAATCACTGGCAAACTTGGGTTCATCTCAGTAACGAAATGCAAAATTTTCAATGCCGACGCAGTACTTGTGTAGGTGACGACTAACGCTGCGGCACGATTAATCCCGGCGGCCATCAGGCTTTCACGTCGCGCAGCATCGCCATACGACACATTATCACCAGCAATTTGCGCTTCCTGCACGCGATCTGGATCCAGATCTAGTGCGTGGTAGTCAATTTTTTCTTCAGTCAGCAGACGCGCCAGACTTTGGCCGCTACGTCCAAAACCCGCAATGATCACGTGCTTTTTGGCGGTCATTGTCCGTGCTGCGATCTGCGTCAGTGCAAGAGATTGCATCATCCACTCATTGGCAGAGAACTTCATCACTATTGCATCCGATTTTGCCAAAATAAATGGCGATGCAAGCATAGACAAGACCATCGCTGCCAAAATAATTTGCATTAAGTTAGGATCAATCAAATGCAAATCACCAGTCTGACTCAGTAAAACAAAGCCAAATTCACCAGCTTGCGCCAATGCAAGACCAGTGCGTAAAGACACGCTGGTCGAGTTACCAAAGACTTTTGCTAAACCAGTGATTAGTACTAATTTAAGCAATATGGGCACGATAAACAACAATAACACCATCCAGATATTACTTAACACCACTCCTAAATTCAGCATCATACCTATTGTGATGAAGAATAATCCCAGTAACACGTCACGAAACGGTTTGATATCTTCTTCCACCTGATGCCGGTATTCCGTCTCTGAAATCAACATACCTGCAACAAAAGCACCGAGCGCCATGGATAAACCTGCTTTCTCTGTGAGCCACGCGGCGCCCAAGGTGACAAACAACAGATTGAGCATGAATAATTCTTGCGAACGCCGTTTGACTACAATTTTGAACCAGGTACGCATGATCTTTTGTCCAATGAACAATAAGATCAGCAAAGCCAATATCGCCTTAGCTCCTGCCCAGCCCAAGGTTTGCAAAATATCGCCGGAATGAGACGCCAGTGCTGGTACAAGAATCAATAGAGGTACTACCGCCAGATCCTGAAATAACAAAACGCTGATAATCTGACGTCCATGCAAGCTTTCTAATTCGAGGCGTTCTGTGAGCATTTTCGAGACAATTGCCGTGGAAGACATTGCCAGCGCGCCACCTAAAGCAAATGAAGCCTCCCAACCTATCCGGAAAAACTGAGGTAACCATGTAGACGCTGCCCATGCAGCCAACATACTGACAACGACTGTCACAAATACCTGCGCCAAACCAAGTCCGAACACAGCTCTTCGCATTGCCATGAGCTTTGCCAGAGAAAATTCCAGTCCGATAGAGAACATCAGAAAAACCACGCCAAATTCAGCCAACTCATGGGTAACCACACCATCTTCTGCGACTTTAAGACCGAATGGGCCAATCAAAATACCAACGGTCAAATAACCTAAAATCGGTGGCAATTGCAACATGCGAAAAGCCACCACACCGAGTACGGCGGCGGCTAACAAAGCTAAAGTGATATCAAGAGCGTTCATAACTGACATTATTGCCGATTTACGTGAATCAACTGTCGTTTTCCTATGCTAAATTTACACTTAATTTGAACCACATTCGTACTCAGAACATAATTTCAATCTCAGATTTTTCCCCTGTGTAATAACTTCGTTACATCTGGCAAAGTTTTTGCTTTATAGATTTCGTTTATACTATCGGGATGAACGATTTCAATGCATCCCAACCAAAAGACACTCAGACCATGTCTGACGTAGTCATCGATGATGCGGCACGACGTGCTGTTGAATTGGCATCTGAGACTTTGCAAATTGAAGCAGACGCTTTAATTGCTTTGCAGGCGCGACTCCAGAACGAAGATGCTGCCGGTTTTGCGCATGCGGTGCGTATGCTGCTCTCTTGTAAAGGTCGCGTAGTTGTCTCTGGCATCGGCAAATCTGGTCACATTGCACGCAAAATCGCGGCGACGTTTGCTTCGACTGGCACCCCTTCATTCTTTGTGCACCCTGCCGAAGCTGCACACGGCGACCTGGGGATGATTACTTCGCAAGACGTTTTTATTGCTATTTCATACTCAGGCGAAGCGGCAGAGTTGATGTCAATTTTGCCCATCATCAAACGCTTAGGCGTGAAACTGATTTCGTTAACTGGCAATCCTGCTTCGAGTTTAGCCAAGATCGCTGACGTGCATTTAAGCTTGCAGGTCGACAAAGAAGCTTGCCCATTAAACCTCGCCCCTACTGCCAGCACCACAGTCACCTTAGCGTTGGGTGATGCGCTCGCCGTTGCAGTGTTGGATGCGCGTGGATTTCGTGAAGAAGATTTTGCCCGCTCGCATCCAGGAGGAGCTTTGGGCAGGCGCTTACTGACCTATGTCAAAGACGTCATGCGTACAGGCGACGCCATTCCAAGCGTCAGTCCCGATACCAAACTCACATCAGCATTGCTAGAAATCACCAAAAAAGGTATGGCGATGACCGCTGTGGTTGATACTGAACGCAATATCGTTGGCGTATTCACCGACGGTGATTTACGTCGCATGATGGAAGGCGTATGTGATTTCACGCAAATCAGTATTGGCGATGTCATGCACACCAATCCGCGCAGCATCCGTGCTGATCAGTTAGCGGTAGAAGCAGTCGAAGTCATGGAAACTCATCGCATCAATCAATTGTTGGTCACTGACGAACAAGGAAAATTAGTCGGTGCATTACATATTCATGATCTGACCAGAGCGAAGGTGATTTAATGAGGGACACGATTCAAAAAGCAGCACGGATTAAACTAATGATATTTGATGTTGATGGCATTCTGACTGACGGCAGCCTGCATTTTGGCTCTGATGGCGAAGCGTTAAAAACGTTCAACGTGCTCGACGGTCAAGGTATTCGTTTATTGCAAAACGCTGGCATAGCAACAGCGATCATTAGTGCGCGTAGTTCGGCGATCGTTTTAAAGCGCGCGTCTGATCTTGGAATCACGCATGTGCGTCAAGGTATTCATGACAAAAAATCGGCTTTTATGGAATTGCTCGCAGAACTCAATCTTGCTGGCAACGAATGTGGATTTATTGGTGATGACGTTATTGACCTACCCGTATTAAGCAGAGTGGGTTTTGCCGCCAGCGTTCCCAACGGACACGCTGAAGTACGCTCTCGGGTCGACTACGTTACGAGCGCAATGGGTGGCAAAGGTGCGGTGCGAGAGGTATGTGATTTTATTTTAAAAGCACAAAATAAATACGAACTGGCTTTAGCCGAATATTTGGCATGAAACCACAGATTACTATAGACCGGGCACGTATCTGGATAGCCGTTGTTGCGCTAGGTCTTATTGCGCTTGGAAGCTTCTGGGTCGAAAACGCATTTCGTCAACGCGGAGAAGACGATGCACGAAAATCGTCGATAAGACTTGAACCTGATTATTACGTTGAGCATTTCAACTTCATCCGCTTGTCAAATAGTAGCAAAGCAAATTATCACTTGACCGGCGATCGCTTAATTCATCTGCCACGCACGGATCAGTACGAAATTACTCATCCGCATATTAATAGTTTTGACAGTACCCGCATGCCAGTGACCATCATTGCTGAGCGTGCTGTCGTCGATCAAAAATCTGAAGCCGTCAATCCTAAACGTGAACACGATATTGTGCACTTGTATGACAAAGTCAGTGTGGAACGTCCGGAGGGACTTAATTCAAATTTTATGCGACTGGAAACTAATTACCTGATGTTGATACCAGATAACGATCTGGTGACATCGGATCACCCAGTCACCCTATTTACCAATGGTATGGAAGCTCACGCGATAGGCATGATAGCCAATAACTCGACTCAGCAATTGGAGTTATTAAGCAAAGTACATGCACGTTTAAAAAAACGTGGTAGCTGAAACCACAACATATCAGACAAAATTTAGAAAGAAAAAAATGCGCCTGCCTCTCTTTTGCTCTCATCAAATAATGAGTTCAATCTTACTGCTCGGCATGACGACAACGTTTTTATTGCCGGCTTATGCGGAAAAAGCCGACAGCCAAAAAGAAATGGTCATCGAAGCCGAACACCTGGTGAGTGATGGTAAAACTAACATTACCACTGCAACTGGTGACGTTGTTATTACCAAGGGCACGTTAATTGTGAAATCCGAACGCGCAGTCGCAACTAAAACCCCTGAAGATTTTCAACACGTTAATCTGTATAGTAAATCAGGTGGAAAAGTCAGATTCCGTCAGAAACGTGATGGTGGCCCGGATCTCTGGGTTGAAGGTGAGGCAGATCGTGCGGAATACGACGAAAAAACAGAGTTCGTCAAATTCATCTCTAAAGCAAAAGTGCGTTACCTAGACGGCAAAAAGGTTACAGATGAACAAGAGGGCGAATTTCTTTCTTACGACAGCAAAAACGATGTCTTCGTTGGCACCAACACAAGTAATGGCTCGGTAGTTTCTGGCGGTGGCAGAATCAAACTGACGATACAACCAAAAATTAATAAACAGACAAATTAAGATGCCAGCCAACACTTCAGAAAAAAATAGCATTCTGGTCGTCAAAGGTTTGCAAAAGCGCTATGGCGCACGACAAGTTGTCAGAGATGTTTCTTTATCGGTAAAAAGTGGCGAGGTGGTTGGTTTGCTCGGTCCCAATGGTGCCGGTAAAACGACTTCGTTTTACATGATCGTTGGCTTGGTGCCATCAGATGGCGGACAAATCAGTATCGATGGCGTGGCTATTTCAGGTTTACCTATACATCAACGCGCGGTCTTAGGTTTATCCTATTTACCGCAAGAAGCATCGGTATTCAGAAAGCTGACGGTGGAAGAAAATATTCGTGCTGTTTTGGAATTGCAGAAAGATAAAAATAAAAAATATCTTTCAAAGCAGAAAATTGATCGGCGTCTGGATGCTTTGCTGGTGGATTTACAAATTGAAAAAATTCGCGAAAGCCAGGCGCTGTCATTATCTGGTGGTGAACGACGACGCGTCGAAATCGCCCGCGCATTGGCAACTAATCCCCGCTTCGTATTACTAGACGAACCATTCGCTGGTGTTGATCCCATTGCCGTGATTGAGATACAACGTATCGTACGATTCCTGAAAGAGCGTGGCATAGGGGTATTGATTACCGATCACAACGTTCGCGAGACATTAGGTATTTGTGACCACGCCTACATCATCAATCAGGGTGCGGTATTGGCCAGCGGTAAGCCTGATGACATCATTGAGAACGAATCAGTGCGTCGGGTTTATCTGGGAGAGCATTTCCGCATGTGACGGAAAGCATCATGAAACAAAGCCTGCAACTACGTACTTCCCAACATCTGGCATTAACGCCGCAATTGCAACAGTCGATCAGATTATTGCAATTGTCGACGCTGGAGTTGCATCAGGAATTAGAGACACTACTCATAGAAAATCCCTTGCTGGAACGCGTAGACGATCCTATGGACAATGCTCTACGTCTACTCGCAGATGGTGCTATCAATACATCAAGTAACACACCTGATGCCGGCATGGAAACTTCTAGCGCCAGAGAAAATACCAATAGCGCTGAAGAAACACCATCAGACAGCGAAATTGTACCCAATGACAGTGTCAGCGCCAACGAAGAAGAATGGAGCTTCAACGACGCGCCAGCAGGTCAGCACAGCGCTGAAGATGATGATGGTTACCGGCAACTAGAAGCCGCTCATATCTGCCTCCGAGAGCACTTGCTGGAGCAAATGCGTCTGAGCCTGCGCGAACCACGCGACCTGGCATTAGTAGAACTGATTATCGATGCAATTGACGATAATGGTTACCTTTCAGAGACACTGGATGAAATACATTCCAGCTTACCGATAGAACTCAGTGTAGAGCCAGAAGAATTATCATTCGCGTTATCGATGGTACAAAGCTTTGATCCGTCAGGGGTCGGTGCCAGAAGTGCTGCCGAATGTCTTGCAATACAGATAAAACGTTTACCCCAAATCCCTTTTGTCACACGACGTCTGGCATTAGCTATTGTTGAAAAACAATTAAATTTATTTGCACAAAGAGATTTCACGAAATTAAAAAAAATCTTTGATTGCGATGACGAGGATTTGCGCGAAGCACAAATTGTCATACGCGCATGTCACCCTAGACCAGGGTATGCATTTGCCAAGAGCAGTTCTGACTATGTTGTGCCCGACGTTATCGTTAAAAAAACTGTGCATGGCTGGCAAGTTTCGCTCAATCAAGATGTGATGCCCAAGCTGCGCGTCAGCAGTATGTACGCCAATCTGATGCGGCAACATCGAGGAGAGAACGGACTTGGTGCGCAACTACAAGAAGCACGCTGGCTCATCAAAAATATGCGGCAGCGCTTTGAGACAATTTTGCGCGTTGCACAAGCGATAGTAGAAAGACAGCGTAACTTTTTCACGCATGGCGCGGTCGCAATGCGCCCCCTTGTTTTGCGCGAAATAGCTGATACACTAGGATTACACGAGAGTACTATTTCCCGTGTTACGACCCAAAAATACATGTTGACCCCACATGGCATGTTTGAGTTAAAGTATTTTTTCGGCAGCCATGTCGCGACGGAAACCGGGGGGGAAGCATCGTCCACCGCGATACGAGCACTTATCAAGCAGTTAATAGGAGCAGAAGACCAGAAAAGCCCACTCTCTGACAGTAAAATCGCAGAAATGCTGGGTGAACAGGGTATGGTAATTGCCCGACGTACAGTCGCCAAATACCGCGAAGCTCTGAAAATTCCACCCGTCAGTATGCGTAAATGTTTGTAACAAAGTCCTTGTAATTCCGGTTTAAATTGCTATATATGATTTAGCTCAAGACACTTCCGATGAAATGAGCGCATCGTAATAGCAAGCAACATTACCATAGGAGCACAGTATGAATCTCACCATCAGTGGACATCACGTCGAAGTAACTCCTGCAATCCGCGAATACGTACACACCAAGCTGGAAAGAGTCCGGCGACACTTCGATCAAGTCATTGATATTGCCGTCATCCTGACGGTTGACAAGCTCCGCGAGAAAGACAAACGCCACAAGGCGGATATCAATCTGCACATCAGCGGTAAAGATATCCATGTAGAAAGTCTGGCGCATGATTTGTATGCAGCCATTGATGCACTGGTAGACAAACTGGATCGTCAAGTGATCAAACACAAAGACAAGATTCAAGAACATCACCACGATGCAATTAAACACATGCCAGATCCGGCATCGGCATAATCGCCAACCCCTGCTCATTCAGGGTCACTAAAACAAGGACGCTATCTGGCGTCCTTTTTTATTGCTATCCCACACATCACTCAATCCGTACTAAAGACCGTGACGGCAAGCGCGCAGCAGCATAAAATACCAGTTTTACCACGATCAATTTATTGGTATCCCTATGAGCGAATACGTTGTCACTTCTGTCAAAAATCAAATCGGCTTCATTACATTAGATCGCCCCAAAGCACTCAATTCCCTATCATTGGACATGGTAAGAAGTATCACGACTGCCTTATTGAAATGGCGTGATAATAACGATATCCGTGCAGTGTTTATTCATAGCAGCAGCGAAAAAGCCTTGTGTGCTGGTGGTGACATTCGCTTTTTTTATGATGTCGGAACATCCACTCCGACAGGCGACAGCGCATTGCTGGAAGATTTTTTTACCGAAGAATACGCATTAAACCATTTAATTCATTTCTATCCAAAACCGTATATTGCGCTGATGAACGGCGTGGTGATGGGCGGCGGCATGGGGATTGCACAAGCGGGTCCTGACAGTTGCTTACGCATCGTGACTGAGCGTACCAAGATGGCAATGCCAGAAGTGAATATTGGCTTATTTCCAGACGTTGGCGGTGGTTATTTCCTGTCACGTACGCCAGGACAAATCGGTACTTATCTGGGTTTAACTGGCGAAATTATCGGTGCTGCTGATGCGCTATATGCTGGTTTGGCAGATGTATTTATTCCAACCAGCGAAATTTCTGGCTTAATGGAATTATTGAGCAATAGCGATACATCCGATTTGCGCAAAGCAATTCACGATTTCGCCCGCCCTTACGCGACACAAGCTGAACCAGCGCAAAGCAAACTGGCAGTGCAACGCACTGAAATTGACGCGCTATTTTCTGGCAATAGCTTGATAAATATTGCTGAGGCACTCAAAAAGAATAACAGTGTATTTGCCCAAAGCACACTGGCCACCATGGAAAAGCGCTCACCGTTACTGATGTGTGTGACTCTCGAACAACTTCGCCGCAGCGCCAGCATGTCCGTGTCTGATTGCCTGCGCATGGAGAGAAATATGGTCCGGCATTGCTTTAAACACGGCGAAGTACTCGAAGGGGTACGTGCCTTGGTAGTTGACAAAGACAATCAACCCAAATGGTCACCAGCGCACTTGTCTGAGGTCAGTGAAGACATGGTGGCAGGTTTTTTCAACGAAGTATGGCCAGCATATGCCCATCCTCTGCGCTCTTTGAATGGATAATTGACTCATGTAGGGCGGATGCAACCCACCCTACATTTTGCACTGCTCTAAACTTAATGCTGCGAATTACCACCAAGGTACGCAGCCTTGACCGCAGGATCATTTTGCAGACTAGCGGCCGGACCATGCACAGAAATTTTGCCATTTTCTAAGACATAGCCATAATCTGCGACGGCTAACGCCGCAGCCGCAAATTGCTCAACCAACAGCATTGTCATGCCCTCATGCTTCAGACGTTGGATGATACGGAACACTTCATCCACCAAGATCGGCGCCAGCCCCATCGACGGCTCATCCAGCAAAATAACTTCCGGATTTAACATCACGGCACGCGCCATCGCCAGCATTTGTTGCTCACCGCCAGATAAGGTGCCAGCCAGTTGATCACGACGTTCGCGTAAGCGTGGGAACAGCTCCATCGCCTTTTGCAGATCGGTATCAATATCGCCGCGGTTACGCGAGCCGGTAAAGCGTGGGAAAGCGCCTAACAGCAAATTGTCTTTCACCGTCATCGTCGCAAACACGCGCCGACCTTCAGGTGAGTGAGCTAATCCAGCACGCGCAATTTTATGTGAATCAAGTCCGGTGATATCATTACCAGCTAGACTCACTGTGCCCTCCTTCGGTTTCAACATGCCAGAAATTGCTCGCATGGTCGTTGTTTTACCAGCGCCATTTGAACCGATCAACGTTACCACTTTTCCTTTTGGGACTTCCAAAGAAATACCATGCAATACCTGCACCTTACCGTACGCAGCGTGTAAATTTGAAATCGTTAACATAGGTTCTCCTTACACCGCTGCCACGGGATGTGCCGCGCCGCTCAGTTCTTCACTCACACTACCGCCCAGGTACGCTTCAATGACCTTGGGATCCGCTTGTACATCAGCTGGCTTACCTTCACAAATCTTCTGACCAAAATCAAGTACGGTAACGACATCGCATAAGGACATCACAACATCCATATGATGTTCGATCAGAATAATCGTGATCCCATGCTCACGGATTTTACGAATAATAGCGATGAGCTCTTTGATATCGGGTGCAGTCAAACCGGCAGCAGGCTCATCCAGCAACAACAATTGTGGATTCAAACCAAGAGCACGACCGATTTCTAACAAACGCTGTTTGCCATATGGCAGGTTGCGCGCCTCTTCATTCGCCAGATCGGATAAGCCTACAAAGTGCAAAATACTGGCTGCACGTTCACGCGCAGCACGCTCTTCACGCAAGTACCGTGGCGTATGCGCCATCGCATCAAACACGTTGCTACGGAAAGTACTATGCAAACCAACCAGTACGTTTTCAGTCGCTGTCATTTCACCAAACAACTGCACGTTTTGGAAAGTACGAGCAACTCCACCTAAGGCGATTGCAGAAGGCGTTGTGCCTGAAATTACCTTACCGCTAAATTCGACTGCACCATCGGTAGGTTTATAAATCCCAGTCAGTACATTCATCATCGTGCTTTTGCCAGAACCATTTGGCCCGATCAACCCATGCACTGTTCCTCTGGCAATTTGCAAGTCAACATGGTTCAGGGCTTTTAAACCACCAAATTGCATTAATAACTGACGTGCATTAAGTAATACTCCACTACTGTCACCACCCGCTTTAGCGATCGCCAGACTGTCACCAATTTTATCCGCGTCGGCATTTGCGATGAGATGGCGTGGACCTTTACCAAACATTGCACTAACAAACCCAACAATCCCATCTTGCAAATAGTAGACAACAAACAAGGTCATCAAACCAAAGATGGTCAAGCGCCAGTCCGTAATATTTTCCAGCTTATAAGAAAACAAAGCCATGCCTACAGTTGCTACAACCGGCACCACCAGCTCACGTCCTGTTTTGCGCTTCTGAACCAAAGCCACGATTGCGCCTATCACTGCAATCACTGCGGCACCAGTAGAAATCTGACGGAACAAGTCAATATCCGCCAACAATGAAGGCAGCATCACGACAATAAAAGCACCGAGTAACGAACCAATCCGGCTCTTACGCCCGCCCATGATCACCGCTAACAGAAACAAAATCGTCAGTTCAAAATTGTAGGTATTCGGTGAAATATATTGTTCAGAATACGCGTATAAACTACCTGCTAAACCTGCCAAGGCTGCACTAATGACGAACGCATATACCTTGTAACGATAGACAGAAACACCCATACAGTCTGAAGCAATCGGACTATCACGCAGCGCCTGAAATGCCCGACCTAAATGCGAACTCAATACCCTGTGCACAACGATAAGGGCCAACACCATCATCACCGCCACCAGATAGTAAAAACCTACCTCAGTCATTTTTTGACCAAACCACACTGGCTTAGTGATTTGTATGCCCATCGGACCTTCGGTTAAGAAGCTCATTTCATTGATCAGGATTTGCGTAATCGTACCGAACGCTAAAGTCACCATCGCCAGATACGGCCCGGTAACTCGTAAGGCAGGTAAGGCCATGACCGCACCAAACAAAGCCGCAACCACGATACTGGCTGGTAGCGCGAGCAAAATTGGCATCCCTAACTTAAGAAACAACACTCCTGTCGTGTAGGAACCAATGCCAAACAATCCAGCATGACCTAACGATACCTGACCGGTATAACCAACTACAATATCGAGACCAAACAACAAAATCGCGTAAATTAAAATTGTCTCTGCCAGATGCAAATAATACGGATTGTGCATAAAGACGGGGAACAAACCCAGCGCAGCGATACCGACAACAGAAACCGCTAAGGACTTTATATTCATGGCTTCTTCCTTATACTTTCTTGATCGCGGTTTTACCAAACAAACCTGCTGGTTTTATCGCTAATACCAGCAATAACAAAACCAGACCAGGTACTTCTTTGTAACCTGTAGAAACGTAGAAACCGGTCAGCGTCTCAGCAATACCTAAAATCAAGCCACCGACAATGGCACCAACACCGGAAGTCAATCCACCAATAATCGCCACAGCAAACGCTTTTAAACCCAACGAAGAACCCATTGTCGCACCAGTCAGTGTCAAAGGTGCCACCAGCACCCCTGCAAACGCGGCAGTCGCTGATGACAGTGCATATGAAAACGTAATGACCATGCTTGTATTGATACCCATTAAACCTGCAGCATCTCGGTCATTCGATGTTGCTACGACTGCTTTTCCATAAATCGATTTACGATTAAATAATTCAACCGCTAACATAATCGCTAAGGCACCAACAATGACCACGATTTGCATAGGTTGTACATTCGCACCAAAAATTTGGAACGGTTGCGCCGACAAGGGCGAAGGGAAGGTCAAATCATCTTTGCCCCAGATATTTTCTGCGACATTTTTAAAAATGATTGCCAAAGCGATGGTGGACATAATCCAGCCAAATTCTGATTTGATTTTGATCGACGGGCGTACGGCGATCCACTCCACCACCATCCCTTGTAAACCGCCAAACAGAATCACCAGCGGTATCATCAACCAGTAATTCATATACGGGCCGCCATGAATACTACCTACCAGACTCAAACCAACCAGCGCGCCTAACATCAGCGACTCCCCCTGTCCGAAATTAAGGGTGCCGGAGGTGGCAAAGGTCAATTGATAGCCGAAAGCAATAACAGCGTAAATCATGCCAAGGGCAATGCCACTGAACACGAGTTGTAATAAGATTTCCATTTTTCAATGCCTTAATGGAGCGCACAGCGTCGAACCTCACCCGGTAAGGCTACTTCCAAACCAGGTCTTACAAGCGTCAAAACAGTGCGGTTGCGGGATAAATAAAAATGAACCAGGCGATAAAAACGACGATTCGTTTTCAGCCTGGTTCCGGTATTACTCAGAAATACTTTGCATGCATCAACTACCCAGCAATATCTTATTTTGACAGGACAATATGACCGTCTTTCGCTTCGCCCATCACTGGCACGCCGGCTTTAATCGCTTCGTGATCATCGTGGGTAAATGGTTTGTTGTAAGTCATCACAACGCCATCAACTTTTTCACTCAGGTTCTCTAAAGCTTCGCGTACTTTTGGTCCATCCGTCGTACCCGCCTGCTTCATTGCTGCTGCCAAGAGATAAATCGAGTCATATCCTTGTGCTGCAGAAACTGGTGAGGGAATACGATCAATTTTGTAGGTTTTTTGGTAGGCCTCGATGAAGGCTTTACGTTTTGGTGTATTTGGATCTTGGATAAAGGTTTGTGGCATGGTTGCACCATTGCCATTTTTACCTGCGTTATCAAGGAAGTTACCCATCGACAAAGTCCAGCTGCCGATCATCGGGACTTTCCAACCCAGTTTTTCCATACCATTAGCGATCTGCGCCAATTCTGGGCCGATACCATAAGTGAGGATGGCTTGAGCGCCCGCTTGCTTAGCTTTGAGCAATTGCGCTGTCATATCGACATCTTTGATATTAAATTTTTCGACGGCGACGGGTTTAATCCCTTTTGCGCTTAAAGTTCTTTCCAGATCTTCACGTCCGAGTTGACCGTAGTTTGTGGAGTCAGCCAGAATCGCTACTTTGGTAAATTTATTCTTGACGATTGCTTCATCAACAATCATCGCTGACTGCAAAGTGTCGTTCGCAGCGTTACGGAAAATATAATTTTCAGTGAACTCAGGTGCGACAAACTGTTTCGTGACAATAGAGCCTGTTGCCACATTATTCATCACAGGAATTTTTGCAGTTTGATAGAAACGCTGAGACGCAATTGCTACACCGGTATTGGCGTATCCTACCGTCGCTACAACACGTTCCTTGTTAATCAGTTCTTGCGCGACTTGCACACCACGTTCATTTTTTGCTTCATCATCACGTTCGACGATCTGTAACTGTCGTCCCAACACGCCACCCTTAGCATTGATTTCGGCCACCGCTAGCTTGACACCATCGCGCATGGAAACACCCATAGGTGCAGATCCACCTGTTAAGGGGCCTGATACACCAATCTTGATAGGTTCAGCAGCAATACCAACCATCGACCAGCCAACTAACGCGGTCGCAATCAGTGTTTTCATTTTGTATGACATGTTGATCTCCGATATTTTAATGTGAATCATTTTGTTGATTTATTGTAGGGCAAACAGCAGAGTTCCAGTCAAAAAATAGGCTGGTGAAATAATCTTTATCATTTCAAATGCGCTGTGCTTGTGCGATAACTTACCAGAAAAATTGATACTGCGTTGCAACATTATCTACTTAAGTAAAACTACGTAGCAAGTATTCCTTGTTGCAAGAGCTTACTTGGCGCGCTACGGTCAGTGCAAAACCGCAGGAAAAAATGCTTTTTTTGATGGCTTTTGATATGTGTTGCGCTAGCCTTTTCAGCCAGCGCAACACAATTTTTTCATTTACTTCAGCAAACTAAATACTTTACTGATCGCAGCACTACCAGCACCAACTGGATCACGCCGGATTTCTTTTTCTTCTTCGCCTATCATCAAAAACAAACCATCCAGGGCTTTTTGTGTGACATAACCCTCAACGGTCGCCTCTTGTTCCGGAACGACGCCAAATTTTTGTGCTTGCCCCATCACCGCATTGTATTTTGACGATAAGCCCGCTTTATCAGTGACGCCTTTCACCAGTGGCAAAAATTTAACCGACAATGGCGCTGCCGTTTTCTGTTTAAAGAAATCAGTCACCGAAGTTTCGCCACCGGTCAAAATATTTTTTGCGTCAGTCAGACTCATCGATTTGACGGCATTAACCAACAAGGGTTTTGCCATAGGCACTGCTGCTTCAGCGGCACGATTCATAGAAACGACTAATTCATCGAGTTGTTGGCCTTTCCCTGTCATCTTCAAAATTGGCATAGCTTTTTCCAGCACGGACGGGAGTTGAATTTTTACCTTATCATTATTCAGGAATCCATTTTCCACACCAAGCTTGCTCACGGCTACAGCCGAACCTTTATCCAACGCCCCTTTCAGGCCAGCACTAGCATCCTGGTTGCTCAAATCGTTCAAGGACAAGGCATGCGCAGATATTGCCACCCCGACTAACATACAAGCTACTGCGCGACGAGAAAAAGAAAGAGGAATTGAGCGTTGAAATTTCATAACAATCTCCGAAGAAAAATTAAATTAAATAAGGGATGAATCAAGAGCGAAGTTTTGGTCTCAAATTTCATCAATTGAAAACAGTCGCCGATGTTCACGAATGGCATAGCGATCCGTCATGCCAGCAATGTAATCAGCAATTTTTCGAGCTTGCATCAGGACCTTTTTCTGCTCATCTTCCGCCGCTTTTATTTGATAATCTGGTGGTAATAAATTCGGCTCTGTCATTAATGCATCGAATAATTCATGAATAATCCGCCGCGCTTTAGACATCATGCGGTTCACTTGGTAATGCCGGTACAGATGTTGATGTAAAAAGTGTTTCAGAACTTTTGCTTCTTGAAATTGCGCATCTGAGAAACCAATCATTTTCCCCATGCTTCGCACATCATCGACTGATTGTGGAGCGTGCTCTTGGATGCCCGCCGAGGAGGTCTTAATCAGATCAGTGATCAAGGTATTAATCATGCGGCGAATTGTTTCCGAAATAGCCCGGCGCCCGGACAACCCCGGGTAGGCGGCTTCGACCTCCGCTCTATGCCGGGCAAAGAAATCGACCTCTAGCAATTGCTTTTCGGTAATCAAACCCGAGCGCAGACCGTCATCAATGTCATGGTTGTTGTACGCAATTTCGTCAGCCAGATTGGTCAATTGCGCTTCTAGTCCGGGTTGTGTCTTCTGAATGAAACGTTTCCCAAGGTCGCCTAAAGTTTCTGCATTATTGACAGAACAGTGTTTGAGTATGCCCTCGCGGGTTTCAAAGCAAAGATTGAGACCATCAAATGCGGCATAGCGCTCTTCGAGCTTATCGACTATACGCAGGCTTTGCAGATTATGTTCAAAGCCACCGTATGGTTGCATACATGCATTGAGCGCATCTTGTCCGGCGTGACCGAACGGCGTATGACCAAGATCATGTGCGAGGGCAATAGCTTCCACCAAGTCTTCATTCAAACGTAAGTTTCTCGCGATGGAACGCCCAATTTGTGCGACCTCTAAACTATGCGTCAAACGGGTACGAAACAAGTCTCCTTCATGATTTACAAAAACCTGCGTCTTGTACTCTAATCGTCGAAATGCTGAACAGTGAATAATTCTATCGCGATCACGCTGAAATTCACTACGCGAACTAGACGTTGGCTCAATAAAAAGCCGCCCTCGCGAAGTTGCAGATTGGGCGGCATATGGTGCTAAATGGTGGTCGCTAAAGATCATCGCTATTCTAAAATGCAGTGACGTAAAGTTTCTAATAAAACTGCTTCCGGTACACTAGTTATTATTGCTGTTCCTAACGGCTTAAGCAGAATAAATTTGATTTGCCCACCCTCATTTTTCTTATCGACTTCCATCAAGTCTAGCCAGCGTTGCTCACCAAGGTCAGGCGCAATGACCGGTAAACCAGCATCTGCAATCAATTGCTTTATCCGTGTCTTACTGACGAAATCAATATAACCAAGACGGAACGATAACTCCGCAGCCATCACCATACCACAACCGACAGCAGCTCCATGCAACCAGGTACCGAAGCCTAAGCCTGCTTCAATCGCGTGACCAAACGTGTGTCCAAAATTGAGAATCGCACGCAAACCACCTTCACGTTCATCTTGTTGCACGACGTTGGCTTTGATCTCACAAGAGCGTGCTATGACGTAGGCAAGAGCGTCAGGATCTTTGGCACGCAATCTGGACATATTTTGCTCTAACCACTGAAAAAATCCAATATCAATGATTGCGCCATGTTTGATGACTTCTGCTAGTCCTGCTGACAACTCCTCATCCGGTAAAGTATTCAATGTCGACGTATCCGCTATCACAGATTGCGGCTGGTAAAACGCACCGATCATATTTTTGCCCAGAGGATGATTGATGCCAGTTTTACCGCCAACCGAAGAATCCACCTGCGATAATAAGGTTGTAGGAATTTGAATAAATGGAATTCCACGCATGTAGGTTGCAGCGGCAAATCCCGTCATATCACCGATCACACCACCACCCAAGGCAATCAAAGTAGTTTTACGGTCGCACTTATTGGCCAACAAATGATCAAAAATCAGATTCAGATGCTCCCAATTTTTATGCACTTCACCATCTGGCAAAATGACCGCACTACAAGCTTTACCCAGTGACTTAAACTGCGCTTCCAAGCGTTCCAGATATAGGGGTGCAACCACCGTATTAGTAACAATCACAACATGTTGGCCACGGATTTTTTCGGCTAACAAAGTCGCATTACTTAGTAGCTCCTGGCCAATAGAAATCGAGTAGCTACGTTCCCCGAGATGAAGGTTCAAAACCTGTATATTGCCGTTTTCTACAGAGTGCATGCCAGATTCATGAGCTTGAAAATATGTTTCCACATGGGTTTTCGGTAATTTTTCGAGGATACTTTGTACCAGATGCTGTACGTTTGGACGGCCAGTCTCAATAATTAAATGAGCCGCCTGCTGATAAAGAGGATGACGCTGCGCCTCTAATTCTTCCAGCTTTTTACGCGGATCGGCAGTGCGCAACAACGGACGATTTTTATCGTTCCGAGTACGTTGCAAGATACTGTTAATACCAGCACGTAGATAGATTACAGTACCACGTTCGTGCAGGTAACGCAGACTGTCAGGATTTAATACGGCTCCGCCACCAGTCGCCAAAACAATTCCACTTTGGGCAGTTAAATCGCGGATGACATCCGCTTCGCGTTGACGAAAACTAGCTTCACCTTCTATCTCAAAAATCACAGGAATTGAGACACCGGTTCGTGCCTCAATCTCGTGATCAGAATCAATAAAACGCTTGTTCAGTTTTCTTGCCAGGGCCCGACCGACTGTCGTCTTGCCGGACCCCATAAGACCTACTAAGAAAATATTGCCAGACATCGCAATTTCCCGGGCAAATTAAATTCAGCGCCTGGACACTTACAAAGTCTCCTGCACAACTTTTTTAATAACGACACCAAGCAGTCATTAACAACCGACACCGCCTGCTTTAATCGTCATTGTACTGGTTGCTACCGCGTTCAAACTATCAATCACGGTAAAGATGACTGCTGTATCCTGGCTGACGCAACGACCGGACTTATTCGTTGCCGTGATTGGACCAGGTGCTACATTAATCGTATTAGAAGTCGAGGCTGAATTCGAATTATCACCTACGATTGTCAACGTTGCTAATGATGGGTTTGAATTATAGACCCGAAACGGTGCAGTCATCCCCGACAAATTTAAGGAATGAGTGGAACCATTATCATCCGCTACAGTCACTGTGGCTGGCGTCAAGGACATTTTTGTTGCGACTGAACTTGCGATTACATTCCCCGACGTAATGGAAGATGATTTCACGCCAGTACCAACCACAACTCTAACGCTCACGGCTGTTCCTAGGCTATCTGTCACCGTGATAGTTGCGGGTCCGTTGGCTGCGCCATTGACTATAAATGCTGACCCATCAGGGCTAGTAGTCACTGTTGCGACCGAAGTGTCACTACTTCCCACTGTGTATCCTACTCCGGTTCCACCACCAATTGTAATAACTGATGAGTTACCGCCAACTGCAACATTAATAGCATTGATTGATACAAACAACGGAACTCCTGTTCCCATTGTAACGGCAATAGTAACTCTACTTCCAACATTGTCGGTAACCGTTACGGATGAAGTACCGCTGGCTATAGCTTTAATGGTCAAAGTGGATCCTACCACTGTAACACTTAATCCCTTATTGGCTGGTTTGGCATCATATGGCGGAACACCACCGATGATAGTAAAGGTTTGAGCAGGATCACCATTAATAATATTAATAGATGATGGCGCTGACGTGGATAACACCGGTTTAGTGGAAGCCGCACTTGTTGCTCCCGAAGATCCACCACCACCTCCGCAAGCACATATGAGAGTAAGTAAAAATATGCCAGAAATCATCCGGAGGAAGCTAGTCATGTAACACCTGTCTTTGAGCAGAAGCATTTAAATTATCGAATTTTAAAAAAAGTTAAGTTTACTTCAAACCTAGGCGGTCAGACATAATTTTTGGCGTAATGAAAATCAACAATTCGGTTTTTTCATTACTTTTTCCGGTAGTTTTGAATAAATTCCCCAACAATGGAAGATCGCCAAAAAACGGTATCTTGGTCACATTGTCTGCTTCCGTTTGTTGGTAAATACCGCCCAACACCACAGTACCACCATTTTCTACTAATACCATGGTCTTTACTTCCTTGGTATTGATCGCAAAGCCGTTAGTGGTTTGTTGGCCTACACTATCTTTATGAACTTCAACATCAAGAATAATATTTCCATCAGGAGTAATTTGCGGAGTTACTTCCAAACGCATTGTCGCTTTCCTGAAAGAAATCGAAGTCGCACCACTTGACGTAGCAACTTGGTAAGGCAACTCCGTACCTTGCTCAATAAGTGCTTTCAATTGATCGGCTGTGACAACGCGTGGACTAGAAATAACCTTACCTTTACCGTCCGCTTCTAGAGCAGAAAGTTCAAGATTCAGGAAACGGTTAGCTGCCGAAGAGAACAAGCTAACTGCCACACTACCAGGATTTAAACCGCCGATTCCAGCTGCTGGTAAATTCACAAATTGAGAATTTGGTACAAAGCTGCCGCCTGTTAATACTGCCTGACCAGTTTGCTCTCCTACACCCAGATAATTTCCAGTCAACGCTACGCGTTGGTTACCATTGATCTGATATCCAGCATTTCCACCGTTAATTCCTCGCAAATCAGTAAACCCTAGCTTCACGCCAAGATTTTTACTAAAGTTATCATCGGCTTCAACGATGCGAGCCTCAATCATAACTTGCTTAGATGCAATATCGGTCTTCTGTATCAGTTTACGAACTTCCTCTATCTTCGAAGGGATGTCGGTAATAAACAATTGATTCGTGCGAGGTTCAATAACGGCACTACCACGTTTGGACAGTAAACGATTAGTTGTCTGTCCATCACCACCAAAAACTTGTTTAAATGCTTCGGCTTTTTGATAATTCAGTTGGAAGGATTCAGTTTTTAACGGTTCCAACTCAGCAATTTGTGCCTTTTGCTCTAATTCCAGCTTTTCTTTAGTCAGCAATTCATCTTTCGGTGCTACCCAAATAACGTTACCGTTCTTACGCATATCAAGTCCCTTGATTTGCATAATATTGTCTAATGCCTGATCCCAGGGCACATCCTTCAAACGCAAAGTTATCGTTCCGGTAACCGTATCGCTTGCTATGACATTCAACCCACTTACTTCTGCAATAATTTGTAAGATGGCACGAACTTCAATATTTTGGAAGTTGAAGGACAATTTTTCACCGCGGTAACCTTGCGTACCTTGGGTCAATTTGTTCGGGTCTTCTTTAATCGGCTTTACCTCTAAAACAAACTGGGTATCGCTTTGATACGAACTTTGCTCCCACAGACCTTTAGGTTCGATCACCATCTGAACATTTTCACCAGATGGCGTTGTAGTAATGGTCTGCACTGGAGAACCAAAATCGGCAACATCTAAACGCCTGCGCAAGACATCCGGCAAACCGACTTTGAGGAAAGAGACGTATATTTTTTGCCCTTGCTGATGCACGTCTACCGTAACCTGGTTCAATGGTAGATCAACGACAACCCGCCCTTCTCCACCGACTCCCCGGCGGAAATCGATATCATGAAGCATAGGCTTACTCGACAGTAAAGGTGTCGAATCATTATTCACTGGTAACCCTTGGGAGTTTACCGGCGTAGCAACCCCTCCGGATCCGTCAATCGTCACGATCAGAAATTTTCCCTCTATCGTTGCTGCATAGTTGAGGGGTTTATTTAAGTTAAAAATCATCCTCGAACGACCAGTCGCTTCAACTAGCGTCACTGTTCTCAGCTCACCTGTATTGATGTCAATAGACGTTTTTCCTGTGCCATTTGAGACATCAGCAAAATCCAGAGCAATACGTGCGGGACTGGCTATAGAAAACCCTACCGGCAATTTTGCCAATGGACTCTTCATAGCGATTTTTACTATGATGTTTGCACCTTGCTGATTAGCAACGATGGATTCGATACTATTTGATTGTGCGAACGCTAACTGGCTTATTCCTACAAGCAGCAACATACAAGCTCTAACAAACATAGCGCCCCTTTTACTTTTATTTATCAACGCATTCATTTTTGACTCTCCTGCAACTCAAGCTTGACCTTACGTTCAACCCACTCTCCCGCCGCATCTTGTACGGTTTCCTTTATATCAACACCATCTTCAGCAATTCCTGTGATCAAGCCGAAATTTTGACCTATATACCCACCTACTTTCGCCTGATAGACAGTTTTATCTGCTTGAACCAAAGCTTGCTTCAATCCGCCCTTTTCTATTGTTCCGACCATTTTGAGTGAATCAAGAGGGAAGGCTTCAAGTGCCTCTTTCCGGCGCTCCATATCCGGACCATTGTTAGAGTCTGCTTTCATTCGGGCGAGTACAGCCAGCAATTTTGACGCATTAAAAGGATCCAACTCGTCTTTTTGAGTATACCCAGCCGGCACAAAAACTTTTGGCGGCACAAGCTTAGGCGTAGACAATTTCATCTCTTTTCTGGCTGTTGCCATCCATTCAGTCAGTTCGCTTGAACCGTTATCGCCGCAAGCGCTAAGAAAGCTTAAAGGCACTAGTAGCAATAAAAATGTAAACTTATTAAACGTCATTTTTTCGAGGCCTTTTTCAGGTTGGCCTGAGCCAAAACTTCATCTTTATCCAGATAGCGGAATGTCTTAGCAACAACTTCCAACGTCAAATTACTATCTTTCGTATTACTTGAAATACTTAAATTATTTAAGGTAACAATCCTTGGTAACTTAGCAATATCAGCAACAAATTCACCAAGATCATGATAATTTCCTGTCAATTTGATATCAATAGGTAATTCAGCGTAATAATCTTTTACTGAAACAAGGCCTGGCTTAAATGAGTCAAACTGTAAACCACGTCCTGCACCAGCCTGATTAATATCCGACAATAATGCGTCCATTTCGGCTTTACTAGGAAGCTGTTTTTCCATTGCCGCAACGTACTGTTGCACCAATACCCTCTGATCCTTTAAAGCATCAAGATTTATCGCTTGCTGCAATTTTTCTTTATATTCTTGCTTAAGTTTCACTTCCTCTTGTTGTTTTTGGTTAATTTCTTCGTTCTGCCCATCCCAATAAAAGAACCAACTCAACAAAATAACGACGGCCAACACAGCTAGCGCAGCTGCCAGCCTCGGGACTATAGGCCAAAGCCCCGGGTGTAAGCCATTCAAATCACGAAATTGGGCACCAATATCGTCAACAAACTCTTGTACATTAATTGCCATTCCTGACCTTCCAATTCTTTTATCTTAATGACCAGGAGTTGGTCGATTCTTGTCCTGCGCCTGACTATCCGCAGCACCTGAAGCCACATCTTCTTTCTCTCTCGGGCGCTTGATCGCAACATTAATCGAGAATTCGTACACTTTTTTTGCATCCCTTCCCTGACCCAGCCCAGAGGAATGAATGTCAACAAGTTCAGGTTTATACATCCAGTCAGACTTACCTCCTAAACTACGAATGTAGTCAGCAACGCGCTCTTGCGATTGAGCATAACCATTTAATGTAATCTTTTGTCCATCCTGTTTTAATTGACGCAAATATACGCCTTCAGGAGTGTATTTAACCAACTCATCTAGCAAATAGACGGGTTGATTTCTATCCCCCTGCAAATCTTCAACCGCTTGCTGCCTCGCCTTGAGCGAATCAATCTCTTGCTTCAAATTAACGATTTCTTTAATTTTCTCGTCGAGTTTGCCGTTTTCTTTTTTGATGAAATTAACCCTGTCTGTTTGCGTCCCAAGTTCACTAGCATTGATAGCGCCAACGACAATAGCAATTAATGCTCCAAGAATTGCCGCCAGCAATAACAAAGAGTAAAAATCTTTTTTGAGCTGTTTGCGTTTTTCTTCCCGGTGCGGAAGAAGATTGATTTTTATCATCAGCCAAATCTCCGCAGGGCCAGACCGCAAGCAATCGTGTAGGCTGGGGCATCGTTGCGTAATACTTTTTCATTAACTCCAGCAGCCAGCTCCATCCCTTTAAATGGACTAATGACCGCAGTAGAAATTTTGGTTCGCTCTGCAACGATATCAACCAAACCAGTCACTACCGCACAACCGCCCGTTAAAAATATTTGATCAACTCTGGTGTAAGGCGTAGACGTAAAGAAAAATTGAATAGCACGAGTAACTTCGAGTGCAGCGTTTTCTAAAAATGGTTCAAGTAATTCCATTTCATAACTATCTGGTAAATCCCCGGTTTTCTTCTTTAATTCGGCTTCCTCTTGTGACAAGCCGTAATTACGAACGATATCTTGGGTCAATTGGCTACCGCCAAATTGTTGTTCACGCTCATAAACTACTTCGCCATTAAGCAATATGTAAATATTCGTTCGTTTTGTACCTATTTGAAAAATCGCGTAAATTTGATCACGACCTTCGTTTGCCTGCATTTCAATCAATCGCACCATAGCAGCACGAGCAGCATAAGACTCAACATCCATCACTTTAGCCTGCAAACCCGCCGCTTGCGCAACAGCCACGCGATCTTCAATCTTCTCTTTACGGGAAGCAGCTAACATGACTTCAACGTCTTCTTGGTTAGGCGCAGGTCCGATAACACAAAAATCCAAACTTACCTCATCCATTGAAAACGGAATGTATTGACTCGCTTCCGATTCAACTTGAACTTCCAAGGCCTGATCGCTTAATGTTGCAGGCAACAATATTTTTTTAGTAATTACTGCTGCCGCTGGCATTGCCAAAGCTACATTTTTAGTGTTGGCACCGCTTCTTTTTACTAATTTACGAATCGTTTCGGAAACTTGCTCGATATTTTCTATATTGCCGTCCTGAACCGCACCTTTTGGCAAAGGTTCAGAGGCATAACGTTCAAGACGATATGCCTTATTGCTGCCCTCAGTAAGCTCAACAAGCTTAATGTCAAACGAACTGATATCCAGCCCTATAAGCGGCGGATTTTTTCTGCCTAGCAGTGAAGCAAGATCAAAAGCCAAGAATATCCCCTCATAAACACTTTTGTGTGTATTTTTTACAAATTGAAACAAAGCATGCATCCTGGATGCAAGTTTTTGGAAATTCTCTTTAAAAACCGCTATTTACGAGACACTTATCCAATCCTACGTGAAATCGTAGCAATATAGCCCGCATTGGTAAAGGACTTTCCTCAGAGCACGTTCAGAATGCGTTGCCAAATTTCCACTCGATGCATAAATTACATCTGATTGGAATTAATCCAGCAACCTTTAAAGGGATAAACGACGACAACCGTTATAATATCGTTTGCTATTGCCACACTAGAAACTCATGTCAGATAAAGAAATTTCCTCTTCCAACGAGAATCAACAAAAAACGACAGCGAAGCCCAGTATTGGCAAGCGTGTCCTTGTCGCGATGCTCAGTATCATGGTTGGTTCAGCTGTTGCGATTGCACTCATCATAGGCTTCGCTCTCACTTTGGCCTATCCTAATTTACCTGAACTCGATTCAATTACGAGTTACAAACCCAAAATGCCGCTTCGGATTTTCTCTGCGGACAATGTACTTATAGGTGAGTTTGGTGAGGAAAGGCGCAATGTTGTTCGCTTTGATCAAATTCCTGAAATCATGAAGAAAGCAGTGCTGGCGATCGAGGATGATCGCTTTTACGAACATGGGGGTGTTGACTACTTAGGCATTACCCGTGCGACATTACACAATCTGACAGGGGGTGCAAAACAAGGCGCGTCCACCATTACACAGCAAGTTGCCCGTAACTTTTTCTTGTCGAGCGAACAGACTTTCAAACGTAAAATTTACGAAATCTTATTAGCTTGGAAGATTGAACAAAACCTGACGAAAGATCAGATTCTTGAAGTTTATATGAACCAGATTTATCTGGGACAACGTGCCTATGGTTTTGCTTCGGCTGCACAAATTTATTTTGGAAAAAACATTAAAGATCTGACGATCGCGGAAGCTGCGATGTTAGCTGGTCTACCCAAAGCGCCGTCAGCATACAACCCGGTAGCCAATCCACGCCGTGCAACAGTACGTCAACAATACATTTTGCTGCGCATGCATGATTTGAAATACATCACCGACGCACAATACGAGCAGGCCAAGAACGAAGAAATTATCACGAAAACCGACAGCAGTGAATTTGGCATTCATGCAGAATACGTTGCTGAAATGGCTCGTCAATTAGTCTACGAACAATTCAAAGAGGACACCTATACCCGCGGTCTGAATGTCTACACAACCATTACCAAAGCGGATCAGGATGCCGCTTACTTGTCTTTACGACGTGGCGTCATGGATTATGAAAAGCGCCATGGATATAGAGGCCCTGAAGCAATTATCACGATCCCGGAAGGCAAAGAAGCAGCAGATGATGCAATTGAAAAGGCATTAGCGGAACACTCAAATAGCGACGATTTGCAGGTCGCAATGGTACTTGATGCGAATCCAAAATCTGTTCGCGCAGTCTTGGCTGATGGCGAAGAAATTCATATAGATGAAGCTGGCATTAGTTTTGCGGCAAGCGGCTTAAGTACTAAAACCCCTGCCAACAAACGCATCCAGCGTGGCGCTGTCGTACGCGTGATGCAAGAGGGGAAAAACTGGGTTATCACCCAAATGCCAGAAGTACAATCCGCATTCATTGCAACTGATACGCATGACGGTGCAATTAAAGCACTGGTTGGCGGTTTCGACTATAACCTCAACAAGTTTAATCATGTGACACAAGCATGGCGTCAACCTGGCTCGAGCTTTAAGCCCTTTATTTATTCCGCCTCTCTGGAAAAAGGCCTGTCTCCAGCAACAATCATTGACGATGCACCTATCAGTTTTGATGCTGGTCAGACTGGCGGGCAAGCGTGGGAACCAAAAAACTACGATGGCAAATATGAAGGTCCTATGACCATGCGTAAAGGTCTGACGAAGTCAAAAAATATGATTTCGATCCGGATTTTGCATAGAATCGGCGCGAAATATGGTCAGGAATACACGACACGATTTGGTTTTTTGCCTGAAAAAAATCCACCTTATCTTACCCTTGCACTAGGTGCTGGCGCTGTCACACCTTTGCAGATGGCAGGTGCTTACTCGGTCTTCGCAAATGGCGGATATAAAATCAATCCTTACCTGATCAATAAAATTACCGACAACAATGGCAATATTCTGGTGCAAGCAAAACCAGACAAAGCGGGTGATGAAGCTAATCGCGTGATCGACGAGCGCAACGCCTTCCTGGTCGATAGCATGCTCAAAGACGTTGTGCGCTATGGTACTGCAGCAAAAGCGATGGTATTAAAACGCACCGATCTGGCTGGTAAAACGGGGACAACCAATGATTCGTTTGATGCCTGGTTCGCAGGTTACCAATCCAAATTGGTCGGTATCGCATGGATAGGTTTTGACCAGCCAAGAAACCTCGGTAACCGCGAAACCGGTGGGGGTCTGGCTTTGCCAATCTGGATAGGCTACATGCAAAAAGCACTCAAAGATGTACCAATGGAAGAGCGACCTGTTCCAAATGGAATCATTTCGGCGAATGGAGATTTCTACTATGCTGAAAATCCACCCGGAGTTGCCGTACAGGATTTAACTACGCCAGCTATCATTGATGAAACGAGCCCAACGACGAACTAAGTGACGCACTGAATAAGTTATTAGCATCCAAACAAAAAGGGTAATCGAATGATTGCCCTTTTTGCTTACTTCCCTTGTTCTTTTCCTAATGCCGATAAAGTCATAAACAATTCGCTACCATCTCTGGTATTTAACCAGTGCTCCCCATCATATTTGTAATGAAAGCCGCCGCTACGTGCCGCCAGCCACATTTCTTGCATTGGCGCCTGGCTATTAACGATCATTTTCGAGCCGTTATTAACAAATTCTATCGTCAAAACGTTGCCGCTACGGCTACACTCAACATCTAATTCGTCGTTGTCGAATGCTTTTTCAAACATTTCCTCCACCTGCGCCAGGCAAGACTCCGCCAGTATCAGGAATTCAGATTCAGTCATGCTACACTCCTTTGATTGATTCATGCTTTAATTCACGCGTTGATTTACGCTGTGATTTACGCTGTGATACACACGTTGATTCACACTTAAAACGCCATTCTATACGTTGTTAGACAAATTCAAGATGCGACCACTTATTTACTCTCTGATTTTAGCCGCCATCTCGGCAAGCCTGCTTGGTGCATGCGGTGCGCGTGGCCCGTTATATATGCCAAATAAAGCCTTAACCAATGAATTGCCGATTTCCAGACCTGTAACCTCACCAGCTCCAGACGCAGCGCGTACAACTGCCAGTAGCTCTGCGGAAGGCACCAGCGTGACTCCTGAGAAAAAATAAGCGCGGAGCGAAATAAAAAAACACCTCTTTGCACTCAATGTCAAAGAGGTGTTTTTTACTTCCTGGTTTCGCCTAATTTAATTTTCACGGAATTGTATGGCTCCAGCCTGTTCTGGCCGATAGCCTTGAACACCGGCATAGACGTCACGAATTTTTTGTAAATCTGTGTTTGTGTCACCGCTTAGTTCCATGTAATCGACCAGACTGATTTCTTTGCGCGCAAAATCGAAATATGCGCAGCCCAATGGAACTTTGGCTGCGAGCGCAATGTGATAAAAGCCACTGCGTAAGTAAGGACGGAAACTACGCGTACCTTCTGGTGTAATAGCTAACCAATACCAATTGGAACGATTAATTTTCTCTGCCAATCTGGCAATAGCACCTGTAGATACGCCACGCTCTATTGGCTCACCTCCCAACTGGCGAATGATGCGACCGATAGTGGCGCCGGTAATTCCTTCAAACAAACTCGATTTAGCAATGAAATGAAATGGCATCCCTATCGCGAGTTTAGCCAAAATACCGATGGCAAAATCCCAATTAGATGTATGTGGATAAACGATAATGACCCCTAAAGGTCCCGGTAACGGCCGGTAATTTACTTTCCAGCCTATGCTGCTTAACACCCGGATAGCACAACGTTGGGTGAAGGTCTCCGCTTGCTCTTTTTGTAGTTGATATGTCGTCATACTTGGTCAGCCGCTCTTGCCGAATAAAATGAGAGCTGAACATTATGCCGTGTAACACCTCGGGAAGCAAAAGCAGTGCAGCATTTCTTTGCCCCCCGCATATTCCCTAAGCGCTAGCCTGATTGCGCGCTGTCGCGGACCAATGCCACCAAACCCGTACCAGCAACAAAGTGGCGACCAAGGCAGCAAACATCAATGGCTGTGTCAAATCATGCTTGCCGGATTTCATCCAGTAATAATGCAAAACGCCAAGCGGCACGATCACATAAACCAGCTTATGCAACAGTTGCCAACGTTTGCCGCCGAGACGTTTGATCATCCCATTGGTACTGGTGAGAGCGAGTGGTAGCAAGCCTACGAAAGCGATAAAACCCACAGTAATGAACGGCCGCTTGATCACATCTTTCCACATTTCCTGCACATCGAAAAAATGATCAAACCACAAGAAAGTAAAAAAGTGCAGGCTTGCATAAAAGAAACCATACAGACCCAACATACGGCGCAGCTTTAATAACCACGGCACATTCAGCAACCTGCGTACCGGTGTCACCGCTAAAGCGATACATAGAAAATACAAGGTCCAATCACCGGTATTGCGGGTAATAAACTCAACTGGATTGGCACCAAGTTGATCCAGAAACGCGCATGCCACGAGACGAAAAAATGGCAGCAGCGCCAGCAGAAAAATAACTGCTTTGATGCCCGAAATTTGCTTTTGTGAGAGTGCCATATCAGAAAAATTTTTTCAGATCCATGCCGGAATACAAAGAAGCCACTTCAGAATACCCATTAAACATCAGGGTTTTACGCTTGCGTGCAAATAAGCCATCTTCGCCAATCCGGCGCTCGGTGGCTTGCGACCAGCGCGGGTGGTCGACCTCAGGATTGACGTTAGAATAAAAGCCATATTCACGAGGAGCCGCACTATTCCAGGCCGTGCGCGGCTGGTCTTTTACAAAACGGATTTTAACAATCGATTTCGCTGATTTAAAGCCATATTTCCAAGGCAAAGCGATTCGAACTGGCGCCCCATTTTGGTTTGGCAACACCTCGCCGTACATGCCGAAGGTCAGTAATGCCAACGGGTGATTTGCCTCATCTAAACGTAAACCTTCAACGTACGGCCATTCGAGCACCGGACTGCGCAAACCTGGCATCTGTTTTTTATCATCCAAGGTGATGAATTCTATGTAACGCGCATTCGCTGTCGGCTCAACTTTTTTGATCAAATTCGATAATGAGTAACCAATCCAAGGTATCACCATCGACCATCCTTCTACGCAACGAAGGCGATAGATGCGCTCTTCAAGCGGTGCCAATTTAATCAGACTATCGATATCAAGCGTGATCGGTTTTTTGACCTCACCTTCTATCGTGACCGTCCATGGTCGCGTTTTCAGGCTGCCAGCGGTTTGGGCAGGCTCTGACTTATCGGTGCCAAATTCATAAAAATTATTGTAGGTCGTGGCATCTTTGTACGCCGTTTTTTTCTCGATCAGCGCATACGCAGGATTGACTGTGGCGGCCATTTTTTGTGCGCCCGGTGTTTGCGCAAAGGCTTCACGATTGGCCATTTCGTACAAAGAAGTACCAGCGATCGAACCAACGGCTAATTGGCGGATAAAGTCACGTCGCGACTCGAATATTGCGCGCGGTGTGATTTCGGAAGAAAGCGGCAGATCGATGCCGTCAGGAAGAGATTTAATCAGCATGTTGGACTCCGTAGTTGAGATACCAGGCAAAACAGTCATCGTTCTGACCGCTGTTTTGCTACTTAGTTTCTCATGAGTCGGGGAACTCTGCTGAACCTTACATTTTTCGGGGAGTCTTGAGCAAGCACCGTAGCAAAAGATCAATGCCAGCAGTGTTCATGTTAGGAGAGGCTCAGAGAAAACTAATTTTTCCTCTGAGCCTCTGCATTAAGGAGTTTGAAGTCTATTTAGAAACGCTACCTATAGACCCAACTACTTATAATGTTCCGTAAGAATGCAAACCTGACAAGAACATATTCACGCCAAGGAAAGCAAACGTCGTGACCAGCAAGCCCACCAGTGCCCACCATGCGGCGACTTGGCCACGCAAGCCCTTCATGAGACGCATATGCAACCATGCCGCATAATTCAACCAAACGATGAGCGCCCAGGTTTCTTTCGGGTCCCACGACCAATATCCACCCCATGCTTCTGCTGCCCATAACGCACCGAGGATAGTGGCGATAGTAAAGAACGTAAAACCAACCGCAATCGCCTTGTACATCACGTCGTCCAGCACTTCGAGGCTAGGCAGACGATCTTCGAGGTAACCCTTGGATTTGAGCAAATAAGCCAGACCGACCATCGCAGCCAAAGAAAACGTACCGTAACCAATAAAGTTCGCTGGTACGTGTATCTTCATCCACCAGCTTTGCAAAGCTGGTACCAGAGGCTGAATATCCGCCGCATCACGGCTCACCGTGTACCACAGCAAGAATCCGACAGCGGCAGAGATCACCAGCAAGACAAAAGGTCCTAGTTGTAAAGTGGCGTATTGTTGCTCATAGTACAAATAGAACAAAGCGGTAATCATCGAAAACAAAATAAACACTTCGTACAAATTAGAAACCGGGATATGCCCGACATCCATCCCCACCAGATACGATTCATACCAGCGCACCAACATACCTGTAAAACCCATGATCACGGCCGCCCAGCATAGAACCGAACCGACCGATGAGCCAAAATTGGAACGTGCAATCAAACCGCCCCAATAGAACAGCGTGGATAAAAAGAACAGCGTTCCCATCCACAAAATCGCCGATTGGCTCGACAACAAGTATTTCAGGAAAAATTTCTGATTCGCCATGTCCAGCGAACCACCATAAAGATGAATCGCAAAAAAACTTAACAAAGCTAATAAAGGAATCAGCCAGCGCACTGGCTTCCAATGCCAGCCCAGCCAGGCAAAGGTCGGTGCGGCGAGCAGTAAAACGCCTTTTTCGTACACATCCATAAAGCCGCCAAAACGGCTTAAAGCAAACAGCGACGCCATACTCAGGGCAACGGCATACAGCCAGTCGAACACTGTCAGTCGCTTGAAAAAGCCCTGATACGGCGTGTAGTTCTGTGTTATTTCCATTTTATGTCCTCAAACAGCCAACCCTGACTGTCAGTGTAGTCGATCATTGGGATATCGTTCTTAAGCTTGTCCGTGATGAACGATTTGTCCTAATTGTATTTTTAACTGCTCAAATTCTTTCTCAAAATCCAGCGTCTTGCGCTGTGAGCTTAAGGCCATCAGTATAGTCGTTGTAGCGGCATCGTCTTTGAGCCAGATCCATAAACGACGCTCACGGATATAGAACATAGAAAACACGCCCAATACTAACAACAAACATCCAAGATAGACGACTTTTTTACCTGGCGAGCGAGTCACTTGTAATACCGTGGCTTTGACTTCTTCAAAACTCTTTAGTTGCAAATACACCGGCGCACCGTAGAAAAATGCGTCAGACATCGCCCCTGTGGCTAATTGTAAAAAGCGCGCATGTTTGTCGTCCAATTCCAGCTCAGGCAAACCGTCTTGGGCGCGCGCCATTTGCCATAAATCCCACATGCTGCCATTCAAAATTTTCATGAACACATCAGCAGCTTTGGCTTGATCGTTGGCGGGAATTTGCTCCAGGAATTTAGAAATGGCGACAAAGCCTGCTTGCTTGCCATCACCCGCAAAAATCGACAAACTCTTTCTGGCTGATTCTGCCAGTTGGGTTTGCAGTTGTTTGGCATTCGGCACGGAAGATGACATCGCACGTGCCGCATAACGTTGCGCAGCAGCATCACGTAAAGCCGGGTTATTCATGGCGGCACGCAGGCGCATCCATTCATTGACGGTATCGTTATCGTCTGCCGGAATACGCAAGTATCTGAATGCATCAGCAGGAGAGTCGCGCGTACCAGCGAGGAACATATAATCGCCATCGATCAACAGCGATTGCATGTAGTTGCTGAATTCTCTTGCCTGTCCGGTCTTATCACGCAATTTGTACTGCACGCTGGGACCGACATTTTTTAAATCTTTGTTATTGGCGTTTTTACCAGCTGAGCCCAGATGCTTATTCAAATCGGTACTGAATTGCTCATTAAACGTTTGCTTGGCATTGGCGGCGCGCACATCTGCGCCATTGCGTGCCATGTTCTCGACGTTGAACGGTCTGAATCCAGACCATTCTATCGTCATGTCGTTACCATCCTGACCTGACAATGGTGTTGAACCGCCAACTTCTCCAGCGACTTCAAATGGTTTTGCTTGTCCACCGGACATAGGGAAGGCAGCGAGCTTTAATCGACTACCGCCATCTTCAAAGCTAGACTGATACACAGCGATGCCTTTGTAGATCAAGGGCTGATTCACCTTGATCGTTGAAGAAAAGCTTTTGCCGGTTTCGTGATCCACAATTTCTACATCGCTGGCGAAGAGCTTAGGCATGCCCGTCGTATAAAAATCGATGGTGAATTTTTTGAGGCGAATCGTGAACGGCAAATCCTGAATAAACACACCGGTTTGTTGCGGGATAATCGCGGTGTCGCTGCTCGCGCCTTCCGGAATCATGGTGTTACCGCGGAAAGTAGGATTGGCGAGCGACAGTCGATGTTGCTCAGGAATTTTAGCGATAATCCCGTTGCCGTCAAACGGTACCTTGCCCATGAACCATTGCTGAAAATGGATGGGCATTTCAGAGTCGAGCATACCGCCTACGCAAATGATAACGATCGCGCTGTGGGCAAAAATGTAACCCCACTTATTTGCCGCCCCTTGCTTAGCGGTGATTAATGTCGCGCCATCTTTTTCTATCAATTTGAAGCGATAGCCAATACGTGCCAGATGGGCGGTCAGTGCCGGAACTATTGCGGTGCGAGTTTCTTTTGCTTGCCATTCTGCCTTATGATGAAAATTACGTAGTGACTGCTCGCGCACATTTTCACGCCAGCTGCGCATGTCTTTCAACATTTTGGGCGCATTACGAATCAGACACAAGCTGGTCGATAAAACCAGAAAGCCCATGATGGTCAAAAACCACCAGGCAGAATATACGGAGTACAGACTAAACGACTTAAACACTTCAAACCAGAACGGTCCAAACTGATTGACGTAATTTGGCATTGGTTCATTTTGCTTCATCACGGTACCGATGACGGAAGCAATCGCGATCAGCGTCAGCAAACTAATCGCAAACCGCATCGACGACAGCAATTCTATGGCATCCGCCAACCAGGCTTTGCGGGTGTTGATGTGTATGCCGCCGGTGGAAGTCGCCAGTTCGGCATCGATCTTATTATCCATACTGCTCCGAGAATAACCTGAAAAAAAGGGGATGGCATTTCGCCACCCCCTCCGTATTGCATGTCAAAAATAGCGGATAACCCCTACTCAATCTTTCTACAGCAACTGTGGCAGCTACTGCAACTGGGTCACAGCGAGCGAAAGAGGTAATATTCCGACTTTTTTGAATTATTTTAAGCCAGCGACGTAATCCGCAACGGCTTTCATTTCGTCGTCAGACATTTTTTTGCCGATGGAAACCATCTGTGCGCTGTTTTTACGAGCGCCGGTACGGAAGTTGGTCAACTGCGCAATGGTATAATCCTGGTGTTGTCCAGCGATACGTGGGAACTGTGCAGGAATACCAGAGCCATTAGGGCTGTGGCAACCAGCGCAGGCAGGCACGTTTTTCTCAGCAATACCACCGCGGTAAATTTGTTTACCCAGTTCAACGATGTCTTTATTTTTCGCAGCACCTGGGGCAGATTTTTGTAGCGATAAATAAGCAGAGACGTTTTTGACGTCTTCTGGTGTCATTGCTTTGGCAAATGTTGTCATAACCGGATTATTGCGATCAGCGCCGGTAAAGTCATGCAATTGCTTAGAAATGTAGGCTTCGTGCTGTGCCGACAGTTTAGGATTGACTGAAATAGTAGAGTTGCCGTGCTCACCGTGGCAAGAGACGCAGGCAACAATGCCACGTGCTGCATCACCATTGGTGAATAAAGCCTCGCCTTTGGCCGGATCGGCTTTGGCTGACTTAGCTGCTTCGTTGGCATACGCCACAGAAGTAATAGAAGACATAGCCAAAATGGCAATGCTAATGGATTTCAAAACTGGTAAGAAAGCACGGTTCATTCATACACCCTGAGACTAAGTAATAGAAATCGGCCCTGATGGCGACACGTAGCTACTAATTTGGCTTGATGCGAATCAAACCGATATTGATATCCAGAGTAGGACTGGACTTGTTTACTTCTGCCCATATCTAACCCCTTATTGTACAATAGCTTTTAAGCGTTTTTACCGCTGACTGTTGCATTTTTCAATCTTTCCTTTCCTCTATGTCTATCCTCTGGCAAGCCCGCTTCTTTACTACGGTAAATCATTTACGTGATCTACCGCGTACCCACGTACCGGAAATCGCATTCGCCGGCCGATCTAACGCTGGCAAATCGACCGCCATTAATACCCTATGTAATCAAAAGAAACTTTGTTTTGCATCAAAAACTCCTGGACGAACCCAGCACATTAACTATTTTTCCATCGGCGGCGCCCACGTCGGTCAGCATCGTAAAGACGAAACACGGGTCGATGAGATCCGTGCGCTGATCGTGGATTTGCCTGGATATGGTTATGCGGAAGTACCAGGAGCGGCAAAACAACACTGGAATCAGTTGCTCGGTGCGTATGTACAACGCCGTACGCAACTGGCAGCACTGGTGTTAATCATGGATGCCCGCCGTCCTTTCACTGATCTGGATATTCAGATGCTGGAGTGGTTTGCGCCGACTGGCCGCCCGATCCACTGCATTTTGACCAAAGCAGACAAATTAAACCGCAATGAATGCACCAATGCTTTGCGCCAGGCCAAAGAAGTGTTATCTCAGTACGTTGATAATGAGGGGCCTTTGTTCCCGTTCACGCTCCAATTATTCTCAGCCCTGAAACGAATCGGCATAGAAGAAGCGGACGCAACGATACAAAGACTGGTCGGACTTGACCGTGAGCCGGAACTGCTGAATGACGGCGCAGACATCGTTGATGCTGACCATGTTTCTGAAGAAATTGACACCGAGGGTAAGGCTGAAGGCGATCCTGAAGTAGAGTAATTAATGGAAAAAAGCCCCGACTCATGTAGGAATCGGGGCAATAACACCGTTTAGCATAGGGACCAACGGTGCCTGCTCAGGGAAAAGAAGCAGTAGGTCAGGAGACGCTCTTAACCTAAGCGATCAGATGCAGTAAGTCGGAAAAAGTTTCATCGAAGTTCGATTATTATTTGTTTTTTGGCCTCAATTCTTTTTTTAAAAATTATGTCCCATCATAAAACTACCCAATTCCCCGCTGTGCGTATGCGTCGCATGCGCAAGGACGTCTTCTCACGTGCGATGATGCGTGAAAACATTGTGACCGCTGCCGACTTGATTTATCCGGTCTTTGTTATTGATGGCGTCAATCAATGCGAAAAAGTCGCATCCATGCCAGGTGTTGAGCGTGTCTCTATCGATATTTTGTTAGGTGTGGCGGAAGATTGCGTCGCGCTGGGTATTCCAGTGATGGCACTGTTTCCGGCAATTCATTCCAGCTTAAAAACGCCGGATGGCATTGAAGCGACGAATCCTGATGGTTTGATCCCACGCGCAATCCGCGAATTGAAAAGCCGTTTCCCAGAATTAGGCATTTTAAGTGACGTAGCTCTTGATCCTTACACCAGCCACGGCCAGGACGGTTTGCTGGATGCGAACGGCTATGTCATGAACGACGAAACCACCGAGATGTTAGTCAGGCAGGCGCTTACACATGCGCGCGCGGGTGCAGACATTGTGGCTCCTAGCGATATGATGGATGGTCGCATCGGCGCAATCCGTCATGCTTTAGAAGCAAACAATTTCATCCACACACGCATCATGGCTTACTCGGCTAAATATGCGTCGGCGTTTTACGGTCCCTTCCGTGATGCGGTGGGTTCCGCTGCTAATCTGGGCAAAAGCGACAAAGCCAGCTACCAGATGGACCCAGCCAATAGTGATGAAGCCTTGCGTGAAGTGGCACTCGATCTGGAAGAAGGCGCTGACATGGTCATGGTCAAACCAGGTATGCCTTATCTGGATATCGTCCGTCGTGTGAAGGATGAATTCCGCGTACCGACTTTTGCTTATCAGGTTAGTGGCGAATACGCGATGATCAAAGCAGCCGCGCAAAATGGCTGGCTCGACCATAACAAAACCATGATGGAATCCATGCTGGCATTTAAACGTGCGGGTGCCGATGGTGTACTGACTTACTTTGCACGTGATATTGCGCGTTTATTGAAACATCCAGATTAATTTTCGTTTCAAAAAAATTAAAACCTTATAGCGCCTGGACGCCGAAGTAGAGAGGCACAGAATAAAAGCTTGAGAAAGCCATTACGGTTTTCGTCACTTTTATTCTGTGCTTTTGTCTTTGATGTATCTTTGTCTTTACAAACGTATTGGCGGATTCAATTCATACAGTTTTCACTGAATTTAAGCGATTTTCTATCATATTGATAAATCATATAAATAAATTCGTCTTGCCCTCGAACGCAAAGCTGATTAGCATGTCCTTGATAGATCTTCATTCTGGGGCAGCACATGCAAGAAAAAATCATCCTTTTCGCGAGCCCGGTATTTTTCGTATTGCTTGCGACTGAATTCATCGTCGCCTTACGTCGTCAGCGTCACACTTACCGGATCAACGATGCAATCAGCAGCATCAGTCTGGGCATCATGAGCCAGATTTCCGTGGTATTTTTAAAAGTTTTTGTGATCGGCATTTATGCCTCGGTCGCGCGCCATTTTGCACTTTTTCAATTGTCAGAAGACTCGGTCTGGGTCTGGGTCTGCGGCTTACTGTTGTACGACTTTTTGTATTACTGGCTGCACCGCATGGGGCATCACACGAATTTGCTGTGGGCTTCACATGTCGTGCACCACCAAAGCGAAGAATACAATTTATCGACGGCATTACGGCAAACCAGCACTGGCCCGCTGTTTGGGTGGATTTTTTATATGCCCCTGGCAATTTTGGGCTTTCCCCTGCAAGTGTATGTCGTCGTTGCGTTAATCGATCTGATTTACCAATTCTGGATACACACACAGCAGATCAATAAGCTTGGCTGGTTTGATCGTGTTTTTGTCTCGCCTTCCAATCATCGGGTACACCATGCCGTTAACGACTTGTATCTGGATAAAAATTTTGGCGGCATTTTAATTATCTGGGACAGGATTTTTGGTACCTATGCAGAAGAGCAAGATACCCATCCAGCGGTCTTCGGCACACGCAAACCCTTGCAGAGCTGGAACCCGCTGTGGGCGAATCTGGAAGTCTATCAGTCCGTTGCTTTAGATGCGTGGCGCACCAAACGTTGGAGCGACAAAATCAAAATCTGGCTGATGCCACCAGGCTGGTTGCCTGCGGATCTGGCCAGTCAGAATAAATCCACCCCATTTAACTTAAACCATCCCATTTACAATCCGCCGCTCAGTACCGGCATGCTGTGGTATTGTCTTGCCCAATTTACTATGACGATGCACACCACCACGCATTTCTTGCTATCAGCACCGTCCGCAAACTTTGCATCAAGTGCCTTGTATGCGTTCTGGCTATTCGCGGGATTTTGGATCGTTGGAGGATTATTAGAACAAAAGAGAAAATTCATCGTTCTGGAATCCTTGCGCCTGATGCTGGGCGCAGCAATGGTGGTATATAGCCCAATGTGGTTCTGCATTGTGTACTTACCACTTTGGGCACAAGTAGGTATCATTGGCACTTGCCTGATATCTTTGCTTTCTCTCGGAATGATCGTCCGGAATTCCTCAGTATCAGTTTTACATACCAATTAATACAGGGTGGGAGTATCAGTTAAAAATGGTCTGACGAGCTTTGTTCGTATAGATATTTTTAAATACTCCCCCTACCATTAATAACGAACAAACTTTAACGCATGCAAGACTACACATTTCTGTGGCACGACTATGAAACCTTTGGCGCCGTTCCGCGCCGTGATCGCCCGGCACAATTTGCTGCGATACGCACCGATGCGGAATTAAATGAAATCGGTGAAGAAATCATGGTCTATTGTCAGCCTGCAACAGATTTTTTACCTGAACCACAAGCTTGCCTGATCACCGGTATCACACCCCAAACTTGCCTGGAGCGAGGCGTACCCGAATACCAGTTTGCGCAAACAATCGAAGCGGTATTTGCCCAATCCGGCACCATTGGTGTTGGCTACAACACGATACGCTTTGACGATGAAGTCACCCGTTTTTTATTCTGGCGCAATCTGATCGATCCGTATGCGCGCGAATGGCAAAATAATTGCAGTCGTTGGGACATCCTGGATGTGGTTCGCACTGCCTATGCTTTACGCCCTGATGGCATACATTGGCCGAAAAATACTGAAGGCAAAACCAGCTTCCGTCTTGAACATCTGAGTGCGGCCAATGGCCTGAGCCACGAAGCTGCGCATGATGCTTTATCCGACGTCCGTGCGACGATCGCGTTTGCACGTTTGCTGCGTGAGAAAAATCCACGCCTGTTTGATTTCTGTTTGAGCTTACGAAAAAAAGATCGCGTGATGGAAGAGATAGGCTGGCCCGTCAAACGCCCCTTACTGCACGTCACTGGCATGATTCCGGTCGAACAGGGTTGTCTGACTGTGGTCTGGCCTTTGGCTATGCATCCTAGCAATAAAAACGAAATCATCGTCTGGGATTTGCAAGCGGATCCTACAGAACTATTTTCCTTGACAGCAGATGAAATTCAATTGCGTATGTTCAGCAAAGCCAGCGACCTGCCAGAAGGCGTACAGCGTTTGCCAATCAAAACCATCCACATCAACAAATCGCCTATCGTCATTAGCAATTTAAAAACCCTGAGCGCAGAACGTGCCGCGCATTGGGGCATCGCGATGGATCGCATCATGGCGCATGCAGACATCGCTGCCACGGCACCTGATATGAGCGCCATTTGGGATGCCGTATTTGATCGCCCGCAACTCGCAGCTAATGATGTCGATGAAGACCTCTACAACGGCTTTATCGGCGCTGGTGACCGTCGCGTACTCAACGACCTGCGGCACATGTCGGCAGCGCAGTTAGCGCAAGTACAGCCATCGTTTCAAGATCCACGCCTTGAAGAATTATTTTTCCGCTACAAAGCCAGAAACTTCCCTGAAAGTTTGAATCAAGATGAGCTTGAACAATGGGAAGAGCACCGCGCCCAGCGCCTGCACGCAGGTGCCGGCAATGCTTTAACGGTAGAGCAGTTTTTTGAAAAAATTGATCAGTTGTCGGAAGAGGCCGATGAGCGCACGGAAGAAATTTTAGGTGCACTGTATGACTATGCCGAGCATGTGACACCTTCGCGTTGAATTTGTTGATGGCAAAAAAAACCCGACTTAACGTCGGGTTTTTTTCGAAAATTACTTATTCGGTTGCGGTGTAATACGCAGATAAGGCTTAGGTGCGCTGTAACCTTTTGGATATTTCTGCTTGATCACTTCCTCATCTTTGATCGATAGAGGAATAATCACGTCATCGCCATCGCGCCAGTTGCCTGGTGTGGCGACAGTGTAGCCATCGGTCAGTTGCAAGGCATCGATCACGCGCAGGACTTCATCAAAATTACGCCCGGTAGTTAGTGGGTAAGTGATGATCAAACGGATTTTTTTCTTAGGATCAATGATAAACAGGGAACGCACTGTCACTGTTTCAGATTGATTTGGATGGATCATATCGTACAGAGTCGCAACCTTGCGATCGGCGTCTGCCACGATAGGGAAGCCAACCACGGTCTTTTGTGTCTCTTCAATGTCTTTGATCCATTGAATATGAGAAGCAGCGCCGTCTACTGACAGAGCGATCGCTTTGACATTGCGCTTATCAAACTCTGGTTTGAGTTTTGCCGTCAGGCCTAATTCTGTAGTGCAGACTGGGGTGAAATCTGCAGGATGGGAAAACAATACTACCCATGAATCACCAGCCCACTCGTGGAACTTCAGATGTCCAATCGAAGAATCTTGCTCAAAATCTGGTGCGGTGTCGCCTAAACGTAAAGTCATGTTTCTCTCCAAAAAAGCATAGGGTTTGACTATAGAACTTGCTTACTTACGATTCAAGAACAGAGAAGTTGCAAGCTTATATCTTATTGAATATATAAAAATAAGATCAGGTCAAAACGCAAAAAATTAATCAAGGACTATGCGTTCTGATCGCAACTTCATTACAAACTACCAAAAACTTCCAACTACTATTCTGCAGGTTGGTTATTTACCTTCATTTTTCAATAATGATTGCAAGAATTTTTCAGCATCCTGAAAGCCAACCACGCGTCCATCCGGTATTTCTGTGCCCATAGGATTAAAGAAAATAATCCCCGGCGGTCCAAACAGATTAAAACGTTTCAACAAAGCTTTATCATCTGCATTGTTTGCCGTCACGTCGACTTGTAACAACAACATGCTGTCCAGTTTAGCCTTGACCTGTGGATTAGTGAAGGTCAATTTTTCCATCTCTTTACATGAGACACACCAATCAGCATAAAAATCCAGTGTCGCCATCTTGCCTTTATTTTGCGCAAGAGCGGCGTCTAATTCAGCGACGGTACGAATTCTGGTGAAAACGACTTTCTGCGTCTCGGTTCCCAACACGTGAGCGAGCGGGGCGTAGATATCACGACCACCTGTGCTGACACCAACAAGCTGTGTCGCACCCAACAAAACAAAAAACGCGGCAATGGCTTTGGCAAATAAACCTGAGCGATGGACAAACAATTGATACACACCGTAGCCTATCAACAATGCTGCCCAACCCAGCATTTGTGCCCATACTGGCAATACAGGTGACACCATCCACAAGGCCATCGCCAGCATTAACACGCCAAAGAAACGTTTGATACTTTCCATCCATACGCCAGCGCGGGGCAACAAGCTACCAGCTGACAAACCCAACAGCAACAGTGGAACACCCATACCGATCGCGATCGCAAACATCGCAGCACCACCAACAAATACATCACGAGTTTGACTGATATACACCAGTGCGCCCAACAGGGGTCCGGTAACGCAAGGACCGACGATCAACGCTGAGATCGAACCCATCAAGAATACGCCAAACAACTTGCCCAGTTTACTATTACGTTGACCTTCCGATACTTCGGTCAGTTTAGTTTGCAATGCGGCCGGCATTTGCAATTGATACACATTGAACATGGACAGCGCAAATACCACCATCAAAGCGGCGAACGCACTCAGAACCCAAGGGTTCTGCAAGGTCGCAGCCAGACCTTCACCAGCCAGTCCAGCCGCAACCCCCATGCCGGTATAAACCAGCGACATGCCTAACACATAAGCGACGGACAACAAGAACGCACGGGCGCGGCTGACACCAACACCTTCACCGACAATAATAAACGACAGAATAGGCACCATGGGTAATACGCACGGTGTCAGCGATAAGCCCAAACCAAGCACGAAAAACAGCGGCAAGATCACCAGCAATTTGCCGCTTTTCAACGCCGCGCTAATGCTGCTGGTCTCAGCGTCGCCAGCGCCCGCATTCGATGAGATAGTAGCATCCGCCTTTGTTGGCTCACCAACAGCTCCTTGGGTGCCAGCAATGCCAGAAATCGGCAATTTGAATACGCTTTCCATTGGTGGATAGCAAAGCCCCTGATCCGCACAACCCTGACGAACAACCTTCAGGCTGAATTCGTGACTCGCTTTGACCGGAATTCTGACCACAACGGCGTGACGATAGGTTTCGACCTCCTTTTGGAAGGTCTCGTCAAATTTAACTTTCCCTTTTGGGAGAACGGGTTCACCCAATTGCGCGTCTTCTGACGTAAATTTCAAGCGCTCGCGATAAAGGTAATAACCTTCAGCAATGTTGAGCGTCACTTCAGCAGTGCCAGCATCAACCATCTTGGCGGAAGCAGTAAATGCAACTTCGGGATCCAGAAAATCTTCGGCCTTCACCAGCGAACTAGCTAACAAACACGCCGCAACGAACACTACTTGCAGCAAGAGGGTAAAGGAATGTTGTATGCGTAAAAACGCTGGCGTACGTTGCAGTTTCATTGACGTCCTGTTTGTTCATTAACCCATTGCAAATAGGCGGGTAGACCCGCCACAACGGGGATTGCTATGATTTCCGGTACTTCATAAGGGTGAGCTTCAGTAATGCAATTTTGCAGGGCCGAAAATGCTTCGTTTGTCGTTTTGATTTGCAACAACACTTCAGTCGTCACCTCCTGCTTGCCAGCCCATGTGTATAGAGACATGACTTCGGGCAAGACGTTCACACACGCCGCCAACTTATTTGCTAACACTTTTTCAGCAATCATCAACGCTGTCTGTTTGTCGGGACAACTGGTGATAACTAACAAAATCTGATTCATATTTCCCCTAAGCAGCTATTTTAACAAGAGTGCGCGATTTAAGAGCAGCGTCAATCAAAAACCAATGGCGATTCGTGACGCATTCCTTAGATAGAAGAATAAATTAAATGCATAGACGAAAAAAAACCGCTCAGTCAGACTGAACGGTTTTCTTGTATGAAGGCACAGGTCCTTCAATTACTTATGCTTCTGGTGCATCAGCGATGTCAGAAACTTCTGGACGATCCAGCAGTTCAACATATGCCATAGGAGCATTGTCACCAACGCGGAAACCCATTTTCAGGATACGCAGGTAACCGCCGTTACGATTTGCGTAACGTGGGCCCAATTCAGCAAACAATTTGACAACCATTTCGCGGTCGCGCAGACGGGAGAAAGCCAAACGCTTGTTTGCCAATGTGTCTGTTTTACCCAAGGTCAGAATCGGCTCAATAACGCGGCGCAGTTCTTTTGCTTTTGGCAAAGTTGTTTTGATTGCTTCGTGACGCAACAGGGAAACTGTCATGTTGCGCAACATTGCTAAACGGTGGGAAGATGTACGATTCAGCTTACGTAAGCCGTGACGATGACGCATGGTAATTCCTTTTAAAGTTTTAAAAAAGCCAGCTCTTCTATCGCTAACGCATATATTTTTGTCAGCGCGGGCCGGTCGGTACTACTGTTAAATCGGGCAGCTACGCTGCCCGAGGGACCAAATTATTTTTCCAAGCCAGCTGGTGGCCAGTTTTCCAACTTCATACCCAAAGACAAACCACGGGACGCCAGTACTTCTTTGATTTCGTTCAAAGACTTACGACCCAGATTTGGTGTCTTCAACAATTCGTTTTCGCTACGTTGGATCAGATCACCAATGTAGTAAATGTTTTCTGCTTTCAGGCAGTTAGCTGAACGAACTGTCAATTCCAGATCATCCACTGGACGCAACAGAACTGGATCAACTGCAGGTGCGCGGGATGGCGCTTCAGCAGCAGCTTCAGTACCTTCGAGTGCGGCAAATACATTCAACTGATCAACCAACACGCGTGCGGATTGACGAATTGCTTCTTCTGGAGAAATCACACCGTTTGTTTCGATGTTAATGACCAGTTTATCCAGATCAGTACGCTGTTCAACACGAGCGGACTCAACTGCATAAGAAACTCGACGTACTGGAGAGAAAGAAGCATCCAGAATCATACGACCGATAGTTTTGTTCGCATCTTCTGAGAGACGACGAACATTACCTGGCACATAGCCACGGCCTTTTTCTACTTTGATCTGCATGTCGAGTTTGCCGCCAGCAGTCAGATTAGCGATCACGTGATCAGGGTTGATCAGTTCCACATCGTGTGGCAGATCGATATCGGAAGCCAAAACTGCGCCTTCGCCATCTTTCTTCAAAGTCAGAGTGACTTCATCACGATTGTGCAACTTGAATACAACACCTTTCAAGTTCAACAGAATATCAACTACGTCTTCTTGAACGCCATCGAGGGAAGAATACTCATGAACTACACCAGCGATGGTGACTTCAGTCGGTGCGTAACCAGTCATCGTCGACAACAGAACACGACGCAGAGCATTGCCCAGCGTGTGACCATAGCCGCGTTCAAACGGTTCCATAGTCACTTTAGCGTGACCAGCACCCAGCATTTCCACATCAATAATACGTGGCTTCAACAGATTGTTTTGCATGAAATGTCCTTTTCAATACCCTCGGTTCGTTACACCGATAAGGCTGATGGCATTAAAGAAAAAGCCTGCCAGTCGCGAAACAGGCAGGCGGAGAAACTTAATATTAACGAGAATACAATTCAACGATCAGAGATTCGTTAACATCGTGAGCGATGTCGCTGCGATCTGGCATGGACTTGAAAGTACCTTCCATTTTCTTCGCATCAACAGCAACCCAAGATGGCATGCCGCCTTGTTCTGCCAGAGACAGCGCTTCAACGATACGAACTTGCTTTTTCGCTTTTTCACGAACTGCAACGACGTCACCAGCTTTAACCTGGTAAGAAGCGATGTTCACAACGATACCGTTCACTGTGAAAGCTTTGTGGCTCACCAATTGGCGTGCTTCAGCGCGTGTAGAGCCAAAGCCCATACGGTAAGCAACGTTGTCCAGACGGGATTCCAACAATTTCAACAATGTTTCGCCAGTATTGCCTTTTTGACGATCAGCTTCAGCGAAGTAGCGGCGGAATTGACGTTCCAAGATGCCGTACATACGTTTAACTTTTTGCTTTTCGCGCAATTGGTTACCGAAGTCAGAGGTACGAGCACCGGAAGTGCGACCATGTTGACCTGGTTTAGCGTCGAGTTTGCATTTTGAATCTAAAGAGCGACGTGCGCTTTTCAGAAACAGATCCGTGCCTTCGCGGCGGGATAACTTAGCTTTTGGTCCGATATAACGTGCCACAGTATTTTCCTTTAATTAATGACGCAGAATGAGCTGCGCTAGTCTGATCTACCTGCAACCAGACAGTGGTCTTAAAGACATAAGTACTAGAAATAACTAGCCTTTTAATGTCTGAAATAAAAATTCCCAACACAAAACCCGCCAACAAAATGGCGGGCTTGCATTCTAACGGAAAAACCGTCAGAACGCCAGCAGCAAATGCTACTGCTTAGATACGACGACGCTTTGGAGGGCGGCAGCCGTTATGTGGAACTGGTGTTACGTCTTGGATCAAAGAAATCTTGATACCGAGATTGTTCAATGCGCGAACTGAAGATTCACGACCTGGGCCTGGGCCCTTGATGCGAACTTCCAGATTTTTGATACCGCATTCAACAGCAACTTTACCTGCTGCTTCCGCTGCAACCTGCGCTGCGAAAGGAGTAGATTTACGTGAGCCTTTAAAACCAGCACCGCCAGCAGTTGCCCATGAAAGCGCATTGCCTTGACGATCAGTGATCGTGATGATGGTGTTATTGAAAGAAGCGTGAACGTGTGCAATACCTTCTGCAACGTTCTTTTTAACTTTCTTACGAGCACGTGCTGCTGCTGCGTTGTTAGATGCTTTTGCCATAATGATTTCCTTGGATCCGGGCTAGCCTGGATTATTTCTTCAAAGATTGAGCTGCTTTACGTGGGCCTTTACGTGTACGTGCGTTAGTACGTGTACGTTGACCACGGCAAGGCAAGCCTTTACGATGGCGCAAGCCGCGATAGCAACCCAAGTCCATCAAGCGCTTGATGTTCATGGACAATTCACGACGCAAGTCGCCTTCGACGATAAATTTACCGATTTCGTCGCGAAGCTTCTCGAGTTCGTTGTCATCCAGATCTTTAACCTTTTTATTGGTCAAAACACCTGTTGCTTCACAGATTTTCTGTGAGCGTGGACGGCCAATACCATAGATAGCTGTTAAGCCGATTACGGTATGCTGATGATTTGGGATATTAACCCCTGCGATACGTGCCATTCGTTATTCCTCGTTCAATAACGTTAATTAACCTTGGCGCTGTTTATGGCGTGGTTCTGTGCAAATAACACGAACAACACCTTTGCGCTTGATGATTTTGCAGTTGCGGCAAATCCGCTTAACTGATGCGAGAACTTTCATTTTTGCCCTCTTCCCTTTTAATACAATTTAATTTACTTGGTACGGAACACTATTCGCGCCCGGCTCAAATCATAAGGCGTCAATTCCACTGTCACCTTATCACCTGGAAGAATACGAATATAGTTCATTCGCATCTTCCCGGAAATATGGCCTAGTACAACATGCCCGTTTTCCAACTTAACTCGAAATGTCGCATTCGGAAGATTCTCAAGAATCTCGCCCTGCATCTGTATAACGTCGTCTTTTGCCATTCGATCTGCTGTTCCTTCAGGCAATTACCGAGAAGGAATCCCGCCCTTGAAATTTGCTTTACGAAGAAGCGATTCATACTGCTGAGACATCACATAGTTCTGAACTTGTGCCATGAAATCCATGGTAACGACCACAATAATCAACAGCGATGTGCCACCGAAATAAAATGGTACCTTCCACTTGGCGATCAAGAATTCAGGTAATAAACAAACCAGCGTAATATAAACCGCACCGGCCAGTGTCAAACGCATCAAAATCTTATCGATATAGCGTGCTGTCTGATCACCTGGACGAATTCCCGGAACAAACGCGCCACTCTTCTTCAAGTTATCAGCCGTTTCTTTGCTATTAAATACCAAAGCGGTATAGAAGAAGCAGAAGAAAATAATTGCAGCTGCATACAACAAAGCGTGAATCGGCTCGCCTGGTGCCATCGACGCTGCTAGATCTTTCAAGAAGGTAATGAAACCGCTTGAAGAATCGCCTGCGCCTTTAGTGAACCAGCTGGTAATCGTCGCCGGGAACAAAATAATGGAAGAAGCAAAAATCGGAGGAATTACACCTGCCATATTCAGCTTCAGCGGCAAATGACTACTTTGCCCACCATACACTTTATTACCGACCTGACGTTTTGCGTAGTTGACCAGGATCTTACGTTGGCCACGTTCCACAAACACCACCAAGTACGTTACAGCAGCAGCAATCACACAAATCAACAATACTGATGCCGGATGCATAGAGCCTGTCCGAACCAGTTCAAACAAGTTACCCAAGGCATTCGGGAGGCCAGCAGCGATACCGGCAAAAATAATGATAGAAATACCATTACCTAAACCACGCTCCGTAATCTGCTCGCCCAACCACATCAGAAACATCGTTCCAGTTACCAACGTTACTACAGTAGTCAATCGGAAAGCCATACCAGGATCAAGAACCAAACCTGGCTGAGCTTCCAGACCAAACGCAATAAAATATGCCTGCACCGTCGCTAACAGCAAAGTGCCATACCGAGTATATTGTGTAATCTTTCTACGACCGGATTCGCCTTCTTTTTTTAGCGCTTCCAGTTGTGGAGAAACGATAGACATCAACTGCATGATAATCGATGCCGAAATATACGGCATGATACCGAGTGCAAACACGGTGAACCGTGACAATGCACCGCCGGAGAACATGTTAAACATACCCAAAATACCACCTTGGTTTTGCTTAAACAAGTCCGCCAATGCAGTTGGATCTATACCAGGAACTGGCACATGAGCACCAATCCTGTAGACAACCAGTGCTGCAAGCAAAAACCAGAGTCGCCCCCAGGGAAATCCGCTTGCTGCACTTTTAGCTTGTTGTGGAGATGTTGCCAATTATTGCTCCGGTGTCTGCACTGAATTAAGCGATTGTTCCGCCAGCAGCTTCGATTGCAGCTTTAGCGCCTTTAGTGACGATCAAGCCGTTCAAAGTAACTTTCTTGGAAATTGCGCCAGACAAGATCACACGAACTACACGTGCGAGCTCGGAAACAACACCAGCTTGTTTCAAAGCTAAGATGTCAATTTCAGTGACTGGCAGATTTTCCAGGTCTGTCAAACGAACTTCTGCTTTAAACGGGGTTGCCAGTGATTTAAAACCACGTTTTGGCAAACGACGTTGCAGAGGCATCTGACCGCCCTCGAAACCGACTTTATGAAAGCCGCCTGAACGGGATTTTTGACCTTTATGGCCGCGACCCGCTGTCTTACCTAAACCTGAACCGATACCACGACCAACACGACGTTTGTAGTGTTTTGCGCCATCAGCAGGTTGGATGTTATTCAATTCCATAATTTGCTCCGAACATAAGCCTTACGACTTACGCTACAACCTTCACAAGATACGAGACTTTGTTGATCATGCCGCGTACTGCTGGTGTGTCTTCCAATTCAGAAACTGAATTAACACGACGCAGACCCAAACCACGTACGGTAGCACGGTGATCTTGGCGTGTGCCGATCAGACCTTTGACCAATTGTACTTTTACTGTCTTAGTCATCGCGCTCTCCTTAACCGAGGATTTCTTCAACGGTCTTGCCACGCTTTGCAGCGATTTCAGATGGAGTACTCATCTTAGCCAGACCATTTAAAGTCGCACGAACCATGTTGTAAGGATTTGTGGAACCGTTGGATTTAGCAACGACGTTCACAATACCCATTACTTCAAAAATCGCGCGCATTGGACCACCAGCAATAACGCCAGTACCTTCTTTTGCTGGAGAAATCATGACGGAAGATGCGCCGTGCTTACCAGTAACGGTGTGCTGCAATGTACCGTTCTTTAAAGTCACTTTGATCATCTTACGACGTGCTTCTTCCATCGCTTTTTGTACAGCTACAGGAACTTCTTTCGATTTTCCCTTGCCCATACCGATACGGCCATCGCCGTCACCTACGACTGTCAGCGCCGCGAAACCCATGATACGACCACCCTTAACCACTTTGGTTACACGGTTGATCGCGATCATTTTTTCGCGCATGCCATCATCCGGCTTGTCGGCTGCTGTTTTTGCTTGCATTTTTGCCATGACAAATTTTCCTTAGAACTTCAAGCCAGCTTCGCGGGCAGCTTCTGCAAGCGCCTTGATGCGGCCATGGTAACGGAAACCGGAGCGGTCAAACGCAACTTCGGTAACCCCTGCTTTGATTGCCTTCTCTGCTACACGCTTGCCGATCAAAGTCGCGGCTGTGGTGTTGCCACCAGCACCGGACTTGCCAGCCAACTCTGCACGTACTTCTGCTTCTACTGTAGAAGCAGATGCCAACACTTTGGCGTCTGGGCCAATAATGTTTGCGTAGATGTGCAAGTTGGTGCGATGCACGGCCAGGCGGTTCACTTTGAGTTCTGCGATCTTGGCACGGGTTTGACGTGCGCGGCGCAGACGTGATTGTTTCTTGTCCATCGTCAACCCCTATTACTTCTTCTTGGTTTCTTTAATCACAACCACTTCGTCCGCATAACGGACACCCTTGCCTTTATAAGGCTCTGGGCTGCGGTATGCACGGACTTCAGCTGCCACTTGACCTACTTGCTGCTTATTAACCCCTTTGATCAGGATTTCAGTAGGTGTTGGCGTAGCACAAGAAACGCCGGCTGGCATTTGATGTACAACTGGGTGTGAAAAACCTAAAGACAAATTCAATTTGTCACCTTGAGCTTGCGCTTTGTAACCAACGCCGACCAAAGTGAGTTTTCTTTCGAAGCCTTTTGTAACACCGTTAACCATGTTGTTGACCAGAGCACGTAAAGTGCCTGTCATTGCATTAGCTTCACGGCCATCATTGGCTGGTGAAAAACTCAAAGTGCCGTTGTCGTTCGCAATTGCCACTAAGCCGTTTAAGCTTTGTGTCAATACGCCCATAGGACCTTTTACTGTAATCTGCTCTGCTGAAATTGCAACTTCTGCACCGGCCGGCAAAGCGATTGGCATCTTACCTACTCGAGACATCTTTCACTCCTTAGGCGACGTAGCAAATAACTTCGCCACCGACACCGGTTGCGCGCGCTTTGCGGTCAGTCATGACGCCTTTTGGTGTGGACACAATGGCCACGCCCAAACCGTTCATCACGCTTGGAATCTCGTCTTTACCTTTGTAAATACGGAGACCTGGACGTGAAACACGTTCCAAACGCTCAATAACAGGACGTCCTGCATAATATTTCAAGCCGATTTTTAATTCGGACTTACCTGCAGTTTCCAAAACTGCGAAATCTTCAATGTAACCTTCGTCTTTAAGTACGTTTGCAATTGCAATCTTTACTTTAGAGGACGGCATCGCAACTACAGTTTTTTGAACAACTTGTGCGTTACGAATGCGGGTCAGCATATCGGCGATAGGATCGCTCATACTCATTGCTTATTCTCCTATTACCAGCTGGCTTTAGTCATACCCGGGATTTCACCACGCATGGCGACTTCACGGAGTTTAATACGGCCCAAACCGAATTTACGGAATGTGCCACGTGGGCGACCTGTCAAAGCGCAACGATTACGCTGGCGGGTCGGATTAGAATTACGTGGCAAAGCCTGCAACTTCAGACGAGCGATGTAACGCTCTTCTTCTGTCTTTGATTGGTCATCAATGATGGCCTTCAATTCGGCGCGCTTGCCAGCGAATTTCTTCACCAAGTCTGCACGCTTTTGCTCACGATTAATCAGTGCCAATTTTGCCATGGCGACCTCAGTTTCTGAACGGAAATTTAAATGCGGCGAGGAGTGCTTTCGCTTCTTCGTCGGTCTTTGCTGTTGTCGTGATACTAATATTCATACCACGCAATGCGTCGATCTTGTCGTACTCGATTTCAGGGAAAATGATCTGTTCCTTGACACCGATATTGTAGTTACCACGACCATCAAACGCACGACCAGAAACACCACGGAAGTCACGTACACGTGGCAGAGCCACAGTAATGAAACGATCCAGGAATTCATACATCTGAGCGCCACGCAAAGTAACCATACAACCGATTGGATAGCCTTCACGGATTTTAAAACCTGCAATCGCTTTACGTGCTTTAGTCACGACTGGCTTTTGGCCAGCGATTTTAGTCAAGTCACCAACAGCGTGCTCAATGATCTTTTTGTCAGCAATTGCTTCAGACAAACCCATGTTCAGGGTAATCTTCAAGATACGTGGTACTTCCATCGAAGACTTATACGCGTACTTTTCAGTCAGCGCCGCAACGATTTTTTCTTTATATAATGCTTGTAGACGGGCCATGATGTTATGCCTTCACAACTTCGCCAGTCGACTTGTAGACGCGGACTTTCTTACCATCCACGACCTTAAAGCCTACACGGTCTGCTTTGCCAGATGCAGCGTTAAACAACGCAACATTCGACACATGAATCGGCATCACTTTATCAACGATGCCACCTACTGCGCCAGTCATTGGGTTAGGCTTAACAGCTTTTTTAGCAACGTTAATACCAGCTACAACAACGTAATCGCTGTCGATGCATGCTTGCACCTGACCACGTTTACCTTTGTCTTTACCCGTCAAGACGATGACTTCGTCGTTTTTACGAATTTTATTCATCACGACTCCTTACAGCACTTCTGGAGCTAAAGACACGATTTTCATGAAGCGCTCAGTACGCAATTCGCGTGTTACTGGGCCGAAAATACGAGTGCCGATAGGCTCAAGCTTTGCATTCAACAATACTGCAGCATTGCCATCAAATTTGACCAACGAGCCATCTTGACGACGAACACCCTTAGCTGTTCTCACAACTACGGCGTTGTAAATTTCACCTTTTTTTACACGACCGCGTGGAGCAGCAGATTTCACAGTGACTTTAATTACATCACCGATACCCGCATAACGACGCTTGGAACCGCCCAACACCTTAATACACAAAACTTCACGTGCACCAGTGTTGTCAGCCACTTCCAGCCGGCTTTCTGTTTGAATCATAATGTTCTCTTTCCCAACTTAATCCACATAACTTGCACAATGCAAATTTGTAGTCAGTCTTGGTCCCGCCAGCCAACCCCTACATAACCTACAATGCACGAGCCAACTGATTAGGTGGACGATTTTTTAACCACTTTCACAACGAGAGGGTGTTGCGAAAGACATTTAGGCTGTCATTTACATGTATTGCAAATGACAGCCCATCATTATTACATCAAAAAAGTTTTTGTGCAATAAATTTATACAACTTGTGCGACTTGAACCACACGTGTCACTGTCCAAGCTTTAGTCTTGGAGATTGGACGACCTTCTTGGATTTCAACTGTGTCGCCAGCTTTTGCCTGGTTCGCTTCATCGTGTGCGTGGTACTTTGCAGTACGAACGATGATCTTGCCATACAAAGGATGTTTGACGTGACGTTCAACAACCACTGTTACGGTTTTGTCCATCTTGTCTGACACAACTTTGCCAATTAATGTGCGCTTCAATGCCACTTTAACTTGATCGTTCATTATTTGGCATCCTTCTGGTTCATGACGGTTTTAACACGTGCGATGTCACGACGAACTTTTTTCAACTGTGAAGTGTTAGTCAGTTGCTGTGTAGCGATTTGCATACGCAGGCTGAATTGTGCCTTCAACAGATCATTAAGTTCTTTGGTCAAAGCCGCTTGATCTTTACCTTGGAGTTCAGATACTTTCATTTACAACTCCTATTATTGGCCGACTTGACGGACGACGAACGTAGTCATCAACGGCAATTTAGCTGCAGCCAAGCGGAACGCTTCGCGTGCCAGCGCTTCATCGACACCATCCATCTCGTACAACATTTTGCCAGGTTGAATCTCGGCAACGTAGTACTCAGGATTACCCTTACCATTACCCATACGAACCTCTGCAGGTTTCTGGGAAATTGGCTTGTCCGGGAAAACGCGGATCCAAATACGACCACCGCGTTTAATATGACGGGTCATCGCACGACGCGCAGCTTCGATCTGACGCGCTGTGATACGACCACGGCCAACCGCTTTCAAGCCAAACTCACCGAAGGAGACAGCTGTACCACGGGAATGAGAAATCCCCTTGTTACGGCCTTTTTGCTCCTTACGATATTTTCTGCGTGCTGGTTGCAGCATGATTATTCTCCTGCTTTCTCAGCTGGAGCTGCAGCGTCAGCTTTTGCGCGTACGCGCTTGGCTGCTGGAGCTGCTGCACCAGTTGTAGTTTGCCCTTCAGGACGCTTAGCACGTGGACGACTGTTTGGCTTGCCATCGTCACGACGTGGACCACGACGTTTTTTGTCGTCGTCTGGAGTCGATTCAATAACAGGCGCATCGCCATTTGCTAAACGATCACCTTTGTAGACCCACACTTTTACGCCAATAATGCCGTAAGTTGTGGATGCTTCGCCAAAACCGTAGTCGATATCAGCGCGCAATGTATGCAGAGGCACACGGCCTTCGCGATACCATTCTTTACGAGCGATTTCAATACCATTCAAACGACCACCGGACATGATCTTGATGCCTTGTGCACCCAAACGCATTGCATTTTGCATCGCACGTTTCATCGCGCGGCGGAACATAATACGTTTTTCGAGCTGTTGAGCGATCGAATCAGCGATCAATTGTGCATCGATTTCTGGCTTGCGAATTTCTTCGATGTTCACGTGAACTGGCACGCCCATCATTTTCGACAATTCAGCTTTCAATACTTCAATATCTTCGCCTTTTTTACCGATTACAACACCTGGACGGGAGCTGTAAATAGTAATACGGGCGTTTTTCGCTGGACGCTCAATAGTGATGCGGCCTACAGATGCGTTTTTCAGTTTTTTCTTCAGGTACTCACGTACTTTCAGATCTTCACCGAGCATGGCAGCGAAATTGCCGTTGCCTGCATACCAACGTGAAGACCAGTTACGTGTTACCGCAAGACGAAAACCGGTTGGATGTATCTTCTGTCCCATCGTGACTCCTTAGTTACCGACAGTCACATAAATGTGACAGGATTGTTTAGAGATACGATCACCACGACCCTTAGCGCGTGCTGTGAAGCGCTTCAGAATCGCACCTTTTTCGACATAGATAGTCTTTACTTTCAGCTCATCGATATCTGCACCATCGTTGTGCTCGGCGTTTGCAATTGCAGACTCCAACACTTTCTTAATGATTGCAGCACCTTTTTTAGGGCTGAATGCCAGGATATTCAATGCCTGATCTACTTTTTTACCACGGATAAGGTCTGCAACGAGGCGACCTTTTTGCTCAGACAGACGCACACCGCGAAGATTAGCTTTAGTTTCCATCATCGGTCCTTATTTCTTAGCCTTTTTATCGGCAGCGTGACCCTTGAACGTACGGGTCAGCGCAAATTCGCCGAGCTTGTGACCAACCATGTTTTCGGAAACATAAACTGGTACGTGTTGCTTACCGTTATGCACCGCAATGGTCAAACCGATGAAGTCCGGCATAATTGTCGAACGACGGGACCAAGTCTTGATTGGCTTTTTGTCTTTATTTGCTTGCGCAGTTTCGACTTTCTTCACCAGGTGGGCGTCGCAGAACGGCCCTTTTTTCAATGAACGTGTCATGTTTTATCCCTTATTTCTTACCACGGCGTGAGACGATCATCGAAGTAGTACGCTTGTTGCGACGTGTCTTCTTACCCTTGGTCTGTTGACCCCATGGAGAAACTGGATGACGACCTGCTGCGGTTTTACCTTCACCACCACCGTGCGGGTGATCAACCGGATTCATTACCACACCGCGAACGGTAGGACGAACACCGCGCCAACGCATCGCACCAGCTTTACCAATCTTACGCAGATTGTGCTCGCCGTTACCAACTTCACCGATAGTTGCGCGGCATTCGATATGAATACGACGAACTTCACCGGAGCGCAAACGAACCTGAGCGTAAGTGCCTTCACGAGCCATCAGAACAACGCCAGCACCAGCTGTACGTGCGATCTGAGCACCCTTGCCTGGCAACATTTCTACGCAGTGCATAGTTGTGCCAACTGGGATGTTACGGATAGGCAAGCAGTTACCAGATTTGATTGGCGCTTGAGAGCCGCTCATTACCTGATCACCAGCAGCCATACCTTTAGTAGCGATGATGTAAGCACGCTCACCATCCGCGTAGCACAACAAAGCAATGTGCGCTGTACGGTTAGGATCGTATTCAATACGTTCTACTTTTGCAGGAATACCGTCTTTAGTGTTGCGTTTGAAGTCAACAATACGATAATGCTGCTTATGACCACCACCGATATGACGGGTAGTGATGTGACCGTTATTATTACGGCCAGCAGTTTTGGATTTCTTTTCCAACAAAGCAGCAAACGGACGACCTTTATGCAGGCCTTCTGTTACTACTTTCACCATACCACGACGACCTGGTGAGGTTGGCTTCATCTTAACGAGTGCCATGCTTATGCCCCCTCAGTGAAGTTGATTTCTTGACCTGGCTTCAAGCATACAAAAGCGCGTTTTGTATGATTGCGACGGCCATTAAATCTACCGGTACGTTTTTGTTTACCTTGACGATTTGCTACTTGAACAGATTCAACTTGAACCTTAAACAGCAATTCGACGGCAGCTTTGATTTCTGGCTTGGTTGCATCTGGCATAACCAGGAAAACCACTTGTTCATTCTTTTCAGCAACCATAGTTGCTTTTTCAGAAATAACAGGAGCCAGCAACACCTTCATCAGGCGTTCTTCGCTATGTTTGATTAATGCGCTCATGCCAGCATCTCCTCAATCTTTGCCAGTGCTGGCTTAGTGATCAACACTTTCTTGTAGAACACCAAAGAAACTGGATCAGCATAACGTGGCTCAACAACCAAAACGTTTGCCAAGTTACGTGCTGCCAACATCAGATTTTCGTTGAATTCATCAGTGATGATCAAAACGGAATCCAGGCAACCCAATGCTTTCAATTTTTCCGTCAACAATTTTGTTTTCGGAGCTTCGACAGCAACATCATCAACCACATTCAGACGACCTTCACGAGCCAACTGAGAGAGGATCGAGCAGATACCTGCGCGATACATCTTTTTGTTAACTTTGTGAGAGAAGTTCTCATCTGGTGTATTTGGGAAAATACGACCACCGCCACGCCACAAAGGAGAGGAAGACATACCAGCACGTGCACGACCAGTACCTTTTTGACGCCAAGGCTTCTTAGTTGTGTGATGGACTTCTTCACGATCTTTTTGCTTGCGATTACCGCTACGCGCGTTCGCTTGGAATGCAACAACTACTTGATGAATCAAGGCTTCGTTGTAATCACGACCGAAAATAGTATCAGGAGCAACGACGTTCGCTGCAGCTTGACCTTGTTCGTTTAGGAGCTTCAGTTCCATGGATTAGGCTCCCTTCTTTGCTTTAACTTTAACAGCAGGAGATACTACTACCTGACCATTTTTTGCACCCGGCACAGCACCCTTAACCAGCAACAACTGACGCTCTGCATCTACGCGAGCGATTTCCAGATTTTGCACAGTACGAGTTACGTCACCCAAGTGACCAGTCATGCGCTTACCAGGGAAAACACGACCTGGATCCTGCGCCATACCGATAGAACCTGGAACGTTATGGGAACGGGAGTTACCGTGAGTAGCGCGACCAGAAGCGAAGTGGTGACGTTTGATGGTACCGGCATAGCCTTTACCAATTGTTACGCCTTGCACGTCAACTTTTTGACCAGCTTCGAACAATCCAACAGGCACAACATCGCCAGCTTTCATTTCGGAAGCTTTAGCAGCATCAACACGGAATTCTTTTAATACAGTACCAGCTTCAACACCTGCTTTTGCGAGGTGACCGGCAGCCGCTTTAGTTACACGGGATGCACGGCGCTGACCGAAAGTAACCTGAACAGCGGAGTAACCGTCTGTTTCAGGAGTTTTGACTTGCGTCACGCGGTTGTTGGACACGTCTAATACAGTAACAGGAATTGAATCCCCATCATCTGTAAAGATGCGCATCATACCAACCTTGCGACCAACTAGGCCCAAGCTCATTATTTTCTCCATTCTCACCTACGATTGGGTGAGGCTGATGTTTAAAAAACTTAAACGAAAAGGTTAGCGGAAGCTAACCTACATTTAAGCCTTCGATTATAGCCCACAAATTTTTTATTTACAACGCAAATTATTTGAAAATTCAAAAATTTGTGGTATGTCAATTCCTTTTAAATTTACCAGTTTACAATTACACAAAAAACTGGCGAACTTTAATTGGCAATTGATTACTGCAATTTGATTTCAACATCAACGCCAGCTGGCAAGTCGAGCTTCATCAAAGCATCAACTGTTTTGTCTGTTGGATCAACGATATCCATCAAACGCTGGTGTGTACGAATTTCAAACTGATCACGGGAAGTTTTGTTCACGTGTGGGGAACGCAATACGTCGAAACGTTGGATACGTGTTGGCAGAGGCACTGGACCTTTAACAACAGCGCCAGTGCGCTTAGCTGTTTCAACGATTTCCAAAGCAGATTGATCGATCAATTTGTAATCAAATGCTTTCAGACGGATGCGGATCTTTTGATTTTGTGTGGACATGCTATTTCCTATAAAGAACGAGCCAACTACTCAGTGAGTGTGGCGATTTTTACAAAGAGCGAATACTAAAAAAAAGCGGCTGACGTGCTTAAAAACACGGCAGCCGACTAGTGTACTACAAAATTACGAATTACTCGATAATTTTTGCAACAACGCCCGCACCAACAGTACGACCGCCTTCACGGATAGCGAAGCGCAAGCCTTCTTCCATCGCGATCGGGTTGATCAGTTTTACTGTGATAGATACGTTATCACCAGGCATCACCATTTCTTTGTCTTTTGGCAACTCGATCGAACCAGTTACGTCCGTTGTGCGGAAGTAGAACTGTGGACGGTAGTTGTTAAAGAATGGTGTAT